>CAJXOU010000059.1 GCA_913057645.1 uncultured Rhodobiaceae bacterium | reverse complement strand
TTCATCGCCCGGTTCCTGGAGCGCTTCGTGCGGGCGTCCCGGCGGCTGCGGCCCGTCGCCGTCGTCGAGACGCTGACCCAGTCGACCCGCATCGAGATGGATCTGCGGCTGGAGGCGGCGGCCTCCTCCGAGATGGCCGAGAACGTCGCCCGCCACCAGGGCTTCCGGGTGCCGGCGATCGACTGGGAGCGCACCGGCCGCGACGTCATCACCATGGAGTGGATCGACGGCCTCAAGCTCAGCGACGTGGCCGGCATCGTCGCCGCCGGCCACGACACCAAGCAGATCGGCGTCACCGTCGTCCAGTCGTTCCTGCGCCATGCCATGCGCGACGGCTTCTTCCATGCCGACATGCACCAGGGCCCCCTGTCCGTCGCCCCCGTCCGCACCCGCCCCGCCGCCGCTCCCGCGCGCCTCGCCGCCCGCCGCCCGGATCTCGTCTGTCAGCGGCACGAGCTTTTCCGCGTCCCGCCGCGTCACGCAGGCGACATAGCCTTCCTTCGCGAAGCGCTTTGCGATGGCGCCGCCCGTGGCGTCGCCCGCGCCGATGATGACGGCCGCTTTCTTCTCGCTCATGGCGCGCTCCTCCCGTGCCGGCTGCTGACCGGATTCTATCAGTTCTATTTTCGAACTTACATGAAATACAATGGGTTCCGAAACGGAACCTGTCAAGCTATACTGATAGGGAAAAGGAGCTTTCATGCGTTGGGAAGAGCTAGATCGCGAGCCCTGCTCGCTTGCCCGGTCCCTGTCCATTGTCGGCGACAGGTGGACGCTGCTCGTGTTGCGCGAATGTTTCCTGCGCGTGCGCCGCTTCGAGGAATTCGAACAGCGCCTCGGCATCGCCCGCCACGTGCTGGCCGACCGCCTGAAAAAACTGACCGATGCCGGCGTGCTGACCAAGGTGCCTTATCAGGAGCGTCCGCGCCGCGAGGAATACCGCCTCACCGAAAAGGGCCTCGATCTGTATCCCGTCATGCTCTCGCTGCTCGACTGGGGCGACAAATGGATGTCGGGCGCGGAAGGTCCGCCCGTTATCCGCCGCCACAAAGCCTGTGGCCAGGTCGTGCACGCGGTTCACACCTGTTCGGAATGCGGCGAGCCGCTCGATGCGCGCTCGATGACGGTCGAACTCGGCCCCGGCGCGAAGGGCGCGGAACTGCCCTCCGAAACGGCGGAAGGCAGTTCCGCTAAATAGCTCAGAGCCCGTCGAACAGGGCCGTCGAGAGATAGCGCTCGGCAAAGGAAGGGATGATCGCGACGATCGTCTTGCCCTTCATTTCAGGCCGCGCGCCGACTTCGAGCGCGACCGCGATGGCCGCCCCCGACGAGATGCCGCCCGCGATGCCTTCCATCCGCGCCGCCTTGCGGGAAAACTCGAACGCCGTCTCGTTGCCGACCGTGATGACCTCGTCGATCAGCGACTTGTCGAGGTTGCCCGGCGCAAAGCCCGCGCCGATGCCCTGGATCATGTGCGGCCCCGGCTGCCCGCCGGAAAGCACAGGGCTGTCTTCCGGTTCGATGGCGATCATCTTCACGCTGGGCTTCTTCGCCTTCAGCACGGAGCCGACGCCGGTGAAGGTACCCGCCGTGCCGACGCCCGAAATCACGACATCGACCTTGCCGTCCGTGTCGTTCCAGATTTCTTCCGCCGTCGTCTTGCGGTGGATTTCCGGGTTCGCCGGATTGTCGAACTGCTGCGGCATCACGGAGTTCGGATGTTGCGCCAGAAGCTCTTCCGCGCGGGCAATCGCGCCCTTCATGCCCTTTTCCTTCGGCGTCAGTTCCAGCTCCGCGCCGAGCAGCGCCAGCATCTTGCGCCGTTCGATCGACATGCTCTCCGGCATGCAGAGAATGAGCCGGTAGCCCTTCGCCGCGCAGACGAAGGCAAGCGCGATGCCGGTATTGCCGGAAGTCGGCTCGATGATGACCGTGTTGTCGGTGATCTTGCCTTGTTGCTCCAGCGCCTCGATCATCGCGACGCCGATGCGGTCCTTCACGCTCGACAGCGGATTGAAGAATTCGAGCTTCAGCAGGATGTCCGCGCCGACGCCCGCTTCCTTCGCCATGCGATTGAGCCGCACCAGCGGCGTATCGCCGATGGTTTCGGTGATGCTGTTATAGATGCGTCCGCGTCCTGGTTTCTTGCTCTCGCTCATGCTGGCCTCCCGGACCAAATGTGACGCTTCGCGCCGCGCGTGCCGAAGCCTTCGAATTCAGATAATGAAGTCGGCGTTCGATTTCGAGTTGCCGACCCCGGATTCCTCCGCCTTCCGGCAGAGATCCTCGATCGTGATGCCGTCGAGCCGTTCCATCAGTTCCTTCTGCACATCCTGCCACAACGGCGCGATCACGCGCTCGCCGAGTTCCGACGGCGCCGCACTTGCCGGTTCGTCGGAGGCTTCCATCGCGCCGACGACGCGCACCACCTCGCCGACGAGAATGCGCCTGCGCTCGCGCGCCAGCGTATAGCCGCCGCGCGGCCCCCGCACGCCTTTCAGGATGCCGGCATGGAC
Organism: uncultured Rhodobiaceae bacterium; assembly: GCA_913057645.1. GTDB lineage: Bacteria > Pseudomonadota > Alphaproteobacteria > Parvibaculales > Parvibaculaceae > Parvibaculum. Next base: position 19,010 of record CAJXOU010000059.1, on the reverse strand, counting down.
AAGCTGCTGCATCACCTGTTCGAGATAGCGCTGCGGAATCCCCTGCCGCTTGGTGATTTCCTTCGATTGCACAGGGTCTGGCCGTGCATTGATCGCGACATCGACGACGGCTTCCAGCGCCAGCCAGGTTTTCTTGGAAAGTCTCAGCATCCCGCACTCACCCCTTCGTTCCGGTCGAGCCGAAGCCCCCCGCGCCCCTTGCCGTTTCGTCCAGTGTTTCCGTCTCCGTGAGCCGCGCCCGCGTCACCGGCGCCACGACCATCTGCGCGATTCGCGTGCCACGTTCGATCGTGAAGGGTTCCTGTCCCAGATTGATGAGGATCACCTTCACTTCGCCGCGATAATCGCAATCGACGGTGCCCGGTGAATTGAGCACCGTGACGCCGTTCTTCGCCGCGAGGCCCGAGCGCGGACGCACCTGCGCCTCGAAGCCTTCCGGCAGCGCAATCGCGAGCCCCGTCGGCACCATCGCGCGCTCGCCCGGCGCGAGCACCAGCTTCTCGTCGTCGGGAATGGCGGCAGTCAGGTCGAGCCCCGCGGCACCGCTCGTTTCGTAGCGCGGCAGGGCAAGTCCGTTGGCATGCGGCAGCCGCTGCACGCGGACGTCGATTTCAGGATTCATTCGGCGGCCTTCGATGTAACGAAATGATCTGCGATGCGGCGCGCAAGGCGTTCGGCGACGGCCTGCTTCGGCAGCAGCGGCCAGTCCTCCTGTCCCTCGCGCGTGATGAGGTGCACGGTGTTGAGGTCGCCGCCCATCACGCCCGTCGCGGGCGAAACGTCGTTCGCGACGATCCAGTCGCAGCCCTTGCGCTGGCGTTTCGCGGTGGCGTGTTCGACAACCTTCTCGGTTTCGGCGGCGAAACCGACGACAAGCGCCGGGCGCTTGCCCTTCATCTGCGACAGCGTGGCGAGAATGTCGGGGTTCTCGACCAGCGCCAGCGCGGGCGCCTGCTCGCCGGGCGCTTTCTTGAGTTTCTGTTCGGCATCGCTCGCGACGCGCCAGTCGGCGACGGCGGCCGCGCAGATCGCGATATCGGCGGGAAGTGCGGCTTCGCAGGCGGCGAGCATCTCGCGCGCCGTTTCCACGCGCGTCACCGTCACGCCGGGCGGATCGGGCAGGGTCGTCGGACCGGAAACGAGCACCGTCTCCGCGCCGAGCCGCGCCACGGCCTGCGCAATCGCATAGCCCTGCTTGCCGGATGAACGGTTCGCGAGATAGCGCACCGGGTCGATCGGCTCATGCGTGGGCCCGGAGGTGATGAGGATGCGCTTGCCTTTGAGCGGCCCGCCGCCCGGATAGGCGAGTTCGGAAAAATGAGCCTCGATGGCGGCGAGGATTTCGGCGGGTTCCGCCATCCGCCCCGGCCCGTATTCGCCGCAGGCCATGTCGCCCTCGTTCGGGCCGACGAAATCGACGCCGTCCGCCAGAAGTGTCTCGAAATTCCGCTGCGTCGCGCGATGCGTCCACATCCGCACATTCATCGCGGGCGCGATCAGCACCTTCTTGTCGGTCGCGAGCAGCGCCGTGCTGGCGAGGTCGTTCGCGAGCCCGTTCGCCATCTTCGCCATGATGTCGGCGGTCGCGGGCGCGACGACCAGCAGGTCCGCATCGCGCGACAGCTCGATATGGCCCATCTCCGCTTCGTCGGTGAGGCTGAAGAGATCGGTATAGACCTTGTCGCCCGTCAGGCTCGACACCGAGAGCGGCGTCACGAACTCGTGCGACGCCTTCGTCATGATCGCGCGCACGGCGGCGCCGCGCTCCTTCAGGCGCCGGATCAGCTCCAGGCATTTATAGGCCGCGATGCCGCCGCCGATGATCAGCAGCACGCGCCGGTCTTTGAGGATGTTCTCGCTCAAGCCTGTCTCCTGCGTCCTTGCCCGCGCCCGAACCCTGAAGAAAGTTCTGCCGGGAATTTGGTGCAAATATAAATATTCACGACGCAGATTTGTAGATCAAATCGCACATCGGCGATACGCCGGATTTGAGCCGGAAAACGCTTTATTCAGAAGAGGTTGGCGATAAGAAGCGCGCCGACGGCCCCGATGGCGAGCCAGATCAGGGGCTGCCGCCTGGAAAAACGCGCCTCCTGGGCCCGCGCAATGGCGTCGGCGGAAGAGGGATGAAGGCGCACCCCTTCTTCGTCGACGCTCTCGGCGAGCAGTCTGGCGGTGCGCTCCGCCCGGTCCAGCACCTCCGGCAGGTGGCTCATCACGCGGCCGAGCTGCATTGCCCCTGCCGCCGCTTCCTCGATGCGCGCTTCCGGGCCCATCTTGTCCATCATCCAGGATTTCAGCACCGGCTCCGCGCTCTCCCAGATGTTGTGATCGGGATCGAAATGCCGCGCGACGCCTTCGACCACCACCATCGTCTTCTGGAGAAGAATGAGTTCGGGCCGCGTCCGCATGTCGAATTGTTCTGTCACCTGGAAAAGCTGCGCCAGCAGCTTGCCCATCGAGACCTCGCGCGCGGGCCGCCCGAAGATCGGCTCGGCGACCGAGCGCAGCGCCTGCGCGAAGGCATGGACGCTTTTCGAATTGGGCACATATCCGGCTTCGAAGTGAACTTCGGCCACGCGCACATAATTGCGCGTCACCAGTCCGTAGAGGATTTCCGCCATGAAGCGGCGCTCGTTCTGGTCGATCCGCCCCATGATGCCGAAATCGACAGCGGTAAGCCGCCCGTCGGCGTCGACGAAGAGATTGCCCTGATGCATGTCGGCATGGAAAAACCCGTCGCGCATCGCATGCAGCAGGAAGGATTGAATGACCTGGCGGCCGAGGCGGGCCATGTCGTGCCCGGCGGCGACGAGCGCGCCCCGGTCGGATGCCGGGATACCGTCGATCCACTCCATCGTCATCGCGCGCCGCGAGGTTCTCTCCCAGTCGATCTTCGGCACGCGGAAGCCGGGATCCTTGGCGGTGTTCTCCGCCATCTCCGACATGGCGGCCGCTTCCAGGCGCAGATCCATTTCGAGCTTCACGCTTTCCGCCAGCGTCTCGACGATCTCGATAGGCCGCAGCCGGCGCGCGGGCGCATAGTTGCGTTCGATCCGCTCCGCCGCCCAGAAGAAACTCTCGAGGTCGCCCGCGAAGCGCTGCTCGATGCCGGGGCGCAGCACTTTCACCGCGACATCGCGTTCTTCCTCGCTTTCGCCTCCCGCTCTGGTACGCGCCTTGTGTACCTGTGCGATGGAAGCGGCGGCGATCGGCTCGCTCAAGCTGCTGAACAGTTCCTCCACCGGCTTGCCGATGCTTTCCTCGATGATCGCGCGCGCTTCTTCCATCGGGAAGGGCGGCAGCTTGTCCTGCAGCGAGGAAAGGTCGCCCGCGAGATCGGCGCCGATGATGTCGGGCCGCGTCGCCAGGAACTGTCCGAGTTTGATGTAAGCCGGGCCGAGTGCCGCGAGCGCGGTTGCAAGCCGTTCGCCCGCATCGCCGCTTCGGATCTCGGGTTCGGCTTCCCAGGGAAAGCGGATTTTCGCAAGTGGCATCAGCGCGAGAAGGATCGCCGGCATTTCCGCGCGCAGTTCCAGCGGAAACAGCGCGTCATGCTTGCCGAGTACGCGCGCGGCGCGTGTCAGCCGCACAAGGGAGCGGGCGGCTCTCAGCATCTAGAGACGCCAGCCGGAATGAAGCGCCGCGACGCCGCCGGTCAGGTTGCGGTAGCTCACATTGCCGAAGCCCGCATCTGCAATCATGCGCTTGAATGTTTCCTGGTCGGGAAAACGGCGAATGCTTTCGACGAGATACTGGTACGGCGCGCCGTCGCCCGTCACCCATTTGCCCATGCGTGGAATCGCCGCGAAGGAATAGGCCTCATAGATGTCGTCGATGCCCGGCACCGCGACATGGCTGAATTCGAGGCAGAGAAAACGCCCGCCCGGCTTCAGCACGCGGTAGGCATCCTTCAGCGCCTTCTCGATATGTGTGACGTTCCGGATGCCGAACGCGATCGTATAGGCGTCGAACGAGCGGTCGGGAAAGGGCAGCGTCTCCGCATCGCCGCAGGCGAATTCGACGCGCCCCTCGAAGGCTTTCGCCTCCGCGCGCGTCTGGCCGACGCCGAGCATGTGCCGGTTGATGTCGCAGACCGTCACCTGCGCGCCCTCGCCCGCGCGTTCCAGGAACCGGAAGGCGATGTCGCCCGTGCCGCCCGCCACGTCGATCAGGTGGAAGGGACGGTCGTTCCGCGGCGGGTTCAGCCAGTCGATCATCGACTGCTTCCATGCCCGGTGCAGCCCGCCCGACATGAGATCGTTCATCAGGTCGTAGCGTTCCGCCACCTGCTCGAACACCTCGTGCACGAGCCCGGCCTTTTCCGCCTCCGCCACGGTGCGGAAACCGAAATGGGTTTCGCCCGCGGTGCCGCCGGCTCCCTGCTTTTTTGCCTCTGCGCTCATGCGGCGGACCATAGACCGTTTTCCAGGCAGGCGGAACTGCCTGCCGGTTCGGGAAACGGTCCAGACAAGACAGGCCACGGGCCAATCCCGACGGGGATTAGCTCATGGCGCCCCCCGCGGCGGCGCGCTACTTTCATCCCCCGTTTGACGAGTGGAACCCGATGCCCGAACTGCCCGAAGTCGAAACCGTCCGCCGCGGCCTCGCGCCCGCGCTGGAGGGCCGCGTCATCGCGCATGTGACGCAGCGCCGTCCGGATCTCCGCTTCCCGCTGCCGGAACGTTTCGCCGAGCGCCTCACCGGCCGCCGCGTCGCGCATCTCGGCCGCCGCGCCAAATACATCCTTGTCCATCTGGAACCCGCCCCGGGCGGCGAGGAAGAAGTCCTCATCATGCATCTCGGCATGTCGGGCCGCTTCACCATCCACGGGCCAAACGGCAAGAGCGCCCCCGGCCTCTTCCATCTCGGCATGCCGGGCAGCGAAACCCATGACCACATCGTTTTCGACATGGAGGACGGAACCCGCATCGTCTATGCGGATCACCGCCGTTTCGGCTTCATGGATCTCGTCTCCGGCGCGGGCCTCGCCGCCAGCAAACACATCGCCGCCCTCGGGCCGGAACCTCTCGGCAACGAGTTTTCCGCCGCAACGCTCGCCGAACGCTTCAAGGGCCGCCGCGCGCCGGTCAAGGCAGCGCTGCTCGACCAGCGCAACGTCGCCGGTCTCGGCAATATCTATGTCTGCGAGGCGCTGTGGCGGGCGGGGCTCTCGCCGAAAAGGAGCGCGGCTTCCGTAGCGGGACCCGTCAGAATCGAACGCCTTGCCGCCGCCATCCGCGCGGTTCTCACCGACGCGATAGCGGCAGGCGGCTCGACGCTGCGCGACTACGCGCATACCGACGGCGAACTCGGCTATTTCCAGCATTCCTTCGCCGTTTACGACCGCGAAGGCCAAGCCTGTTCAAAGCCGGATTGTACCGGTACCGTTAGGCGCATCGTGCAATCGGCACGCTCGACTTTCTATTGTCCCGCCTGCCAGCGGTAGAACGCCAGAGGAATCCCGGCATGGCACTTTCCATCCGCGCAGCCCTGTTCTGTTGCGCACTTCTTCTCGCGGCCGCCCCCGCCCATGCGGAGGGGTTTCTCGATGCGGTCGAGGACATGCCGCTGATGGAAGGGCTCGCGGAAACCGGCGATGGCGGCATCGTCTTCGACAAGCCCGCCGGCCGCATCGTCAGGAGCGTCGCCGAAGGCGACGTCGCGCCCTCCGCCGTGCGCGCCTTCTACATCGAGACGCTGCCCCAGCTTGGCTGGACGCGCGCGGCCGAATATGAGCTTATCGGCGAACTTCTGCTTTTCCGCCGCGAAGGCGAGCAGCTTGAAATCCAGATCGTTCCGGTGTCGCAATCGCATACCGAGGTGCGCTTCTCCATCGAACCCCAATAACGTCACGCAAACGGCGCAACGCATCGGATAGCTGCGCCGCAACAATCTTTTGCCTTGAGAACAGGGAGTACGTCATGGCCTACCAGAACCTTCTGGTTGAAAAGAAAGGCGCGGTCGTCGTCGTCACGCTGAACCGCCCGGATGCGCTGAACGCGCTCAACAAGGCCCTGATGGACGAACTCACATCCGCGCTCGACGATTGCGAGGCGGACGACGCGATCCACTGCATCGTCATCACCGGCTCGCAGAAAGCCTTCGCCGCCGGCGCCGACATCAAGGAGATGCAGCCGAAATCATACATGGATGTCTACCGGGAAGACTTCATCACCGCGAACTGGGAGCGCGCCACGCGCTGCCGCAAGCCGGTCATCGCTGCGGTCGCGGGCTACGCGCTTGGCGGCGGCTGCGAACTTGCCATGATGTGCGACTTCATCATCGCCGCCGACAACGCGAAGTTCGGCCAGCCCGAGATCAAGCTCGGCGTCATGCCGGGTGCGGGCGGCTCGCAGCGCCTCACCCGTTTCGTCGGCAAGTCGAAGGCGATGGAAATGTGCCTGACCGGCCGCATGATGGATGCCGAGGAGGCCGAGCGCGCCGGTCTCGTCAGCCGCGTCGTGTCCGCCGACCAGCTCCTGGAAGACGCGCTCAAGACCGCGCAGACGATTGCCGAGATGTCGCTCCCCATCGCCATGATGACCAAGGAGAGCGTCAACCGGTCCTACGAAACCACCCTTTCGGAAGGGGTCCGCTTCGAGCGGCGGCTGTTCCATTCCATGTTCGCCACCGAGGATCAGACCGAGGGCATGGCCGCTTTCGTCGAGAAGCGGAAACCGCAGTTCCGCAACAAGTAGGAAAAACCCCGGAAAACAGGCCCTTTTGCCGCTGTTTTTCGGGTCTTTTCGCCGGTTGACGAAAGCCGGGGCGGCGCGTATAACGCCCGCTTTCGAGGGCTCGGCTCGCGTCTTTGCGCGGGCCGCCTTTTCTTCAAACAGGTTTCTGCTGGCGTTTCCGGATACTGTCCGGGCGTCCCGCTGACAAAGGTCCGTAGATCGATGGCGAACACGAAGTCCGCAAAGAAGGCAATCCGTGTGATTGCAAAGAAGACGGAGGTCAACAAGGACCGCCGCAGCCGCATGCGCACCTTCGTCCGCAAGGTCGAGGAAGCGATCGCGAGCGGCGACAAGTCGGCCGCCGAAAGCGCGCTTCGTGATGCGCAGCCCGAGATCATGCGCGCCGCGCAGAAGGGCGTGATCCACAAGAACACCGCCTCGCGCAAGGTGTCGCGTTTCGCGCAGCGCGTTAAAGCGCTTGCCTGACAGGCACTTCTTCGCCGCACCCGGCGTCTGAACGCATCGCGCATCGAAGCGCGTTCATCGAGCCCGCGAAATCTTTTCGCGGGCTTTTTCTTTTCGCATGCAACCGCTTTTTTCGTGCCGCGCCGCAAACATGTCTCGTAATGAACGCGCGATGCGCGAAACAAAAACGTCTATCGTGTCAGCACTTGCGCGCGCGCGTGTATGTTTGCGTTGCGGCCGGCACATCATCTTGCGGTGCGCAGATCGCGTCACACCGGGCAAAAATTTTGTGACACAATCGATTCTTCCGCTTGCTTGTGACTGCCCCAGCCGGTATGTTTAACAACCTCAGCGGGGCCAATGAATACTGTGTTTTTTGAGTAAAATTCGTTCGAATACAGTATTCACTCTCTCCCGCCCGGGGAAAAATAAAGTATCCATACAGAACATGAGTGACGAGCGAGGGTAATTTCGCTATTACCCCCGGGTGCGCGATATGTCCTGTGTCCGGCGTCGGGGTGCCGGTGGGGAGCGAGGCGCGAATTGAGCGGCGGGGTGTCCATGTCGGACGGCAAATCAGAGGGTGCGGACGGTAAGGCTCTTCCGGAGATCGTCGGCGTGCGCCCCGAGAACTATGCCGGCGACGTGACGCCGTCGGAGGCCTGGCGCGTCCTCGAGGCAAACCCGCAGGCGGTTCTGGTCGATGTGCGCACCCGGGCGGAATGGTCCTTTGTCGGCCTGCCGGATCTTTCCGGTCTCGGCAAGGAGCCGGTCATGATGGAGTGGCAGCAGTTCCCGACGATGGCGGTCAATGCGGGTTTCGCGGCCGACCTGTCCTCGGCGCTGGGCGCGGCGCGCAGGAATGCGCCTGTCCTGTTTCTGTGCCGCTCCGGCGCGCGCAGCAAGGCCGCGGCCATAGCGATGACGGCGGTGGGCTTCGGCAACTGCTTCAACATTGCGGGGGGGTTCGAGGGCGACCTCGATGGCGAGCGCCATCGCGGCCGGCATAACGGGTGGAAGGCGGCGGCGCTGCCCTGGGCTCAGTCCTGAAACGGTGATGCGGTCAGGACGTGGAAGGGTGAAGCGGCGGCGGGGCCGTCACGGGGGCCTCTGAGAGGACCCGGACGAAAGTCAAAGAGGCACACGAGTTTGAACGAGGAAATCATGGGGCCCTCACAGGCAGAAAGGCAGTCGCGGAATGTTTCGGACATGCCTCTTCCTTCGCAGGACGGACCGCGCGGCGCGGGAAATGCGCGCATGTCGTCCATGAATGTCGGCGACCAGTGGCGCCGCGTGCGCGCCCGCCTGCATGCCGAACTTGGCGAGGCCACCTTCAACAGCTGGTTCAAGCAGATCGACCTGATCGGCATCGACGAGGGCCGCGTCATGCTCTCCGTGCCGACGCGCTTCATCCGCAACTGGATCGTCTCGCATTATGCCGACCGTCTCGCCAAGCTCTGGGCGGATGAGGATGCGGGCTTTTCGCGCGTCGATGTCGTCGTGCATTCCGAGGCGCGCGCCGAACCGGCGCCCTGCGCGGAAGCCGCGCCCGAAAAGGAAGCCAGAGGGGACGAAAGCGCTGCCGCGCCGGCCGCTCTGCCGCGCGAGGAAGCGGTGCTGGCTGCCGCCGTGCCGCAGGGCTTCGAGGATGCGGGCGTCGGCGCGCCGCTCGATCCGCGCTTCACCTTCGAGGCCTTCGTCGTCGGCAAGTCGAACGAGCTGGCGCACGCCGCCGCACGCCGCGTCGCGGAAGCGACCGACGTCACCTTCAATCCGCTCTTCCTTTATGGCGGCGTCGGCCTCGGCAAGACGCATCTCATGCACGCCATCGCCTGGGAAATCCGCACCCGCCATCCCGAGCGCAAGGTGCTTTATCTCTCGGCCGAAAAATTCATGTACCAGTTCGTCCGCGCGCTCCGCTTCAAGGACACGATGGCCTTCAAGCAGCAGTTCCGCTCGGTCGACGTGCTGATGATCGACGACGTGCAGTTCATTTCCGGCAAGGATTCAACGCAGGAAGAGTTCTTCCACACCTTCAACGCGCTGATCGACCACAACCGTCAGGTCATCATTTCCGCCGACCGCTCGCCGTCGGACCTCGAAGGCATCGAGGAGCGCATCCGCTCGCGTCTCGGCTGGGGCCTCGCCGCCGACATTCATCCGACGGATTACGAACTCCGTCTCGGCATCCTGCAGGCCAAGGCCGACGACATGATGTCGAAGAACGGCCCGATCTCCATTCCGCCGGGCGTGCTCGAATTTCTCGCACACCGGATCGTCTCCAATGTGCGCGAGCTTGAAGGCGCCCTGAAGCGCGTCGTCGCCTATGCCTCGCTGGTCGGCCGCCCGATCACCCTCGACATGGCGCAGGAAGTCCTGCGCGACCTGCTGCGCTCCAACGACCGCAAGATCACCATCGAGGAGATCCAGCGCCGCGTCGCCGAATACTACAATGTGCGCCTCGCCGACATGCTGTCGGCCCGCCGGGCCCGCGCCGTCGCGCGCCCGCGCCAGGTCGCGATGTATCTCTCCAAGCAGCTCACCACGCGCTCGCTGCCCGAGATCGGCCGCAAGTTCGGTGGCCGCGACCACACCACGGTCATCCACGCGGTCCGCAAGATCGACGAACTTTGCTCGCTTGATTCCGGCATCGAGGAAGACGTCGATCTGCTGCGCCGGATGCTGGAAGGCGGCCACGGCACGGGCTGAGCGCCGCCGCCGGACGGGCTCTCTGAAAGCCCTTTCAGATCAGAGGGTTATACGCCTTCTGGTCGCCGCCGGATTCGCCTCCGAATCCGCTGAAAAACGTGCATGATTCCAGCGATCTGATATACTTCCCGGGCGAATTTCTGCGGAAATCCGGCAACCGCCGGAGCTTGTCCGGCAGGGAGGCCCGATCGGCGGATCGGGGCTTCGTTCCGGGTGGCGATCCGACCCCCTGTTCGCAGTTGTCTCGAGGCGAGAGCGCGTCTTCCATTGGCCGCGCGATGCCCCCGGACACGCTGCAGCACAGCCATGAGGGGGAAGGGGCCGTGGGGAATCGCCGGAAGCGGCGCCGTCACGTGTGCCACGCCGCGGGAGTCACAAACGAGCTCAACCAGCGAGCCCATCAAGCGAGCCCAAACGGGGGACTGAAGAGAGACCATGAAGATCACGATCGAACGGGGCGCGCTGCTCAAGTCTCTCAACCATGTGCAGTCGGTCGTCGAACGCCGTAACACCATTCCCATTCTGTCGAATGTGCTCATCAAGGCCGGAGAGGGCCAGTTGAGCCTCACCGCCACCGATCTCGACATCGAGGTCGTGGAGGCGATCGACGCCGACGTGGCGCAGGCCGGTGCCACCACCGCCTCCGCGCACACGCTCTACGACATCGTGCGCAAGCTGCCGGAAGGCGCGCAGGTCGAATTGTCGACCGGCGCCGACGAAGGCCGCCTGCAACTGACGGCGGGCCGCTCGCGCTTCGCGCTGCAGTCGTTGCCGCAGGAGGATTTTCCGGTCATGGCCGCGGGCTCGCTCCCGCACCGCTTCGAGCTTCCCGCCGAAGCCATGCGTCGCCTGATCGACAAGACGCGCTTCGCGATCTCGACCGAGGAAACGCGCTACTACCTGAACGGCATCTATGTTCACGCCGTCGAAAGCGGCAAGCAGAAGGCGTTGCGCGCCGTCGCGACCGATGGCCACCGCCTCGCCCAGGTCGATCACGACCTGCCGGAAGGCGCTTCGGGCATGCCGGGCGTCATCGTGCCGCGCAAGACCGTGCTCGAATTGCAGAAGCTTCTCGAGGGCGGCGCGGGCACGCTTTCCGTCGGTGTCTCGGAAACCAAGATCCGCTTCGAGTTCGACGGCATCGTGCTGACCTCGAAACTGATCGACGGCACTTTCCCGGATTACGGCCGCGTCATTCCGAGCGGAAACGACAAGGTGATGGAAGTCGACGGCAAGCGGTTCGCCGAAGCGGTCGACCGCGTCTCGACCATCTCGACGGAAAAATCCCGCGCCGTGAAGCTCAACCTCGAGGAAGGCAAGCTCACCCTCTCGGTGACCAATCCGGACTCGGGCAGCGCCACGGAAGAACTGTCGGTTTCCTATTCGAGCACGCCGCTCGAAATCGGTTTCAACGCGCGCTATCTGCTCGACATCACGGGCCAGCTCGACGGCGCGGAGGCGAGCTTCTCCTTCGCCGATTCCGGCTCGCCCACGCTCGTGCGCGACAGCGAGGACGGCCTCGCGATCTACGTGCTGATGCCGATGCGGGTATGAGGCGCGAAGCTGCGTCATGGCGCTGCCAGGCGAAATGCCCCCTTCGAACCTGAAGGGGACGGTTCGCCGTCCGGCAACGCGACACACAAAGACTCGGAGCAATTGAGCTGTTCGAAGACAAGCGAAACTGCTCTGGAAATTGAGGACAGGGAGTGTCTCGAACGGGTGAGTTGCGCGCGGTCGGCCGCTCGGCGGCATCGCCGGATCGATCCGGTGCAGGCATGAGGGTGTCCGCGCATCGCGCGCGCCTCAGCCGCCTCGTCATGACCGATTTCCGCTCCTATGCCCGCGCGGAACTGCATCTCGACGGGCGTCCCGTCGTGCTGACGGGCGAGAACGGCGCGGGCAAGACAAACCTGCTCGAAGCCGTGTCGCTTCTGTCGCCGGGCCGCGGCCTGCGCGGCGCCGCCTATGCCGAGGTCGCGCGCGATGGCGGCGCGGGCGGCTGGGCCGTCGCCGCGACGCTCGAAACCGCGGACGGTCCCGTCAGGATCGGCACCGGCATCGAGCCGGGCGCGGACATCGGCTCCCGCAGCCGCATGGTGCGGATCGATGGCGAACAGCAGGGCCCGTCTGCCCTGGCCGAGCTCGTCTCGATGGTCTGGCTGACGCCCGCGATGGACCGGCTCTTCGTCGAGGGCGCGAGCGAGCGCCGCCGCTTTCTCGACCGGCTGGTGATGGGCTTCGATCCGGCGCATGGCACGCGCGCCGGCGCCTATGACAGGGCGCTGCGCGAACGCAACAGGCTGCTGGCCGACGACGTCTTCGACGACGCCTGGCTGTCGGGGCTGGAAGAACAGATGGCCGAACACGGCGTTGCGCTCGCGGCGGCGCGCACGGAAACGCTGGCGCGGTTGCGCGGCGCGCTCGAGGCGGCGCAGGAAGGTCCGTTCCCGCGCGCCGTGGTGGCGCTCGACGGCGCCCTCGAAGCTGCACTCGCCGCGCAGCCCGCCGTCGATGTCGAGGATGGCTTCCGCCGGCTGCTGAAGGACATGCGCGGCCGCGATGCCGCCGCCGGCCGTGCGCTTGACGGGCCGCACCGGAGCGATCTCCTGGTGCGCCATGCGGGCAAGGATCGCGAGGCGCGTCAATGCTCGACGGGCGAGCAGAAGGCGCTCCTCATCGGCATCGTGCTCGCCAATGCGCGGCTCATGGCGGCGCGCGGACGTCCGCCGCTGCTGCTGCTCGATGAAGTCGCCGCGCATCTCGATAGCGAGCGCCGCGCGGCGCTCTTCGACGAGATTGTCGGCCTGGACCTTCAGGCCTTCATGACGGGCACCGACCCGTCGCTGTTCGATACAATGGGCGCGCGGGCGCAGAACCTGCACGTCGAGCGCGGCGCCGTTGAGAGCGCCCCGCTGAAACCCGAAGGAAGAGTGTCATGAGAAACGACAATGAAACGCCCGACGTCGATGCCCTCAAGAACCAGTTCACGCCGCTGGTCGAGCACGGCCTCTTCAAGTCGCGCACGGTTCTCGTCACCGGCGAGGTGAACGACCGTCTCGCGCGCACGGTCTCCGAGCGCCTGCTCGCGATGGCGGGCGAGAACGAGGATCCGATCACGGTCATCGTCTCCTCGCCGGGCGGCCATGTCGAATCCGGCGACATGATCCACGACATGATCAAGTTCATCAAACCGCGCGTGCGCGTTCTCGGCACCGGCTGGGTCGCGTCGGCCGGCGCGCTCATCTATGTCGCCGCCGACCGCGAGGACCGCTACTGCCTGCCCAACACGCGCTTCCTGCTGCACGAACCGCGCGGCGGCATCGGCGGTTCGGCCACCGAAATCGACATCCAGGCGCGCGAGGTGCTGCGCATGCGCGAACGCCTCAACAAGATCTTCGCCGATGCGACCGGCCAGCCGCTCGACAAGATCGTGAAGGACACGAACCGCGACCACTGGATGAGCGCCGAAGAGGCGAAGGACTACGGCGTCGTCGGCAAGATCATCCGCACGGCCGGCGAAATCGCCTGAAGAAGAACAAGACGCGCTTCGAGAACCCGAGGAAAGAAAGATGTCCAATCCCGCCGACGAAACACCGGAAGAATATGGTGCGGAATCGATCAAGGTCCTGAAGGGCCTCGATGCCGTGCGCAAACGCCCCGGCATGTATATCGGCGACACGGATGACGGCTCCGGCCTTCATCACATGGTCTACGAAGTCGTCGACAACTCGATCGACGAGGCGCTTGCGGGCTATTGCGACGCGGTCAACGTGAAGCTCAATCCCGACGGCTCCGTCACCGTCATGGACAATGGCCGCGGCATCCCGGTCGAGATCCATAAGGGCGAGGGCGTCTCCGCCGCCGAGGTCATCATGACCCAGCTCCACGCCGGCGGTAAGTTCGACCAGAACTCCTACAAGGTCTCGGGCGGCCTTCACGGCGTCGGCGTTTCCGTCGTGAACGCCCTCTCCGACTGGCTCGAAATGCGCATCTGGCGCGCCGGCAAGGAACACACGATCCGTTTCCAGCACGGCGTTCCCGATGCGCCGCTCTCCGTCGTCGGGCCCGCGCCCGTCGGCGCCGACGGCAAGCCCGTCACCGGCACCGAGATCACCTTCCACCCGTCGGACGGCACCTTCACGCAGGTGGAATTCGATTTCGCGACGCTCGAACACCGCCTGCGCGAACTCGCCTTCCTCAATTCCGGCGTGAAGATCAATCTCGTCGACCATCGCGGCGTCGACCCGAAGGAAGTGAACCTCATGTATGAGGGCGGTCTTGAAGCCTTCGTGCGCTTCCTCGACCGCACCAAGGCGCCGCTGATCGAAAAGCCCATCGCCATCGGCGCGGAGCGCGACGGCATCACCGTCGAAGTCGCGATGTGGTGGAACGACAGCTACCACGAGAACGTGCTCTGCTTCACCAACAACATTCCCCAGCGCGACGGCGGCACCCATCTCGCGGGTTTCCGCGGCGCGCTCACCCGCGTCATCAATTCCTATGCGAACGAAAGCGGCATCGCGAAGAAGGAAAAGGTGAGCCTCACCGGCGACGACGCGCGCGAGGGTCTCACCTGCGTTCTCTCGGTAAAGGTGCCGGACCCGAAATTCTCCTCGCAGACGAAGGACAAGCTCGTCTCGTCGGAAGTGCGCCCCGTCGTCGAAGGCCTCGTCAACGATGCGCTCTCGACATGGCTTGAGGAACACCCGGCCGAAGCGCGCCAGATCGTCACCAAGGTGGTCGAGGCCGCCGCCGCGCGCGAGGCCGCCCGCAAGGCGCGTGAGCTCACGCGCCGCAAGGGCGCGCTCGACGTCTCGAGCCTGCCCGGCAAGCTCGCCGACTGCCAGGAGCGCGACCCCGCGAAATCCGAACTCTTCATCGTCGAGGGCGATTCGGCCGGCGGCTCCGCCAAGCAGGCGCGTGACCGGTCCAATCAGGCCGTGCTTCCGCTTCGCGGCAAGATTCTGAACGTCGAGCGCGCGCGCTTCGACAAGATGCTGTCGTCGAATGAAATCGGCACGCTGATCACCGCGCTCGGCACCGGCATCGGCCGCGACGATTTCAACATCGACAAGCTCCGCTACCACAAGATCATCATCATGACCGACGCCGACGTCGACGGCGCCCATATCCGCACCCTGCTCCTCACCTTCTTCTATCGTCAGATGCCGGAAGTGATCGAGCGCGGCCACCTCTACATCGCGCAGCCGCCGCTCTACAAGGTGCGCCGCGGCACGTCGGAAACCTACCTCAAGAACGAAAAGGCGCTTGGCGACTTCCTCGTCGCCACCGGCCTCGAGGACATGGTGCTGACGCTGCATGACGGGTCGCAGCGCGCCGGTCCCGACCTCGCCGGCATCGTCACGAAGGCGCGCGCGGTCCGCACCGTGCTCGAGGGTCTGCCCGGCAAGTATCCGCATTTCGTCGTTGAGCAGGCGGCGATCGCGGGCGCGCTCAATCCGAAGGCGCTGGCGGAAGAAACCCACGCGAAGGAAGCCGCCGCCTATATCGCGCGCCGCCTCGATCTTCTCTCCGAGGAAACGGAGCGCGGCTGGGCGGGCGAAACGACCGGCGATGGCGGTCTCAGCTTCGCCCGCGAAGTGCGCGGCGTCCGCGAGGAAGTCCTGATCGACGCCCCGCTCATCACCTCGGCCGATGCCCGCCGTCTCGACAGCTACACCGCGCATCTGCAGGAAATCTATGTGAAGGCGGCGACGCTCCGCCGGAAAGACGACACACACATCATCCGCTCGCCCTCGCAGCTGCTCGACGCCGTCATGGCCGCCGGCTCCAAGGGCAACACGGTGCAGCGCTACAAGGGCCTTGGCGAGATGAACCCCGGCCAGCTCTGGGAAACGACGCTCGACCGCGATGCGCGCTCGCTCCTCCAGGTGAAGATCCGCGAGCTCGACGAGGCCGACGACCTCTTCGTCAAGCTCATGGGCGATGTCGTGGAGCCGCGCCGCGACTTCATCCGGGAGAACGCGCTCTCCGTGGCGAACCTCGATATTTGACCGGTTTCCGCCATTTTTTCGGGGTTCGCGCAGGGGTTCGCCGCCGTTCAGCAATCGTTAACAACGCATTAACTATCCGTGTCTAGCTTCGGCACAGGCCCGCGGGGGCCAGGGGGCCATAGCGCAAGGCGTCGGGTGTCATGTCGTCCCGTAAGGCGAGAAACTACGGCCACAAGGGGGGCTCCGGCGACGGGGACTGGACGATTGTCCGCCGCGCGGGCCTGCGCCCCGTGCGCCTCGCCGTCGGCGCCAACGAAAACGGTCCCGAAGACCTCGATGACGATGAGTATGGCGAGGATATGAGCCGCTGGGACGAAGACGAGCGCGAGGAACGCGGCTGGGCCCGCATCGAGCCGACCTTCTCGAACGGGAAGGGCAGGAAGCCCGCCGCGAAGAAGCCGGCCGCGAAGAAAGCGGCTCCCGGGAAGTCGTCGAAGAAATCTTCCGCGAAGCTCCGTGCGCCATCGGCCGATGAGCGCGTCGGCAGCGCGCGCCGCCCTTCAAGGAAATCCGCTCCGCGCGGCGGCGCCCGCTCGCGCAGGAAGCAGGCCCGCACGCTTCTCGGCAGCATCGCCTATGGCGGCGCCGTTCTCGGTCTCTGGGGCCTCATCGCCTTTGGCGGCCTGCTCTTCTGGTACGGGCTCAACCTGCCGGACACGTCGGGCCTCTACAACGTCAAGCACACGCCGTCCGTCTCCATCGTCGCCACCAATGGCGAGGTACTGAGCCATCGCGGCGACCTGATGGGCGGCTATGCCTCCATCGCCGATCTCCCGCCGCATGTCGTGCAGGCGGTGCTCGCGACCGAGGACCAGCGCTTCTACTGGCATTTCGGCGTCGACCCCATCGGCCTCGCCCGCGCCATGGTCGTCAACTACAAGGCCGGTGCCTATGTGCAGGGCGGCTCCACCATCACGCAGCAGCTCGCGAAGAACGTCTTCCTGAAGCCGGACCGCACCATCTCCCGGAAGATCGACGCAATGATCCTCGCCGTCTGGCTGGAACTGCGCTTCACCAAGGAAGAAATCCTGACGCTCTATCTGAACCGCGTCTATTTCGGCGGCGGCGCCTATGGCCTCGAAGCCGCGTCGGAGCGCTACTTCCGCAAGCCCGCCCGTGCGCTCACGCTTCCCGAAGCCGCGATGCTCGCCGGTCTCCTGAAGGCGCCCTCGCGTTACTCGCCGACCAACGACATCGACCTCGCGCGCCAGCGCGCCGCCATCGTGCTGCAGAACATGGTCAATGCGGGCTATATCAGCCAGGACGAGGCGCATGTCGCCAACGTCGCCCCCGCCGCGCTCGAAGGCTACGCCGCGCGCGGCTCGATCAACTATTTCGTCGACTGGGTCGCGGAAGCGCTCCCCGACTATGCCGGCAAGCCCGACACCGACGTCAATGTCATGACGACCATCGACCCCGCGCTGCAGCGCGAGGCCGAAGCGATCGTCGCCGCCGTTCTCGCGGGCGATGGCGCGGCGCTGAATGCCGGTCAGGCCGCGCTCGTCGCGATGACGCCGGACGGCGCGGTCCGCGCCATGGTCGGCGGCCGCTCCTACGCGCAGAGCCAGTTCAACCGCGCCGTGCAGGCGAAGCGTCAGCCCGGCTCCGCCTTCAAGCCCATCGTCTACCTCACCGCGATGGAACGCGGCCTCACGCCGGACTCCATCCGCGTCGACCGCCCCGTCAGTTACGGCGGCTGGTCGCCCTCCAACTATTCGGGCCGCTTCGAGGGCGAGATGACGCTCCGCACCGCGCTCGCCAAATCGGTGAACAGCGTCGCCGTGCAGGTCGCCAACGAAGTCGGCATCCGCAATGTCGTCTCGACCGCGCGCCGTCTCGGGTTTCAGGAAGACCTGCCCTCGAATCTCTCGCTTGCGCTCGGTTCCGGCAGCGTCAGCCTTCTCGAACTCACTGCCGCCTACGCGACCTTCGCCAATGGCGGCTACGGCGTCATTCCGCATGGCATCGATGAGGTGCGCGCCGAAACGGGCGACGAGCTTTACCGCCGCCAGGGGTCCGGCATCGGCCGCGTCGCCGATCCCTATGCCATCGCCGAAATGAACAACATGCTGAAGGCCGTCATGATCTACGGCACCGGCCGCAGCGCCGCGCTTGACGACCGCCCGACCGGCGGCAAGACCGGCACCAGCCAGGATTTCCGGGACGCCTGGTTCGTCGGCTATTCGGCGGATCTCGTCGTCGGCGTCTGGGTCGGCAACGACAATGGCGCGCCGATGGAAAAGGTCACCGGCGGCTCGCTGCCCGCGCGCATCTGGCACGATTTCATGGAGCGCACGCAGGCCGGCGTTCCGATCGCGCAGCTCCCCGACGCCGCCCCCGTCGAAACCGCATCCGCCGCCGACCCGGCCACGCCCGCGGCGCATGAGTCCGCGCCCTACGAATATGAATGGGAACAACCCGGCTTCTTCGAACGCCTCTTCGGTCTTGGCGGCGGCAACGACCGCCCCGGCCTCCGCCCCGGCGGCCGCTGACGGTTCGCGGCCAGGCTCGAGGTTCTCTTCCCACCCTCCCCTCGGGGAGGGTCGAAAAATTCGATGAATTTTTCGGGGCGGGGGAAACACCCGGTAGACGCTGAGAAGAAGCTAAACCGTCCGTCGCCCCGCATTCGTGATGACGAAACTTGCCACCCCCATCGCCGCGATGGTGCCGACCATCGGCATCGCGCCCGCATCGACCCCGTGCCCGACATAGATGCCGGCAATGGCGCCCGCCATCGCCTGCAGGAAACCGAGCAGCGATGAAGCCGTGCCCGCCATTTCCGGAAACGGCGTCAGCGCCCCCGCCATCGCCTGCGGCATGGTGAGCCCGACCGCGAAGCCGTAGATCACGATGGGCATGACGATCGCGAGAGCGGACACCGAACCCATCAGCCCGCCCAGCACCAGCAATCCGCCCAGAGCCGCCCCGAAGCCGCCGGCGCCCCGCCGCCGGCCGACGCGGCCGGGTGCGCGGCGCCGAGGGGGGCTGGACGCCGATCCAGTGCGCGTCGTCCTCCGGGAGTTCGAGCAGGAAGCGCGATGGCGCGCCTGGCCGAGTCTCTGTCTCTTATACGCACCGGCCGCTCACTACCACCTTACGCGTGCTGGTCTCTGCGGCTGCGACGCAGTGTCTAGAGCAAATC
>CAJXOU010000058.1 GCA_913057645.1 uncultured Rhodobiaceae bacterium | reverse complement strand
CCGCGCGGCGCCCGGGCCATGCGTGTGGCGCGTGTCGATGCGCGGCGAGGAGAAGACCTGGATCGTTTCCTGCGTCGCCAGCACATCGAAGATGAGATCGCCGGAGAGATGTCCGCCCTTCACGAAGACGGCGTCGGCCCCAAGACCGAGAAGCGCATCCGCTGCAGCCTTCTGCCCTTCCACATCGACGATCTTGCGACCCGTCAGGACTTCCGCTTCGGGAATGTTCGGCGTGACGAGGGCCGAGAGCGGGATCAACACTTCCTTGAGCGCGGAAACGGCCGATGCTTCGAGCAACGACGCCCCGCCCTTCGCGATCATAACCGGATCGACGACGAGGACGGGAAGTTCCTCGGTGCGGGAGAGTTCCTCGGCGACCGCTTCCACAATCTCCGCATTGTGCAGCATGCCGGTCTTGACCGCGTCGACGCCGAGATCCTCCATCACAGCGCGCATCTGCCCGACGACGATATCCAGCGGCACTTCGTGAATGCCGGTAACGCCGAGCGTGTTCTGGACCGTGATCGCGGTGACGGCCGTCATGGCGAAGCCGCCCATCGCGGTAACGCTCTTGATATCCGCCTGAATGCCCGCGCCACCGCCCGAATCCGAGCCCGCGACGATCAGCACGCGCCCCTGTTTGCCGTTCTGCATCTAATGCTTCTCATGTATGAATGGAGGCATAGAAAAACACATCTCAACGGGGGGATATACAGCAGATGACCGATCATGCGGAAGCCATTGCCGGGGCGGAGAAATGCCTCGACGATTTCATGGTCGCCTTCAACGCGCGCGACGTGAAAGCCTGGGAAGCGACGTTCAACTTTCCCAGCGTGCGGCTCGCCTCCGGCACCCTCTCCATCATCGACAAGCCGGGCTGGCACCCGGACGACATGTTCACCCGCGGCGCTTTGTCGGATTGGGATCATTCGGCCTGGGAGCGACGCGAGGTGATCCATGCAGGCGAGAACAAGGTGCATTTCGATACGCGCTTCGCCCGCTACCGCGCGGACGGCAGCCTGATCGGGCATTTCGACTCGATCTATGTGGTCACACTCGAAGATGGTCACTGGGGCGTGAAGGCCCGTTCGAGCTTTGCACCCTGAGGAGAACGATCAGGCCGCGTTGTGCTCGATCACCGCGGCAATGTCGTTGACGACCGACGTGACGAGCTTCTCGTCGTCGCCTTCCGCCATCACGCGGATGAGCGGCTCCGTGCCGGACTTGCGGATGACGAGGCGGCCGCCTGCGCCGAGGCGGCTTTCGCCCTCCCGGATCGCTTCCTGAACATCCTTGTCCTTCAGGGGTTCACCCCTCTTGAAGCGGACATTCTTCAGAAGCTGCGGCAGCGGGTCGAAAACATGGGTGAGCTCGCTTACCGGCTTGTCGCTTGTCTTGAGGACCGCGAGCACCTGCAGAGCGGCGATGAGCCCGTCGCCCGTGGTCGAAAAATCCTTGAGCACGATATGCCCGGATTGCTCGCCGCCGACATTGAAGCCGTGCTGGCGCATATGCTCGACGACATAGCGGTCGCCGACCTGCGTGCGCACGAGATCGAGATCGAGGCCCCTGAGGTAGCGCTCGAGGCCGAGATTGGACATGACGGTGGCGACGACGCCGGGCGCGGAAAGCGTGCCCATGTCTTTCCAGTGATGCGCGATCAATCCCATGATCTGATCACCATCGACGATCTTTCCGCGCTCGTCGGCGATGATGACGCGGTCGGCATCGCCGTCCAGCGCAATACCGATATCGGCCCGGCGCTCGCGCACCGTGGCGCACATGCGCTCGGGCGAGGTCGAGCCGCACTCGTCATTGATGTTGAATCCGTCCGGCTCGGTGCCGACCACAACGACTTCCGCGCCCAGCTCCCAGAGCACGGCGGGCGCAACCTTGTAGGCGGCGCCGTTGGCGCAGTCGATGACGATGCGCAGGCCCTCGAGCGTCTGCTGCTTCGGGAAGGTGTGCTTCACATGTTCGATATAGCGCGCCTGCGCGTCATCGATGCGCTTCGCCCGTCCGAGCTCGCGCGCGCCGGCCAGATTGTCGGCAAGGCCGTTATCCATGTGGTGCTCGATCGCGAGTTCCACCTCATCCGACAGCTTGAAGCCGTCCGGACCGAAAAGCTTGATGCCGTTGTCCTGGAAGGAATTGTGCGACGCCGAAATCATCACGCCGAGATCGGCGCGGAGCGAACGGGTAAGCATTGCGACAGCAGGCGTCGGCAGCGGACCGAACAGGAAGACATCCATGCCCATCGAGGTGAAGCCGGCGGTAAGTGCAGGTTCGAGCATGTAGCCCGAAAGGCGGGTGTCCTTGCCGATCACGACACGGTGGCGATGCTCGCCGCGCCGGAAGACGCGGCCGGCCGCCATGCCGACACGCAGCGCCGTCTCTGCGGTCATGTGTCCGCTATTGGCGGTTCCCCTGATACCGTCAGTGCCGAAATATTTGCGGGCCATGAATTGAACGGTCCTCGCGCCGTGTCTCGGTTTGTGTCTCACGTCGGCCTGCCAAAAAGCCCCCACGGCCCCGGCACGCCCCCCGCTTGCTGTCATGCATTCAATATGTGGCGAATATAGGATTCATGCGCCCATTGCAGTTAAAGTTTTCTTGCCAAATCTTTCAGTTCCGGGCGTCAGGCGTGCCGAAATGGGCCGCAACGGCTAGGGCGTCCCTGAGCGGGCCCGGCTCATGGGTGCGGATGAAGGCGGCGCCGCGAAGAACGGCGAGGAGTTCCGCCGCCAGCGTAGCGGCCGCGGCTTCGCCCGGGGCCTTGCCCGTCACCGCGCGGAGAAACGACTTCCGGGAGACGGAAATGAAGACCGGCAGGCCGAACCGGGCCTCGATCTCGCCGATCCGGGAGAGAACCTCGAACGAGGTTTCGGGCTTCGGCCCGAGAAAGAAGCCCATGCCGGGGTCGAGGATGAGGCGAGAACGGGAGACGCCCGCCGCCTCAAGCGCGGCGAGGCGCGTTTCGAAGAAGGCGGAGATGTGCCTGACGATATCGCCTTCGGGCGCTGCCCGCCGGTCCGCATTGCCTTCACGCTGGATCGAATGCATGAGAACCAGCTTCGCGTTGGACGCCGCCAGCGAAGGATAGAAGCTCTCATCCGCGAAGCCCTGAATATCGTTCAGGTAAGCAGCGGCATTCGCGAGCGCGAAGGCCTGCGTCTCGCTCCGGAAACTGTCGACAGAAAGGGGAACGCCCTCCCCTCCCAGCACCTCAATGACCGGGGCAAGCCGACGGATTTCCTCCTCCGCCGAAACGGGCACGGCATTGGGGTTCGACGACGCGGGACCGAGATCGATCACGTCGGCGCCCTCGTCCATCAGCTTGCGCGCATGGGCGATGGCGGCTTCGGCAGCGAAATATTTTCCACCATCGGAGAACGAGTCCGGCGTGATGTTCACGATGCCGAAAATGAGGGGACGATCATTCATTGCCTAGGTCCGGTCCACCTCGGGAAGCGGCGTATCGGGTGTCTCTGCCATGACACTGGTAACGATGAGCGCGATCAGCGCCTCGACCTCGCTTTCACTCGCATCGGCGAACTGCATGAGTGCCAGCGTGTGCCCACCACCGAGATAGAGCCGGGCGGCCGCCTTCACGTTGAGGCTCGCGGGAAGCACGCCCTCGCGCTTGCCCCTCGAAAAAACCCGCCGTGCAATACGGTGCAGCTTTTCGAGAAGCGCCATGTAGTGCGGCCAGACGTCGGCACGCACACCGGTACTCCAGTCGAGCCAAACCTTGATCATGTCCGGCTGTTCGCGCGCGGCGGCGGCAAAACGGACGGCCAGCGTCTTCAGGGCCCCGGCTACGGTTTTCGGACCTCCGAGCGAGCTTGAGACGATGTCGAGAAGATAGGCCTCGACCTCGCCGAGAACGGCGGTGACGAGATCGTCGCGCGTACGGAAATAGGAATGCACAGCGGGAACCGAGACGCCCGCCCGCTCCGCCACATGGGAATGGGTCGCCCGCGCGACCCCGTGCTCGGCGAAGGCGGCGAGCGCGCACTCGAGAAGCTGCGCGCGGCGGACCTGGGGCGCGAGTCGGGTACGGGCGGTTCTGACAGCGGTCACGTATCGGCCTTTCGCTGGAATCGGCGACGTTGCGGGGCCCAAGTATAGAGAAATCCGGTGGAAATGCGCTTCCGGCGGATAGGTCGTTTCACCCCATATTGACTCTTTGCTCAATTGCTATTGATATATTACTCAATAGTGAGGAACGGGCATACCGGGGAGGAACCGCCATGACCGCACTTGCATCAACGACAGCCGTTGCCACGGAGGCCGAGAGCCTCCCCCTCGACCGGATCGACGTGAGCCGGGCCGAGCTTTTCGAGCGCAATGTCGAGGGCGACTATTTTGCCCGCCTGCGCCGAGAAGACCCTGTGCACTACTGCGCCGAAAGCGCCTACGGCCCCTATTGGTCGATCACGACCTACAAGGACATCATGGCCGTCGATACGAACCATCAGGTATTCTCTTCCGATGCCGGGCTCGGCGGTATCCTGATCGACGACAATATCCAGAAAAGCGGCGGCGGCGGCATCGACCTACCGAACTTCATCGGCATGGACCCGCCACAGCACGACGAGCAGCGCAAGGCCGTGAGCCCCATCGTTGCGCCCGCAAACCTCGCGAAGCTCGAGGGCACGATCCGCGAACGCGTGGGCCGCGTTCTCGACGGCCTTCCGGTCGGCAAGGAGTTCGACTGGGTGCCCGAAGTGTCGATCGAACTGACGACGCAAATGCTCGCGACGCTGTTCGATTTTCCCTTCGAGGATCGCCGCAAGCTGACTCGCTGGTCGGACGTGACCGTGGCAGAGCCGGGTAGCGGCATCATCGACAGCTGGGAGCAGCGCAACAATGAGCTGATGGACTGCGCAAACTACTTCCAGCGGCTCTGGAACGAGCGCGTCAACACCGATCCGGGGTCCGACCTGATTTCCATGCTGGCCCATTCTCCGGCAACGCGAAACATGACGGCGGAGAACTACCTCGGCAATGTCGTGCTGCTGATCGTGGGCGGCAACGACACGACCCGCAATTCAATGACGGGTGGGGTGCTCGCGCTGCATCAGAACCCGGCGGAGTTTGCGAAGCTGAAGGCCAATCCTGCGCTGATCGATAGCATGGTGCCGGAAATCATCCGCTGGCAAACGCCGCTCGCCCACATGCGCCGTACGGCGGTCGCCGATGCCGAACTTGGCGGCAAGACGATCAAGAAAGGCGACAAGGTGGTGATGTGGTATGTCTCCGGCAATCGCGACGACACAGCGATCGACCGGCCCGACGAGTTCATCATCGACCGTGAACGGCCGCGCCAGCATCTCTCCTTCGGCTTCGGCATTCACCGCTGCGTCGGCAACCGGCTTGCGGAGATGCAGTTGAAGATTCTCTGGGAAGAAATTCTGAAGCGGTTCTCACGCATCGAGGTGACAGGCGAACCAGTGCGCGTGCGCTCCAACTTCGTGCGGGGATATGCCTCTCTTCCCGTGAAGCTGCACGGCTGAGGAGACGCCACATGCCCCACATCAAATATGTCGAAGCGAACGGCACCGAATATGCGGTCGACGCGCCCGCCGGGATCACGGCGATGGAAGCTGCGGTGAAGAATGGCGTTCCAGGAATCGACGGCGATTGCGGCGGGGTTGCCGCCTGCGCGACCTGTCACGTCTATGTCGACCCGGCATGGCTTGCGAAGACGGGGCCGGCGGCGGACGGCATGGAGAAGGACATGCTCGAATTTGCCGAGGATGTGCGGGAGACAAGCCGCCTCGCCTGCCAGATCAAGCTGGACGACACGCTCGACGGACTGGTTCTGAAGCTGCCGGAGAAGCAGCACTGACGGCATCGGGAGACGCCGGACAGGGAAGGGAGGCTTGAAAGAGCCTCCCTTTTTATTTCCGCGTTACGCATTCAGGCAGAGAAAATCCGGCACAAATGCGTTGCGCGGCTACGAACCCCGTATTGACATCCTGCCCCCGGAACGGCGCTAATGGACCCAACAATAATGATGAAAATCCGTGGGAGAGAGAAATGAGCATTGCGACGCTTGAAGCCAGCCCCGCCCTGTCCGTTCCCCTCGACAAGATCGATGTGAGCAACCCGGACCTCTTCGTCAACGATACGGTGGGCGAGTACTTTGCGCGGCTCCGCAAGGAAGACCCCGTGCACTACTGCGCCGAAAGCGCCTACGGCCCCTATTGGTCCATCACCAAGTATCGCGACATCATGGCGGTCGATACGAACCACAAGGTGTTCTCGTCCGAAGCCGGCGTAGGCGGCATCATCATCGACGACAACAACGTTCGCAGCGAAGGCCTGCCGCTGCGCAGCTTCATCACCATGGACCCGCCCGAACATGACGCACAGCGCAAGGTGGTAAGCCCCATCGTCGCGCCGGGCAATCTCGTCGTGTTGGAGAAAACCATTCGCGAGCGTATGCAGAACATTCTCGACCGCCTGCCGGTCGGTGAGGAATTCGACTGGGTGGACAACGTCTCCATCGAACTGACGACACAGATGCTGGCGACGCTTTTCGACTATCCCTTTGAGCACCGTCGGAAGCTCACCCGCTGGTCCGACGTGACCACGGCGGAACCCGGCAGCGGCATCATCGACAGCTGGGAACAGCGCTCCAGGGAGCTGCAGGAATGCGCGGCAAGCTTCATGACCTTGTGGAACGAGCGTGTCAACGCGAAGGAACCCGGCAACGACCTGATTTCAATGCTCGCCCATTCGCCCGCAACGCGAAACATGCCGCCGGAAGAATTCCTCGGAAATATTCTGCTGCTGATCGTGGGTGGCAACGACACGACGCGCAATTCCATGACGGGCAGCGTACTGGCGCTCAACCGTTTTCCCGAGCAGTTCGAAAAGCTGAAAGCCAATCACGCGCTCGTCGACAGCATGGTGCCGGAAGTGATCCGCTGGCAGACGCCGCTCGCGCATATGCGCCGCACGGCGCTGGAAGATCAGGAAGTCGGCGGCAAGACGATCAAGAAGGGCGACAAGGTGATCATGTGGTACCTGTCGGGCAATCGCGACGAGGAAGAGATCGAGCGGCCAGAGGAACTGATCATCGATCGCGCAAGGCCGCGCCAGCACCTCTCCTTCGGCTTTGGCGTCCATCGCTGCGTCGGCAACCGCCTGGCGGAAATGCAGCTGAAGATTCTCTGGGAGGAAATACTCGCTCGCTTCTCCCATATCGAAGTACTGAAAGAGCCGGAGCGCGTGCGTTCGAACTTCGTGCGCGGCTATGCCTATATGCCCGTGCGGTTACACGCCTGACGCAAAATCAGAGCGTGAAATAAAAAAGGGAGGCCCGAAGCCTCCCTTTTTCAATTCCATTGCCGCGGAGCTTTATGTGCCTTGCGGAGCCGGAGGCACGCCCACCGGACCACTGCCGCCCGAGACGGGAACCGACGAGGTCGGACCTTCGGCAGGCTTCGGCGGTTCGCCGCGATCGCGCACAGGCGGTTCGCCTTTGAGCAGGTTCTGGATTTCGTCGCCCGAAAGCGTCTCGTATTCGAGAAGACCCTTCGCGATGGTGTGCAGCTCGTCGATGTGGTCCGTGAGGATCTGCTTCGCCTTGTCGTAACCTTCGTCGACGATGCGGCGCACTTCCGAGTCGATGACGCGCTGCGTCTCTTCCGACATGTTCTGGGTTCGCGCGACGGAATGGCCGAGGAAGACTTCCTCTTCATTGTCGCCATAGGCGAGCGGTCCGAGCTTGTCGCTCATGCCCCAGCGCGTGACCATGGCCTTCGCCATCTTGGTCGCCATGGAGATGTCGGACGACGCGCCCGATGTCACCTTGTCGTGGCCGAAGATGATTTCCTCGGCGAGGCGCCCGCCCATCGCGACCGCAAGGTCGGCCTGGAGCTTGCCGCGCGTCACCGAAATCTGGTCGCGTTCCGGCAGGCGCATGACCATGCCGAGCGCGCGTCCGCGGGGAATGATCGTCGCCTTGTGGATCGGATCGGAAGCCGGCATGTGCAGCGCGACCAGCGCATGACCGCCTTCGTGATAGGCCGTCAGCTTCTTCTCTTCTTCCGTCATGACCATGGAGCGGCGTTCCGCGCCCATCATGACCTTGTCCTTGGCGTCCTCGAACTCCGCCATCGTGACGAGGCGCTTGCCGCGGCGCGCAGCCATCAAGGCAGCCTCGTTGACGAGGTTCGCAAGATCGGCGCCCGAGAAGCCCGGAGTACCACGCGCAATGGTGCGCGGTTCGACATCCGGCGCGAGCGGCACCTTCTTCATGTGAACCTTGAGAATCTTTTCGCGTCCGACGACATCCGGGTTCGGCACCACGACCTGGCGGTCGAAACGGCCCGGGCGCAGAAGCGCGGGGTCGAGAACGTCCGGCCGGTTGGTCGCCGCAATGAGGATGATGCCTTCATTCGGTTCGAAACCGTCCATCTCGACGAGGAGCTGGTTCAGTGTCTGCTCGCGCTCGTCGTTGCCGCCACCAAGGCCGGCGCCGCGATGACGGCCCACCGCATCGATTTCGTCGATGAAGATGATGCAGGGTGCGTTCTTCTTCGCCTGCTCGAACATGTCGCGCACGCGACTCGCGCCAACGCCAACGAACATCTCGACGAAGTCGGAACCGGAAATCGTGAAGAAGGGTACATTCGCTTCGCCCGCAATGGCGCGCGCGAGCAGAGTCTTACCCGTGCCGGGAGGACCGACGAGAAGCACGCCCTTCGGGATGCGTCCGCCGAGCCTCTGGAACTTCGCCGGGTCGCGCAGGAAGTCGACGATTTCGGTGAGGTCGTCCTTCGCTTCGTCGATGCCCGCAACATCGTCGAACATGACGCGGCCGTGCCGTTCGGTCAGCAGCTTCGCCTTGGACTTGCCGAAGCCCATGGCCTTGCCGCCACCGCCCTGCATCTGGCGCATGAAGAAGATCCAGACCGCGATGAGCAGCAGCATGGGGAACCAGGAAACGAGCACGCCGAGCAGCGAAGGCACGTTGTCGTCCGCTGGCTTCGCGGCGATGCTGACATTGTTGCGCTTCAGCGTTTCGACCAGCGAGGGATCCTGCGGCGGCGCGTAGCTCACGAACTTCCGTCCGTCCGTATAGGTGCCCGAAATCTTCTCGCCCTGAATGACCACCTCGCTGACATTGCCGGAATCGACATCCGACAGGAGCCGCGAATAGGCGATCTCGGAGCCCGCGCCGTCCTGGGGCGCGGGGCCCTGGAACAGATTGAAAAGCGCGATGAGAAGCAGCGCACCCAGCACCCAGACAGCGAAGTTCTTGAAATTGGACAAGGGCTTTTACCTTTTTACCTGACGACCGGCGCCATTTCGTTGGCCGGAGCCACTTTGCAGGGGCCGTGCCAGACCGCCTCCCGCTTCTCGATTGTTTCTAATCTAGAAGAACATAGTGACCATAGAAAGGTTTACCAAGTGCCAGCACCGGGCTCATTGCCCTTCTTTTCGGCATTTTCAGGCGCTTTCGAAGGCGCGAGCCAAGGCATGCGGCGGAGCGACACAGCCGCGTCCACGCCCCGGCCGAGTGTACCCAAATGGGGCGCGGCCACGAGCTTGCCGTCCCGCCAGAGACCTGGAAGGGCCTGAAGGATCGCAGAGGGAACGGCGGGGAGCGCTACGCCAGACGCCCGAAGCGCGGCGAGCCCTTCTTCTCCGAGCGCCCGGACCTCCAGCGAGGCGCCACGCGGCGCCTTGCCGACGCGAATATCGAACCGACCGTCCCAGCGCCCTTTCTCTCCCGCCTTCAGCGCAAACGATGGCGCGCGCGTCGCGGCGGCGGTCTCTCGGGTGACAAGAACGAGATCACCCTTCAAGGCGAGTTTGACGCCGCCAAGCGTGCGGCCACGGCCGAGGGTTCCCTCCCCGATGGCGGCGTAGACGGCCTCCAGGGAATCGAGCCGTGGCGCATAGTCAGCGCCGCCAACGATGCGAATAAGCGCTGCGAGTGCCCGAAGCCCGGTCTCCAGCGGCACAGTCATGAGCGGCCCGCGCTCGAGCTCGACGTGCCCGAATACAGAAAGGACGGCATGTGCCGAGAGAAGCGCCGCCGTCTCCGCCTCAAGCGCTTCGCGCGCCCGCGCCATCTGTCCCGCCGTCCGGGCAAGCCGCGCCACGTCGAGGCCGAGCGGCGCAAGAAGGGCGAGCGCCTTGCGCGCCCTCACCCGATCGAACCGGTCATCTTCATTGCTAGGGTCGAGGATCGGCGCAAGGCCCGACTTTGCGACCGTCGCCGCGAGGCGGCTTTGGCCGATGCCGAGCAGCGGCCTGAGAAGACGAACCGGCGGCCCTTCTTCGGCCAGCATCCTTTCCGCCGGCATGGCAGCAAGCCCATCCACCCCGCTGCCGCGCGCAAGGCGCAGCAGGAAGGTTTCCGCCTGATCCTCCAGATGGTGCGCGACGAGAAGTTCGCCCGCGCCAGCCTCCCGGCAGGCGTCGAGGAGAAGGCGGTAGCGGGCATCGCGGGCCGCCGCCTGAATCCCGCTTGCGGGTTTCGCACCTTCCCAGCGAAGAATGCGGTGAGATACGCCGAGCTTCCTTGCGAGCGCCGCCGCCCGCTTCACCTCGGCGGTGGAGGCCGCACGCAGGCCGTGATCCACCGTGAAGGCGTGAAGGGAGACGCCCTTGCGCCTGCCCGCCCATTGCGCTGCAAGGACGAGAAGGGCGAGCGAATCCGGACCTCCGGAAAAGGCCACAGCAAGGGATTTCGAGGGAGAGAGGGCGGCAAGACACGCGGCGAATTCGGCCGCCGTGACAGGAGAGGTTTCCGGTCGCGCGGTTCCGCGCTGCGCGCTCATCTCCCCTCCCCCTCACCGTCGGTTGATCAGCAGCCAGCCTTCTGGCGCTCGAGCCGCGCGCGGGCGACCACGGAAGGCGACGCCTGCGGGAACTTCGAGCCAAGCTCACCCCAGACCGTGCAGGCCGCATCCTTGTTGTCGAGTGCGGCGAGGCTCATGCCGAGCTTCAACAGGCTGTCCGGCGCCTTGCTGCTCGACGCATAGGTCGTGTAGCCCGTCAGAAACGCGTCACCGGCCTGCTTGTAGTTGTTCTGTGCGTAATAGGTCTCACCGAGCCAGTACTGGGCGTTCCCCGCAAGCTCGTGCTTCGGGTGGATCTGCAGGAACTCCTGGAAAGCCTGCCGCGCCTGGTCGTACTGGCCGCGCTTCATGAGATCGATCGCGAAATCATACTGTGTTTCGGGCGTGCCGTTCGGGAGCACAGAGGGCGTACCCTCCGCCGCGCCCGCTGTATCCGCCGGTACAGAGCCAAGCGTTCCTTCGGCAGGCGCCGGAGCCGGACCACCGCCGTCGCCTGCCTCGCGCGACGCGCTCGCGCCGCCATCGGAACCGCCTGCCCCGCCGCCCTGCATATCCTGAAAACGAAGTTCCACGTCGGCCTT
The DNA here is from genome assembly GCA_913057645.1 of uncultured Rhodobiaceae bacterium. Taxonomy (GTDB): domain Bacteria; phylum Pseudomonadota; class Alphaproteobacteria; order Parvibaculales; family Parvibaculaceae; genus Parvibaculum. The sequence continues at coordinate 10,679 of CAJXOU010000058.1, read as the reverse complement.
GAAGAGTTCGAGCTGCCGCTCGGCTTGCGCCGCGCGGTGGTTCGCTTCTTCAACCCTGCCGTTGAGCTCGCGCACCTGCTCTTCGAGCTGGATCACGCGCGAATGAAGATCGGCCGCTCCGGCACCGCTGTCGAGCGAGGCCGGTGAACCTGAGGAAGCGCCGCTATAGCTCTGGCGCTGCAGATCGGAGATTTCGTTTTCAATCCGGTCGAGACGGTTGCCGATGGCGCGCATGTCGGCATCTCCCGACTGTGCGAACGCAATGCCCGTGCCGATGACTGGCAGGCCTGCGAGCGCGGCAACGAGGAAAACCCATTTGCTGGGGCAACGATTGTGTCGCAATCGAACCTCCCGTCGGAATGTCAAAACGAGACGATATCTTAAAGCCAAGTACGACCAAATTGCGGCGTCCCGATATCGCCGGGATTAGCAGGTGTAGCTGAGAAAAAAGCGCCCTCCCGCGCAAGGCGGAAGAGCGCTTTCATAACTCAGGCAAAGCAGATTCGCGAAACGCGGATCAGCTCGCGGCGCCGGACACGATAACCGTCACGGCGCGACGGTTCTGGGCCCAGCAGTTCTCGTTCGAGTCGAGGCAGACGGGGCGCTCCTTGCCGTAGGACACGGTGTTGAGACGGCCGGCGTCGACGCCGAGGCTCACGAGATAATCCTTCGCCGAGTTGGCGCGGCGGCCACCCAGCGCGAGGTTGTATTCGCGCGTACCGCGCTCGTCGGCATGACCTTCGACCGTGAAGGTCAGGTTCGGATAGAGTTCCATCCATGCCGCCTGACGCTGAAGCGTCGCACGGGCTTCATCACTGAGCGAGGACTTGTCGGTGTCGAAGAAGACGCGGTCGCCAACATTGGCAACGAAGTCTTCTGTGCTGCCGGGCGTGATCTGGCCGGCTGTGGAGGAAGAGGGCGCACCGCTGGTCTCATCATTCGAGGAGCAAGCGGCGAGCATGAGGAAAGCAGCAGCCACGGCGGCAAACCGCAGGCCAGCGTTCGGGGACTTCATTCGGGTGATCTCCTTTTGATCTCAGCGGCCATGGCGCCTCAGCGCTCAATTGAATTGACACTCTTGCACGTGCGACCTCCAAGGTAAAACGAGCCCGCTGCCCGCTTTGCCTGAAGGTGGTGCCGTGTAGAAAACCTTCCCGTACCGATATCGTTCCGGCCCGGAACACGTCGCCCGCAATTGGCCGACGCTGGGGTTGCTGTACCGCAACAGAATACTAGCGGTTGCCCGAGTATCAGGCAAGAAGCAACAAATATCATGCGACTTTTCTGCCAAGTTGACGTGACATTTTTACATCAACCCTCAAGCAGTTCGGCTCACACAGGCCGCCGAATACTTGCTGGTCTCTACTGGATCCGGGGCGACCACGCCGGGTCCGAGGCCATCGTCGCCGTCGGCACCGGCCGCTCGTTGTAGCCGGTGACGTCGACCGACCAGAGGCTCGGCCCGCCCTGCACGCCGCGGGTTTCGCGGAAGAACATCAGGACACGCCCGTTCGGCGCCCATGTCGGCCCCTCATTGTGGTAGCCCTCCGTCAGAATCCGCTCGCCGGTACCGTCGGGGCGCATGACCCCGATCACGAACCGGCCGCCGGTGATCTTGGTGAAGGCAATCAGATCGCCGCGCGGCGACCAGACGGGCGTCGCATAGCTGCCCTGCCCGAAACTGACGCGCCGCTGGTTCGACCCGTCGGCGTCCATGACATAGATCTGCTGCGAACCGCCGCGGTCCGATTCGAACGTGATCTCCCGGCCGTCCGGCGAATAGCTCGGCGCGGTATCGATCGCGGCCGTATTGGTGAGGCGCGTCACCTGGCGGCTGCGCAGATCCATCGTATAGATGTCGGAATTGCCGCCGCGCTGAAGGCTCATGATGATGCGCTGCCCGTCCGGCGAGAAGCGCGGCGCGAAGGTCATGCCCGGGAACTGGCCAACGACTTCCTGCTGGCCCGTCTCGATGTCGAGAACGTAAACGCGCGGCTGGTTGTTGCGATAGGCGAGATAGGTGATTTCCTGCGAATTCGGGCTGAAGCGGGGCGTCAGCACGAGTTCGTTGCCGTTCGTCAGCATGCGCGGATTGTGCCCGTCCTGGTCCATGATCGCGAGGCGCTTCACGCGCGCATTCTTCGGTCCCGTTTCCGACACATAGACAATGCGCGTGTCAAAATAGCCTTCTTCGCCCGTCATCCGCTTGTAGATCGCATCGGAGATGAGATGCGCGACGCGGCGCCAGTTGTCGGGCGTCGTGAAGAACTGGAGACCTGTCATCTGCTGCTCGCCGAGCACGTCCCAGAGCCGGAACTCGACGCGGAGGCGACCGTCCGATTCCATGCGCACCTGACCGGTGACGAGCGCCTGCGAATTGATGATGCGCCAGTCGCCGAAACGCGGCTGCACGTTGATGTCGGAAACCTTCTCGATGAAGGATGCCTTGGGCAGCGGCCGGAAGAGCCCGGAGCGCTCAAGATTGTCGCTGATGACAGAAGAAATATCCGCGCCGATTTTTGCTTCCTGCCCCTCTCCGCCAACGAAATCGGTAATCGCGATGGGCAGCGGGTCGACATTGCCCTTGTTGATGTCGATCTCGACGGCATGTGCCGGGAGTACAGAAAGCGAGACGACGCAAAGGGTGGCGACTATCGCAGCGAACCCCAGCTGCAGTCTCGAAAAGATGTTCGCAGCAGCATTCGCAACCGCGTTACCCATATCCGACATTGTGGTCTCTCCTGCCTTGAGGCCTGACATCCCGCCCTCGACTAAATTCGGCGCCACCTGGAACCTACTTCCTGCGTTGCCCGATTTCTTGACGAAATCATGACCGTTCTTTGCCCTGCCGGAACCCGGCGGCATTTAACCCCGCAAAACCGCTCACATCATCCCCGACATCGTGAATCGGAAGACGTTGTCCCGCCATGATGTGTATTTGTCCGCGGGCAGAAAATCGTAAGGAGCGCATTTCTGCACCGCCTGAATTGCGCGCTCGGCAAACACACGCGACCCCGTGACATTGCTTGCATCGACGACGTAGGGCCGTCCCGAAAGCGAGCCATCCTGGTTGATCGCGATGCGAATCTTCGCGAAGAACTTGTCGGCGTCCGCACTACCCATCAAATCCGGCACGTTCCAGCAGGCCTGGACACGCTGCCTCAGCGCGTCGGTCTCGCTCATCGTGAGCGCAGCAGTCGGATCGTCGGTCGTCGGAGACTCGAAATCCTCCTTCGCCTCCACGCGCTCGGCCTTGGGCGCCGCGTCGGGCGCCTTGTTGAGCAGTTCGGCGATATTAGCCGCGTCGAATGTCTTCTTCGGCGGATCCTTCTTCGGAGGCGTCGGCTTCTCGACCTTCTTCTCGACGGGCTTATCTTCTTTCTTTTCCACCTTCTCTTCCGGCAGGGGCTCCACCTTCTCCTCGGGCGGTGGAGGTGCCGGCTTCGGTTCCGGCTTCGGTTCTTCCGGCGTCGGCTTCTCCGCCTCTTCCGGCTTCGGCGGTTCCGGCTTTTCGACCGGCTTCGGATTCTCCACCTTCTTCGTGCTCATTAGATTGGTCATTTCGGCGACCGTCACGAGCTCGACCGGCAAGGCGCGCGTCTCCACCGGGGGCAACTCCTCCGGCGAAGGGAACGCCACAAGCGCAAGCACAATGACCGAAGCATGCGCAGCAGCCGAGAGATAAACCGAATTACGCATTCTCGCCGCTTAGTTGGCCCCCGGCTTGGCCGGTGGCGCGGTGTCGGTCTCGGTTACAAGTGCGACTTTCGAAAACCCGGCCGCACTCAGCCGGCCCATCACATTCATCACCTCGCCGTAGGCAATCGTATTGTCGGCACGCACGAAGATGCGCTGCTCGTACCCGTTCTCGGCAATCGCAGTGAGTTGCGGCACGAGCGCATCCGCCTCCGTCAACGTCTCCTGCACGTAGATTTCGCCCTTGCCGTTGATGGTGATGGTGAGAGGTTCGGTGTCTCCCGAAATCGGCGCTGCCTGTGTCTTCGGCAGATCGACTGGCACGCCGACGGTAAGAAGCGGTGCAGCCACCATGAAGACGATCAGAAGCACCAGCATCACATCGACGACCGGGGTCACGTTGATCTCGGACATGGGCGGACGTGAAAAACGGCCACGCCCGCCTCCCTTTTTCCCAACCGACATCGCCATGGCTCAGCTCCGCTCGTCGAGCTGGCGCGAAAGGATCGCGGAAAACTCGTCCGCGAAGCTCTCCATCCGCGCACCGATACGCGAGGTCTGGTTGGAGAAGCGGTTGTAGGCGACGACCGCCGGAATGGCGGCAACAAGGCCGAGCGCCGTCGCAAACAGCGCCTCGGCAATGCCCGGCGCCACCACGGCGAGATTTGTGTCGCGGCTGATCGCAATCGACTGGAAGGAGTTCATGATGCCCCAGACCGTGCCGAAAAGGCCGATGAAGGGCGCCACCGACCCGACGGTTGCCAGAAAGAGCAGCCTGCTTTCGAGGTTGAGCATCTCGCGGCTGATCGTGACCTGCATGACCTTGTCGACCCGCTCTTTGAGGCCGACGAAGGAGCTTGCCACCGTTTCCTGCGAGCGGCGCCATTCGCGCATCGCCGCGATGAAGAGCGCGGAGAGTGGATGCTGCGGGCGGTGGCCCATTTCCTGATAGAGATCGTCCAGCGAGCGCCCGGACCAGAAGATCCGCTCGAACTGGTCGGCACGACGCTCGACCCTCGCGAACCGCCACCACTTGTCGAAAATGATGGCCCATGACCAGACGGAGGCGAAGAGCAACCCCATCATGACGAGCTTCACGACGATATCCGCGCGCAGGAACAACCCCCATATGGAGAAGTCCAGCGGCACGGCATCGACCGCAGTTTCTGTAATCACCTGTTGGGTGGCGACGGGATCCATTCAGTGCCTCTCCGTGCTCTCGATCTCAATGCAGGGAGCGGCACATGTCAGGCGCGGCATAACGCAGCCGGGTCCAATCCCGTTTGCGCCCCACATGGCATGTGTGCCCCCAAATTGAGGCCGAAGTTAGTCTCTCAATTATGTCATTACCGTGGCGCAGATCCGGATTCGGGATGCCAACTCAAGAGGTTAGCGGAAGAGTGTGACCGGTCGGGCACAGCGCGGCGGGAGAAGCGTCAAGCTCCGCCGGCCGCCTCTCTCGGCGAGATGAGCGGTGCCATCGCATCCCGCACGGAGGCTGGCAGACGGCGCGGTCGGCCGCCGGTATCGAGCACCGCCGCGAAGACCTGAGCACGCCAGAGTTCGTCCAGGGGTGTATCCTCCGCTCCCAGACGCCAGATCGTTTGCTCGGCTTCAATGCGCGCCCCGCTCGCGCGGACATAGCGCGTATGCACTTCGAGCCGCTCGTCGATCCGGGCCGGCTTGAGAAAATCGATCTCCATACGGTGAATGGCAAAGGCCACAGGGTCGTCGCCGTCGAAGAGATCGGCATGATGGACGCCCGCAAGCCGCAGGAAATCCGAGCGTCCCCGTTCCGCAAATTTCAGATAGTTGGCGTGATAAACGATGCCGGAGAAGTCGGTGTCTTCGTAGTAGACCCGGACGGGCAGTTTGTGGACCTTGCCTTCGATCCTGCCCGCAATATCCGGCCACGTACCGCCTCCGGCGCTCATGCCTCGCCCTCCTCCTCGCCGGAAAAGAGCGTCTGCTGGTTCGCCGCGGCCACGGCAGGCATGCCGACGCCGATATGAGTGAAGGCGGCCGCCGTGAGCATGCGTCCCCGCGGGGTGCGGTTCACGAGCCCCTGCTGGATGAGATAGGGCTCGATGATCTCCTCGATGGCGTCACGCGGTTCCGACAACGACGCCGCAATGGTCTCGACGCCCACCGGTCCGCCCGAAAAACTGACCGCGATGCAGCGTAGATAACGATGATCCAGCGCATCGAGCCCGAGCTCGTCGACCTCGAGCCTCCGCAGCGCCCGGTCGGCCGCCTGGGCATCGATGGATTTTACACCTTCGACGGAAGCGAAATCGCGCACGCGGCGAAGCAGCCGCCCCGCCACACGGGGCGTACCTCGTGCGCGACGGGCAATTTCGCGGGCGCCGTCTGCCGTCATTGAGATGCCGAGTACGCCGGCCCCGCGCCGGACGATGCTTTCGAGTTCGGATATCTCGTAGAAGTTGAGACGCACCGGAATACCGAACCTGTCGCGAAGCGGCGTGGTGAGCAGGCCCGTTCGCGTCGTCGCGCCGATCAGTGTGAAGGGGGCGAGCTCTATGCGCACCGACCGAGCACCCGGCCCCTCGCCGATGATGAGATCGAGCTGGAAATCCTCCATCGCCGGATAGAGGATTTCCTCGACGGCCGGAGAGAGACGGTGGATTTCGTCGATGAAGAGGACGTCGCGCGGTTCGAGATTGGTAAGAAGCGCAGCGAGATCACCCGCTTTCGAAATGACGGGGCCGGAGGTCGCCCGGAAATTCACCCCGAGTTCGCGCGCAACGATCTGCGCCAGAGTCGTCTTGCCGAGACCCGGAGGCCCGGCAAAGAGCACATGATCGAGCGCTTCGCCTCGCGCACGCGCCGCCTCGATGAAGACACCCAGATTTTCCCGTGCCCGCGCCTGACCCGTGAAGTCGGCAAGAAGCTGCGGCCGGAGTGAACGCTCCAGTTCGTCTTCTTCGCGTTTCGCCGCGCCGACGAGCCTGTCCGTCATCGTGCAAGCTCCTTCAGACCTTGCCGGATGAGTTGCTCGGCGGTTGCCGCCTCTTCAAGTGTCTTTGCTGCCGCAGCGACGGCACCAGACGCCTGCGCCTGGGGATAACCGAGATTGACGAGAGCGGAAACGGCGTCGCGCATCGGTCCCGCGGCGCCCGAAGCGGCTGTCCCGTTCACGGGCATGTCGAGAACGGCGTCGAGCGATGCTCCCTCCGGCGCCTTGTCTTTCAGTTCGGCAACGATGCGCGCCGCCACTTTCGGCCCCACGCCTGGCGCGGAGGACACCGCTTTCTTGTCATCGAGCGCGATGGCACGGGCGAGATCGGCAGGCGCCAGCGTCCCGAGCACGCCGAGCGCAACGCGGGTGCCGACGCCCTGCACGCCGAGAAGGAGACGAAACCAGTCGCGCTCGCCGTCGCTTTCGAATCCGATCAGGCGGATCGCTTCGTCGCTGACTTTCGTCTCGATGGAAAGAGTGACAGCACCGCCGGGCGCGGGAAGCGCACCGAGCGTCCGTCGCGAACAGGTGACGTGATAGCCGACACCGCCGACATCGACGACGACCCAGTCTTCGCCAGTGGAATCGACGACACCCTTGAGCTTGCCGATCATCGGCCCGCCCCTGCGCGCGCAACGGCAGCCGCGACGCGCTCGTTAGCCGCACCGGAATGCGCATGGGCGATGGCGACGGCAAGCGCATCGGCGGCGTGCTCGCTGCCCGCCTTCGAACCTGGCAACAGCATTTCGACCATGAGCCTGATCTGCGCCTTGTCGGCATGCCCCGCGCCGACGACTGATTTCTTCACATGATTGGGAGCATATTCGGCGACCGCAAGGCCGCCGCGCGCAGCCACAAGAAGCGCGATGGCCCGCGCCTGCCCGAGCTTGAGTGCGGCGGATGCATCGCGCGCGACGAAGGCCTGCTCCACGGCGGCGGCATCCGGCGCATAAGCGGCCAGCACCTGAACCAGCCCCGCTTCGATTTCCACGAGACGATCCGCAAGACAGGACCGTGCATTCGATACGATTGTGCCGTTGGCGATATGCTTGAGTTTCGATCCCTCGATCCCGATCACGCCCCACCCCGTAGCGGTGAGGCCGGGATCGATGCCGAGATATCTCTGCGATGCCGGCATGAGCGGGAAACGTCCTGGTTACGGGCCTCGCCCGTCCGGTTCATGTCCACACGGCGAGAGCGCGATATCCGCGAAACGCGTCAGGCGGACATCTTCTCCAGGACCGAATCGGACATCTCGAAGTTCGCATAAACCTGCTGCACATCGTCGTTGTCGTCCAGCGCTTCGAGCATCTTGAAGACAGTCTCAGCCTTTTCGTCGTCGAGAGCGATGGTGTTCTGCGGCTTCCAGACGATTCGCGCCGCCCGGGGCTCGCCGAATTTTGCCTCAAGCGCGCCCGAAACCTCGTGCAGCGCGTCCGGCGCGCAGTAGAGCTCGTGCGCCTCCTCGCCCGACTGACAATCGTCCGCGCCTGCTTCGATGGCCGCTTCGAGCATTTCATCGGCCGTCGCCACATCCGCCGGATACTCGATGAGACCAAGGCGGTCGAACATGAAGGAGACCGCGCCCGTCTCGCCGAGATTGCCGCCATTCTTGGTGAAGATGGCGCGCACTTCGCCCGCAGTGCGGTTCCGGTTGTCCGTCAGCGTTTCAACGATGACGCCGATCCCGCCGGCACCGAACCCTTCATAGCGGACTTCCTCGTAGTTCTCGCCGCCCTGATCCGTGCTCTTCTTGATCGCGCGCTCGATATTGTCCTTGGGCATGTTCTCGGCGCGGGCCGCCTGAATCGCCGCCCGCAATCGCGGATTGTACTCGGGATCGGGCAGACCCATCTTGGCCGCAACCGTGATTTCCTTGGCCAGTTTCGCGAACAGCTTGGCGCGCTTCTTATCCTGCGCGCCCTTGCGGTACATGATGTTCTTGAACTGTGAGTGGCCGGCCATTCCGCCTCCGAGCGCCTGTCGAAAACTCGCTGAAATTCGGCGCCTTTATAGAAGGCACCCTTTTCAAAATCCATAGCAGCGCCAGATGCACTTAAATACATTTAGAACGTGTATATATCCGAATATACTCACATTAAGTGTATTTAAGATATGGAGACCTTGCCACGGCCCTGCTGCAGTCCCCGTTCGGCCCATAACCAGACACGGCCGGCGTTGCCCTGCGCGGAGGCAGACGCCTCGCCCCCCGACCTCACCCGCCGCGGTGGCGCATGGACGGGGCGGTGCTGTTTTCGCGGAGAACCGGGTCAGCCGTGAAGCGTCGTCGGCCAGACATAGGGCTCGCTGAAGGCATCCCCTGACATCACGTCTTCGATATACCGCGCGACGAGCCGCTCGCTGAAAAATGCGTGATAGCGCTCATGTCCGTTGCGCGCGATACGCTGGCGCTCTCCGTCGTTCTTCAGAAAATGGCGGAGTTTGTCCGCAAGCTCATCAAGGTCGCGATAGAAGACGAATTCGTCGTCGGAAAAGATTTCGTCATAACCCGTCGAACGCGCGACAAAGACGAGTAGCCCATTCCCTGCATATTGCGCGAAGCGGTCCGACGAATAGAGATAGTGATCGTCGGCGCGATTGAGGTTAAGCCCCATCTTCGCCGAAGCAATGGCAGCGAAATAATCCTGCCCCTGAAGATAGCGCCGTCCCTCTAGACCGTAGAAAGCATAGCGCGCTTCCGGCACCCGGGCCTCGATGTCCCGCATCATCTGTCCCCGCCACGGTGTCGAACGTTCCGTTCCGATGGTGCACAGGAAGTCGTGAGGCTGATCGTTCCGTGCAAAACACTGCAGCGTTTCGATGGAGGGATCCGCCGGATTGGGAATAAAGGCGAGCTTGTGCGTCGGCGTCACAAATTCGTCGAGATGCTCGCCAGCCGTCGTAATGAAGGTGACATCAGCAACCTCACCGAAGCGGCGGATGCGCGGCGGATTCTCAGGCAGAAAGACCGGATCGAGATTGACCACCGCTACCCGGAGGCCGGGCAGCGAAGCGCGGATGTCGCGCACCGTATCGTTTTCGATTTTGTCGGCATGAAACAGGACGAGAAGTTCCGGCTGAAAGTTGCGGCAAAGCTCGACCAGCCTTGCGTTGGCATAAGCATCGCCGCCGCGAAAAATGCTCCACCTGTGGGCTTCCCGCGACACATCCCGATCGCTGAACGCCATCACCTGATGGCCGTTCCGGACGAAACCGTTCGTCAGCTTCCGGACCGTCGCATAGAAGTTCGTGCCCGCGCGCTTCTCATTGTAATTGCCGGCTATGACGATCCGCATGAACGTCAAACCTCCGGGAGAACCTGTTTGAGACGGCCGCCTATGCGGACCGGCTCAATGCGCTGCGCAATTCCCGACGTATCGGTCTCGACGAATACACCGCAAAGCGTGGCAGGCCCGAGAGCAGGCTGGAACCGGCCACTCGGAATACGGGTGACAAAGCGGTTGAGAGGTTCGTCCTTGTCCATGCCGATGACGGAATTGTAGTCGCCGCACATGCCGGCGTCTGTCTGGTAAGCCGTGCCGCCGGGCAGGATCTGGGCGTCGGCGGTCGGCACGTGGCTATGCGTACCGACGACGAGCGACACCCGGCCATCGCAATGATGCCCCATCGCCATCTTCTCCGATGTCGCCTCGGCATGCATGTCCACAATGATCGCGTCTGCAGCCTCGCCAAGCGGACAGGCAGAGACTTCCCGATCGATCGCCTCGAACGGACAATCGAGCGCTTCCATGAAAACACGGCCAAGCGCATTCACGACAAGCACGCGCGCACCGGACTGCGCTTCGATGAGCGCTGCACCGCGACCGGGCGTTCCCGAAGGATAGTTCACCGGCCGAACGAGGCGCGGCTCACGTTCGATATGGACCAGCGCCTCCCGCTGATCCCAGGAGTGGTTGCCGAGCGTGATGACATCTCTCCGCTTCCTCTCTCCCTCCTCCTCCCCTCCCCCGCGCTCCGACCTCGTTACCTCGCTCCTCCCCCC
>CAJXOU010000057.1 GCA_913057645.1 uncultured Rhodobiaceae bacterium | reverse complement strand
GGCGAGGAGGGGAGGCCGAGGAGAGGTGGGGAGTAGCGACTGGGGAGGAGGGACGAGGGCGAGGTGAGGCGCGAACAGAGGGGGGGGCGTGGCGGCGGTGGGGGGAGGTGCGAGGGGATGAGAGAGACCGGCGCAGCGGCCGGGGTGGGGGGCGGGGGGGCGAGGACGGGCGCGCTGGGGCCGGTCGGGCCGGTGCGGCTGGGCCGCGGGGAGGCGCGGGGGAAGGAGGGCCCTCTCCGGCGCGGCGAACGCTTCGGGCGGGCGTCGCTCCCCCGTCCTTCCGGCCTCCTTGTCTGGATCCATGCGGCGAGCGTCGGCGAGTCGCTTTCCGTCCTGCCGCTCGCCGAGCGCCTCCTCGCCGCGGTTCCGGGTCTTCGCATTCTCGTCACCACCGGCACCGTCACCTCCGCGAAGCTCATGGCCGAGCGGCTTCCCGAGGGCGCCTTCCACCAGTTCGTGCCGCTCGATCATCCGGGCTACTGCGCGCGTTTCCTCGATCACTGGCGGCCCGATCTCGGCGTCTGGGTCGAATCCGAATTCTGGCCGAACCTGATCGTCGAGGCGGACCGGCGCGGTCTGCCGCTCGCGCTCGTCAATGCGCGGATCACCGAGCGGTCCTTCCGGAGCTGGCAGCGGGCGCCGCGCTTCATCGCCGGGCTCCTTGCGCGCTTCCGGCTGCTGATGGCGCAGGACGCGGCGAGCGCGGCGCGGCTGCGCGCGCTCGGCGCGGGAGATGTCTCCGAACCGGGCAATCTCAAACACGACGCCGCGCCCCTGCCGCATGACGCGCCGGCGCTGGCGGCGTTGCGCGCGGGTATCGGCGCCCGCCCGCTCTGGCTCGCGAGCAACACGCATGACGGCGAGGAGCGCGCCGCGGCAGACGCGCATCGCGCGCTCGTCGCGCGCTACCCCGACCTCCTCACCGTCATCGTGCCGCGGCACCCTGCGCGCGGTGCCGCCATCGCGCAGGAGCTCGGCTCAATGGGCCTCGCCGTCGCCCGCCGTTCCGCGGACGAACCTGTCTCGCCCTCGACCGCGATCTATCTCGGCGACACGCTCGGCGAGATGGGCCTCTTCTATTCGCTCGCCGATGTCGTCTTCATCGGCGGCACGCTCGACGATACGGGCGGGCACAACCCGTTCGAGGCGGCGCATCTCGGCTGCGCCATCGTCGCGGGTCCGGGCGATTTCAATTTCGCCGAATCCTACGCCGATTTCGAAAGGGAAGGCGCCATGCGCCGCATCGCGGGCGCGGACGAACTCGCGGGCGCCGTCGGGCTTCTGCTCGGCAGCGAGGCCGACCGCCGCCGCATGGCCGCCGCCGCTCAGGCGATCGTGCGGGCGGGCAGCGGCGCCACCGCACGCACGGCGGACGCGCTCGCCGCGCTTCTTCGCGAAGCCGGAACGCGGAGGGCCGGTCATGCGTGAGCCGGGTTTCTGGTATCCCGCCCGCCGGGGCACGGTTCCTGCCGTCGCGCGGCTGCTCGCGCCGGCCGGCTATGTCTATGGCGTCGCGGGCCGCATGAAGCGCCGCATGACGAAGCCCGAGCGCGCGGCCGTACCTGTCGTCTGCATCGGTAACATCACGGCGGGCGGCGCGGGCAAGACCCCCGTCGCCATGACCGTCGCCGAACGTCTCGCCGCGAAGGGCGAGCACGTCCATTTCCTCACCCGCGGCTATGGCGGGCGCGAGCGCGGCCCGATCCGCGTCGACCCCGCCCATCACGGCGCCGCCGATGTCGGCGACGAGCCCCTGCTGCTTGCCGCCGTCGCGCCCACCTGGGTCGCAGCCGACCGTCCGGAGGGCGCGGCGGCGGCGGTTCGCGGCGGCGCGGGCCTTGTCGTCATGGATGACGGCTTCCAGAATCCATCGCTCGCGAAGGATTTCTCGATCCTCGTGGTCGATGCAGCCGCCGGCATCGGCAATGGCCGCCTCGTGCCCTCGGGGCCGTTGCGCGAACGCGTGGACGATGCGCTTGCCCGCGCCAATGCCATCGTGCTCACGGGCCGCGGCCACGCCGGAGACGGCATTGCGGCGCGCGCCCGCGCACGCGGCATCCCGGTCTTCAACGCGATCGTGCGCCCGCCCGCTCCCGCCGATTTCGGCGACGGCCCGTTCCTCGCCTTTGCCGGCATCGGGCGGCCGGAGAAATTCTTCGCCACCCTGCGCGAACTCGGCGCGGAAGTCGCCGAAACCGTCTCTTTCGCCGACCATCACATGTATCGCGAGAACGATGCCGTGCGCCTGCTGGTCCGCGCACGCGAACTCGGCGCAAGGCTCATCACCACCGAGAAGGATGCCGCCCGTCTCTCGCACGCGCCCTCCGCCAGCGCGCGGGCGCGCCTCGCCGGCGCCGCGCTCACGCTTCCCGTCCGCGCGCTCGTCGCCGATATCGACACCCTGATGTCGCTGATATCGGACGCCGTGACGCGCGCCAGACGGAAGTGAAGCTGCTATAAGCCAGTTTCGTTCTCACCAAGAAGATTCGATTGGGCATGGCCCGCAAAGGCAAACTCAGACATCTCGCGGAATATGCGGCGCTGCGTCTCGCGCTCGGCTTCTTCGGCACGCTCGGTCTCGATCGCGCTTCGGCGGTCGGCGGCTGGCTCGGGCGCACCGTCGGTCCGCGCGTCGGCGTGACCAACCGCGCGCGGCGCAACATCGCGCTCGCCATGCCCGAACTCGGCGAGGACGAGATCGAGCGCATCGTCACCGCCATGTGGGACAATCTCGGCCGCACCGTCGGCGAATACGCGCATCTGCCCCTCTTCACGAAACCGGAAGAGCGTCATCGTCTCGAAGTCGTTCATGCCGAAACGCTGCGCGCGCTTGCCCATTCCGGCAATGGCGGCGTCTTCGTCTCCGGCCATTTCGCGAACTGGGAGATCCTGCCCGTCGTCATGCAGCTCGAAGGCCTCGAAGGCGGCGAAGTCTATCGCCATGCCAACAACCCCTATGTCAACGACTGGCTGATCCGTCTGCGCGAGAAGGTGACGAACGCCGTCCAGATTCCCAAGGGCGGCCCCGGTGCGCGCGTCATCCTCCGTCTCATGAAGGAAAACAAATTCGTCGCCATGCTGACGGATCAGAAGATGAACGACGGCATCGAGACGACCTTCTTCGGTCTGCGCGCCATGTCGACCGCCGCGCCCGCCGGCATCGCGGTGCGCTACAACGATCCCGTCGTTCCCGCCTGGATCGAGAGGCTCGACGGCGCGAATTTCCGCATCACCGTCTACGATCCGATCACCGCACAACCGGGCGCCGACCCCGTCGCCGATGTGCAGCGCATCACGCAGGAACTGAACGACTTCCTCGAAGCCCGCATCCGCGAGCGCCCCGAACAATGGCTCTGGCTGCACGACCGCTGGTCCGAACCGGCATGGCTGCGAAAGAAAAAAGCGCGCGCGGCGGAAACAGGCTGACGGCTTTCCTGCCTAGTCAGGTTCCTGCCTCCCGGCTAAGCTCGCGGCGGGCGGCTTCGCCGCAGTCTTTCGGGAGTCCTTTGGGGGGATTTTCAATGAGAGTTGGTGCTGTTCTTTTTCTTTCCATGCTTGCCGCCGTGCTGTCGGCTTGCGTCAAACCGGCCAGCGAGTATCCGGAAGCCGCGCTACAGATTTACGAGCCGCAATCCCAGGCCGACACCAAGGTCGCCAGCGAAGACAGGGCGACGATCAGGGGCATATTCAGGGCGGGCACTCTTCTTGGGACTCCGGACCTCAAGACTTATGTCGCTGCAATTGACGGGAAACTCGACCTTACTTCCGAGACTACCGCCCCTATCGCTATAGAGCCCGGCCCGCACGCTCTCGTCATTGGCTACTGGCGCGGCTCCACTCAGTCGCCTGTTGCCGTTCGTCTCGAAGCCCTGCCCGGGAAGAACTATCTCGTCATGCAGGAAGACGGAGAATTGTCGCTCGATCTTTTGCGTGGTCCAAGCAGGACGAACTATCTTTACATAGTTGATGAAGCGACGGGCGAAACTGTGGTTCCGAAGACGCCGAACCAGGCTGAGGTGGCGAAGGAGCATTACATCGAGCCAACCGGCGCGGGGACGGCAACAATTCGCGGTACGGTGGAGCGCCGCGGCTTCAACGAGCCATATTCGGCCTATGTCGCATCGGTAGATGGAAAATACGCACCGATGGTTCCGGAAACGGCGCTCTCCAAACCTCAAACCAAATATGACGGAGCTGTAAGGCTTCAACCGGGCAAGCGCGCTATCGGCATCGGCCTCCAGGCATCCAGCGGTAGAGCCGTCTATGCAGTCCTCCTCGACGCAAAGGAAGGAGCTTCCTACGTCCTCCGTCAAGAGTTCGGCTTGAAGCGTATTGAGAACGGCAAGTGGCAGAGCTTTACGGTCTGGATTGAAGAAGAGAAATCCGGAGAGATCATCTGGCCGAAATCGGATGTGCCGATGTCCCGGCTGCCTTTCTGACTTGCGTCAGTTCCCGTCTGCCGCCGCGATGGCGTCTTCCATCGGGCCGACCAGCAATTGCGGATCGAGCCAGGCGCCGCGCCAGTAGACGCCCCAGTGGAGATGCGGGCCCGTCGCGCGGCCGGTGCCGCCGACCGCGCCGATGACGTCGCCCTGTTCCACGCGCGCGCCCGCCGTCACGTCGACCCGGCTCATATGCATCATCAGGCTCGTCACGCCCTGTCCGTGGTCGAGAAAGACGAGGCCGCCCTCGAAATACATGTCGCCATCGGCGAGCGTCACCGTGCCGCCGGCCGGCGCGCGGATCGGCGTGCCCGTCGGGGCGGCGACATCGACGCCGTAATGCGGGCGGCGCGGCTCGCCGTTGTAGTAGCGCTGCGAGCCGAAGACGCCGGAGATCGGTCCGGTCGCAGGCCAGATGAAGGTTTCCGTGAAGAAGCTTCCCGCCGCGCGTGTGGCGCGGGCTTCCGTCTTCAGCTTCGTCGCCCGCGCGATCGCGGCCATGGCTTCGGGCGGCGGCGTCACATATTTCGACGGCACGCCTTCGACGCGCTGGATCTGCCAGTCGCGCGGCGCGACGGCGAGCTTGCGCTCGACGCTGGTGCCGTCGGGATAGAGCACCGTGAGGTTTGCATTCTTGTCGTGATCCCGGTCGAAACCGAAAGCGAAGACGCCCGCCTCGCTGACGTCGAGCACCATGCCGTCGAGCGATGCCTTCGCGCCCGGTGCGGCCCGTCCGATCACGAGGCCGCCCTGCTCCATGTCTCCGTCAAGCGTGAGCGGCGGCGCGGCCCCTGCAGGCGCGGCGAGGATGAGCGCGAGAAGGAGCGCGGCGAGCCGCTTCATTCCGCGCCCTGGCGTTCGCGGTGGCGTTTCAGCGAGGCTTCCGGCGTCGCATAGGCTTCCTGCAGGTCGACATTCCAGTAGCGCAATTCGTCGAGCGAAATCCGCACGCCCGTCACCGCGCAGGTGACATAGGCGCCCGGCTTCACGACGTGAAACTCGCCGTCGCCATAGACGATTTCGGCCTCGCCGCCGGGATTGTCGATCCTGTTCATGCCATACACCTCTTTTGGGGGACTGTATCGTTCCTGCAACCGTCAGGCAAAACCGAACCAAAATAATCCCACCCTCCCCTCGGGGAGGGTCGAAATTTGCGAGCGCAGCGAAGCAAATTTCGGGGCGGGGTCGCGGCGCCGCCTCACCCAGTCAACTCCCGGCAAACCCGCAGCCCTTCAGCGCCCCCGCCCCAAACCGCTTGCAGCGGTTTGACCCTCCCCAAGGGGAGGGTGGAAAGCGTCCTCAGAGGAGGGAACCCTGCTTTCCATCCGGCGTCTTCGGCGGCGCCTTCTTCGGCTCCGGCTTCGCCGCGCCGCCGGGCGCGACGACGACGCCAAGGCGGTCGTCGGCGAATTCGATCTCGAGCGCCGCGCCCGGCTTCTGTCCTTCGGCGGCGCGCACCGGCTTGCCCGCCTCGTCGCGCACCACCGCGTAGCCGCGCTTCAGCACGCCATGATAGGAATAGCTTTCGAGCAGTTTCGCCTGGCCGTCGAGGCGCCGGCCGAGATCGGCGAGCCCGCGCTTCTCCGCGCGTCCCAGCCGCTCCAGCAATTGCGGCAGCGCCTTTCTCTCAGTCGCAATCCTTTGCCGGATCGGGCGGTCCGACAGCCGCCCCTCGATCCGGTGAAACGCCGCGCCCTTCACCTCCGCCGCGCGGATCAGCGCACGGGCGAGCCGGTCCGCCGCATTGTCGAAGCGCTGGCGCGGCAGGGCGATCAGGTCGGTGAGTTTCGGCAAGCCGCGCGCGAGCCCCGTCAGTTCGGCGCGCAGGCGTTCGACGAGCCGCGTCTCCGCCCGCATCAGCCGCGTCGCCCGGTCGCGCACATCGGCCACCAGCTCGCCGCGCACCGGCACCGCCATTTCGGCGGCCGCCGTCGGCGTCGGCGCGCGCCGGTCGGAGGCGAAGTCGATCAGCGTCGTGTCGGTCTCGTGGCCGACCGCCGAAATCAGCGGGATCGCGCTTTCCGCTGCCGCGCGCACCACGATTTCCTCGTTGAAGGACCACAGATCCTCGATGGAGCCGCCGCCGCGCGCGACGATCAGCACGTCGGGCCGCGGGATGCGCCCGCCCTTCTCCATCGCGTTGAAGCCGCGAATGGCGGCCGCCACCTCGCCTGCGCTCGTCTCGCCCTGCACGCGCACCGGCCAGACGATCACATGGCGCGGAAAGCGGTCCTGCAGGCGGTGGAGAATGTCGCGGATGACGGCGCCGGTCGGGCTCGTCACCACGCCGATCACCTCCGGCAGGAAGGGCAGCGCGCGTTTCCGCTCGGCGGCGAACAATCCCTCCGCCGCGAGCTTCTTCCGCCGCTCTTCCAGCAGCGCCATCAGCGCGCCCGCGCCGGCGGGCTCCAGATGCTCGATCACGATCTGGTATTTGGAGCTGCCGGGATAGGTCGTCAGCTTCCCCGTCGCGATCGCCTCCATGCCCTCTTCCGGCTTGAAGCGGAGCTTCTGGAAGGCGCCCCGCCAGATCACGGCGTCGATCCGCGCCTTGTCGTCCTTCAGGCCGAAATAGCAGTGCCCCGAGGAATGCGGCCCCCGATAGCCCGTAATCTCGCCGCGCACGCGGACATGGCCGAACTGGTCCTCCACCGTCCGCTTCAGCGCGAAGGAAATCTCGCTGACGGAGAATTCATGGGCGTTTCCGTCGGTGGCGGCCTTGTTCTGCGGGTCTGGAGGGGTCATCTGGCCTTGTCTGGTTCTCGGGTCTGGTTCGGGCGCGCATGGAAGGGCGCGCCGGTTTGCCGGGGCGGGCCCCCATGTTACAAGGGAGCCCTCCACGCCCCAACCCCGCGAGGGCCCGGGCGCTAAAGGTTCCCAGGGGACGGCTACTCATGAATATTCTCGTCATCGGCTCGGGCGGCCGGGAGCATGCGCTTTGCTGGGCGATTCGGAAAAGCCCGCTCTGTGAGGCGCTTTACTGCGCGCCCGGCAATGGCGGCATCGCCGATGTCGCGGACTGCGTGGCGCTGCCGCCCGCCGATTTCGACGCCATCGTCGCCTTTGTCCGCGAAAAAAATATCGGCTTCGTCGTGGTGGGCCCCGAAGACCCGCTGGTGAACGGCCTTGTCGACCGGCTCGATGCCGAGGGCATTCCGAGCTTCGGCCCCTCCGCGCAAGCCGCCCAGCTCGAAGGCTCCAAGGGCTTCACCAAGGATCTCTGCGCCGGGTGGGACATCCCGACCGCCGCCTATGGCCGCTTTTCGGACGCCGCCGCCGCCAAGGCCTTCATCGCCGAAAAGGGCGCGCCCATCGTCGTCAAGGCGGACGGACTCGCCGCCGGCAAGGGCGTCATCATCGCCATGACGACCGGCGAGGCCGACACCGCCATCGACGCCATTCTCGGCGGGCGCTTCGGCGCGGCGGGCGCGGAAGTCGTGGTCGAGGAATTCCTCGAAGGCGAGGAGGCGAGTTTCTTCGCCCTCTGCGACGGCACCCATGTCCTGCCGCTTGCGACCGCACAGGACCACAAGCGCGTCTTCGACAATGACGAAGGCCCGAACACCGGCGGCATGGGCGCCTATTCGCCCGCCCCCGTCATGACGCCCGGCCTTTCCGTCCGCGTCATGCGCGAGAGCATCGAGCCGACCGTCGCCGCCATGCGCGAGAAAGGCATGCCCTTCAAGGGCGTGCTCTATGCGGGCCTGATGATCACGGCGGAAGGCCCGAAGCTCATCGAATACAATGCCCGCTTCGGCGATCCCGAATGTCAGGTCCTCATGATGCGGCTCGATTGCGACGTGCTGCCGCTGCTGATGGCGGCCCATGACGGCACGCTCGACAAGGCCTCGCTGCGCTGGAAGGACGAGGTCGCGCTCACCGTCGTCATGGCCGCGCAGGGCTATCCGGGCGACTACAGGAAGAACACCGAGATCAGGAACCTCGCGGAAGCGGGCGCGGAGGACGGCGTCGAAATCTTCCATGCCGGCACGAAGGCCGAGGACGGCCGCATCCTCTCGACCGGCGGCCGTGTGCTCAACGTCACCGCCACGGGCAGGACGACGGCCGAAGCGCAGGCCCGCGCCTACCGCGCCGTCGCCCGCATCGACTGGCCCGAAGGTTTCTGCCGCCGCGACATCGGCTACCGCGCCATCGAGCGCGAAAAGCAGAATGCGTGAACTGAAAAGGAGAACGTCCCTGTCCTTCACCTTTAACCGTCATGACCCGCTTTATGCGGGTCATCCACGTCTTTCTTTCCTGGAAGAGAGGGAAGGCGTGGATGGCCCGGACAAGCCGGGCCATGACGGATTTAGTTGATAGGGACTTTGGTCCTCTACGGATAAAATACGTACACAGAATAATCGACACGGGGAGAGAGACATGAGCGACGCAGCCGAGAGCCGGCAGGACCAGTTTTCCGGCACCAAGGAAGTTGCCGAGAGCCACAAGTTCGACGAGAAGCGCCTCGAGGACTACATGGCGGCGCATGTCGAGGGCTTCCAGGGCCCGCTCACCGTGAAGCAGTTCAAGGGCGGCCAGTCGAACCCGACCTATCAGCTCGTCACGCCCGCGAAGAAATATGTGCTGCGCCGCAAGCCGCCGGGGAAGCTCCTGCCGTCGGCCCATGCCGTCGACCGCGAATACAAGGTCATCACCGCGCTTCACGGCGAGGGTTTCCCGGCGCCGCGCACTTACTGTCTCTGCGAGGACGACGACGTCATCGGCACCATGTTCTACATCATGGACATGGTCGAGGGCCGCGTGCTCTGGGAGCCGCTGCTGCCTGCCCAGGACAGGGAAACGCGCTGGAAGATCTACGACTCTCTCAACGCCACGCTGGCGCAGCTTCACACCATCGACTACGAGAAGATCGGCCTCGGCGATTTCGGCAAGCCCGGTAACTATTTCGCGCGCCAGATCTCGCGCTGGACGAAGCAGTATGTCGCGTCCGAAACGGAAACCATTCCGGAGATGAACAAGCTCATGGAATGGCTGCCGGAAAACGTGCCCCAGGAAGAGTCCAATTCCATCGTCCATGGCGACTACCGCCTCGACAACACCGTCCTGCATCCGACGGAGCCGAAGGTCGTCGCCGTGCTCGACTGGGAACTCTCGACGCTCGGCCACCCGCTCGGCGACTTCACCTACAGCCTCATGCAATGGGTGATGCCCGGCCAGGGCACCGGCGGCGGCACCGGTTCGATCAAGACCGCCGACCTCAAGTCGCTCGGCATTCCGACGCTCGAGGAATACATCCAGATGTACTGTGAACGGACGAACCGTTCCGGTATCGAAAACCTCGATTTCTATTTTTCATATAATTTCTTCCGTCTTGCCGGTATCCTTCAGGGAATCGCGGGACGGGTGAGGGACGGGACGGCTTCCAGCGAACATGCGAAACAGATGGCGGCGAATGTGCGTCCGCTGGCCGAGGAAGCATGGGTCTATGCCCGGCGGGCGGGGGCGAAATAACCAACAAGAAAAGCGAGAGTGAGTAGCGTATGAGTTCCAACGATATTTCCACCTGGAGCCGCCACGGCTTCGAGATCAATACCGACAAGTCGAAGCTCGACAGGGAATCGATCCTGAAGATGCTCGGCGCCACCTACTGGGCGCGCGACGTGTCGAAGGAAGATCTCTGGACCAGCATCCTCAACTCCCGCGCCTATGGCCTCTATTCGCCGCAGGGCGAGCAGGCGGGCTTCGGCCGCATGGTGACGGACTTCTCGCGCTTCGCCTGGATGAGCGACGTCTACATCCTCCCCGTCCATCGCGGGCTCGGCCACGGCAAGTGGATCGTCGAGGTAATGCTCAACGATCCGCTGCTCGCCTCCGTCCATCGCATCATGCTGTCGACCAACGACGCGCATTCGCTCTACGAGCAGTTCGGCTTCGCTTCCATCGGCGACGAAGGCGAGGAAGCGCGCATCACGATGCAGCTGAAGCGGTAGGCAAACGCCTACCGCTCTCCCACCTCCCCTTTGCGCGCTGCTCTGGACGCAGCTCGAGACGGAGCTGAGAGATCGCCAGACATTCCCACCCTCCCCTTGAGGGAGGGTCGACAATTTGCAAGCGCAGCGAAGCAAATTTCGGGGCGGGGTCGCGGCGCTCGCCTCAACCAGTCAGCTACCGACAAAAGTCGCAGCCCCTCAGCGCCCCCGCCCCAAACGGCTTGCAGCCGTTTGACCCTCCCTCAAGGGGAGGGTGGAAGGAGAACCGGGCAGAGTCGAAAGCGGCGGCATCGGTTGAAGGCGGTGGGAACGCAGCTGGAAAGGATCGGAGAGGCCAATAAACACTCCCACCCTCCCCTTGAGGGAGGGTCGACAAAATTCAAGCGAAGCGCAGAATTTTTCGGGGCGGCGTCAGCAGCGCGCGCCTCACCCAATCAGCTACCGGCAAACCCCGCAGCCCTTCAGCGCCCCCGCCCCAAACGGTCTTCGACCGTTTGACCCTCCCCGAGGAGAGGGTGGGACGTAAGTCGCTCAGCGTTGGAGCCTCAATACAGAAACATCGGCATGCCCATCACCTTCGCGACGCGCGGGCGATAGGCGTCGACGTCGTAGAAGGCGTCGACATCGACGCGCTTGCGGCCCGTTACGCAGGTGTCCGCCGGCACGGTCGTGTAGTTGCCGTTCCGGACCGCCGTCATGAAGCCGGTGCGGCCTTCCGCGATCTCCTGCACGGCGAGCGTGCCGAAGCCCTTCGCCACCATCTGGTCGAGCGCGTCGGGCGCGCCCGCGCGCATCAGGTAGGCGAGCGACTGCGTGATCGTGTTGACGCCGGTGAGCCGCGTCACCTCCTCGCCGAGCATCTGGCCGATGCCGCCGAGGCGCTTCCGCCCTGCCTCGTCGGTCTGCTCCTGCGTAAAGACCTTGCCCCCCTCCATCTTCGCGCCTTCCGAGACGACGATCATCGCGTAGCGCGCGGGGTTTTCCATCCGGTCTGCGGCAGCGAGCTTCGCGAGCTTCTCCACGTCGAACGGCACTTCGGCAATCAGCGCGCGGTCGACATCGGCGAGATAACTCGCGATCAGTGCCGTCTCGCCCGAATGACGCCCGAACAGCTCGACCACCGCGATCCGCTCGTGGCTTCCCGTCGACGTGCGCAGCGAATTGATGTAGCCGACCGAGCGCGACACCGCCGTCGAGAAGCCGATGCAGTAATCGGTGCCGAAAACGTCGTTGTCCATCGTCTTCGGGATCGAGACGATCTTCATGCCTTCGCGGTGCAGATGCGCGCTGTAGGAAAGCGTGCCGTCGCCGCCGATGGTCATCATCACATCGACGCCGAGATGCTCGAGCACACGCTTCACATGCGGCGTGCAGTCGATACGGCCTTCCGCGTCCGGCGCGAATTTTCCCTTCAGGAAGTCCGGCAGGTCTTCTTCCTTCATGCCTTTCGGGTTGGTGCGCGAGGTATGAAGCACGGTGCCGCCGGCGCGGTCGATGGTGCGCACGGCTTCGGGGTCGAGCCGCATCAGATATTGCTCGCTCGCCTCCGGCTCGTCCGGATTGAAGCTGAGCGGCCCCGCCCAGCCGCGCCGGAAGCCCACCACCTCCCAGCCGCGCTCGCAGGCGCGCCGCGTCACCGCCTTGATGCAGGGATTGAGGCCCGGCACATCGCCGCCGCCGGTCAGGATTCCGATCCGCATGTGTTTCGACACCTCTCTCGAACAAACCACCAAAATACGTCATGACCCGCTTTATGCGGGTCATCCACGCCTTTACAGCGCAACACCGAAGGAAGACGTGGATGGCCCGGACAAGCCGGGCCATGACGTTTGAAAGAAGCAAATGAATGCTTCCGACGCTCCCAATTCGCTCCGCGGCGCGCTAGCCTTCCTCATCCTAACAGCTAGAAGTCTCTCCCATGAAAACAAGCGGCACATTTTCCATCGCGGTCGCGGGTCTCGGGCGGCGGATCGCCACCGTGATCCGCCATCTCGCCGCCGCCGCGCCCCATATCCGCGTCGTCGCTCACGCTGATCCCGCGCCCACCGGGCTTTCCATGCTTCAAAAGCGCGGAATCGAGGCGGGCACTGCCTATGACAGCGTCGAGACCATGCTTGCGGAGACGAAACCCGATCTCCTGATGGTCGGCTCGCCCAATCATCTCCATCTCGAGCATATCGGCGCGGGCCTCGCCGCCGGTGCGCGCATCTTCAGCGAGAAGCCGGTCGTGCGCACGGAAGAAGAGACATGGGCGCTCGCGCGTCTTCTCCGCGAACACGGCCAGACCTCCGTTCTCGTCGGTCTCGTGCTCCGCTCCGCGCCGCTCGTCGCCGCCGTCACGCGCACGCTCCGCGACAGGCTCGGGCCGCTGGTCAGCTTCGAGGGCAACGAGCATCTCCATCCCGAGCATGGCGGTTTCCTGATGCGCGACTGGCGCCGCCACGAGGCGCATGGCGGCTCCTTTCTGCTCGACAAGTGCTGCCACGATTTCGACCTCTACCGCCTGTTCGCCGGCGCGCTGCCCGCCCGCATCGCAAGTTTCGGCGGACGCTCCATCTTCACGCCGGAGAACGAGGCGCTGGCCGCGCGCACGCATCCCGGCGGCGAACCCGCCTACACGCTCTGGCGGCCGGGCTGGAACGGGGGCAATAGCGTCTTCCGCTCCGACGCCGATGTCGCCGACAACCAGGTCGTCCTTGTCGAATATGAAAACGGCGTCCGCCTTTCCTTCCATGCGAACAGCCATGCCGGGCTGATGCAGCGGCGCTGGTACTTCGCCGGGCTCGATGGCGCGCTCGAAGCCGATCTCGTGACGAACCGGCTCACCTTCCGCGACGCGATGGGCGCCAATCCTCCGGAGACGGAGGAATTTCCGGCGAGCATCGAGGGGCATTATGGCTCGGACGCGCAGATGGGCCGCGACCTCGCCGCCCATCTTCTCGACGGCGCGCCCTTCCCCGTTCAGGTCCGCGACGCGATGATCGCCGGCCTCACCGTCATGGCCGCCGACCGCGCCATGCGCGAAGGCAGCGTCGTCGATTGCAGGCCGCTCTGGGAGAGGCTGGAGAGGGAACTGAGAGGCTGAAGGAATAAGAGCAGAAGATTGAAAGACCTCCCCACCCTCCCCTTGAGGGAGGGTCGACAATTTGCAAGCGCAGCGAAGCAAATTTCGGGGCGGGGTCAGCAGCGCCGCCTCACCCAGCCGGCCCCGGCGAACACCTCCAAAGGAAAAGGCCCGGACGTTTCCGTCCGGACCTTCCGCCGCGTTTCCTTCATGGCCTTCAGAGCTCGGTGAGCTTTTCCGTCACCTCGTCTTCCGTCACTTCCAGCACGGCTTCCGCCATGCCGTAGGTCGTGAGGAAGCGCACGATCGAGTCGAAGGTCGAGGTCCTCAGCGGTCCGCCCTCGTGGTCGGAGGTCGCGAAGCCGTCCACGAAGATCGACCCGAAGGCCCGCGTCACACCGGAGAGCTTCACCTGCTGCGGCTCGTAATGGGCCTTCAGATACCCCGTGATCTCCGCGCGGTCGTCCGTGCCGTAGATCGCCGAGACGAGCACGCTCATCACGAAGTTGGCGCAGTTCTGGTAGCGCCAGTCATAGGGATTGGCGACGACCGAATAGGCCGGCACATGAAGCTTCCCGTAGGCGGGCGAGTTCAGTACCCGGAGGATTTCCGCCTGCACTTCCGGCGTCGGGATCACGATGCCCGTCTTCAGGTCGAAGACCGAACCGAAGAACTCGGCCGGGAAGTCCTGCACCAGCGTGCTCCGTCCGGCGTCCTCTTCCGTCTGGTAGAGGTTGTAGACGGCGTAGCCGTTGACCTTGCTGCCGTCGGCGGCGGTCATTTCAGAATAGACCCAGATGCCGACATGGGTGTACTCGCCGATGCCGTCCGGCATCTGTTTCGGGTCGCGGCCCATGCGCGAGACGATGGCGACGAGGGCGCCGCGTTCGGCGAGTTCGCGTTCCACCTTCTTCGCGAAGGGGATGACCTTTTCGGGCGCTTCGATGGTGCCCGCGGCGGAGCTTGCCTGGGCGGTGGCGGGCCCGGCATTCGCCGTGAAGAGGGCAAGCGTGAGCATGAAGGCGAAGAGAATGCGGGTGGTCATGGTTCAGATCTCCTCGTCCTGGAGGCGCGCCTTCAGCGCGGCATCGGGCGCCGTTCGGGGCAGGGGCGTTCCGACGATTGTTTCCGGTGCGATGGGGAGGCTGCGGCACCCCTTCGTCCGATCACAGAGCGTCTTCGAGCCGCCCGTCACCATGGGGCCGGCGACCGAGGTCGCAACGCCCGCCGCACTCAGAACGGGTGTCGCGACAGAAATCGCGGCAATCGCCGTTCCCTTGGCAACGCTGTCACCGACCGCGCCGGAGAAGTCGGCGGAGGTCTGCGCGCTCGAGGCGCCATCGGCATGCGCGCCTATCGTGGTGGCGAGAAGAAAGGCAGTCGCAATCAGAAGCTTTTTCATTGGTCGTCTCCTTGGTTGAATTGATGTGAGCGCTCACTCACTACTTTGCCGGCCGAAAAGGTCTCCTGTTCCAGGGACCGGCAATTCGAATGGGGTGTCAGGGGGCAAGCACCTTCCGGATCGCTTGCATCACTTCCGCGGCGCGCGGCGCCAGCGGTCCGTCCAGTTCGTCATAGACGATGCCCATGGCGGGCTGCGTGATCATGCCGAGCACGACCTGGGTATGGAGGTCGGCGTCGAGGTCGCGGAGTTCTCCGCTCGCCGTTCCCTCCTTCAGCATCTTCAGCATCAGCGTGAAGGGCGTCGGCGTGCCGGGCGGCAGTTTCGACTGCCGGCCCGTCTGGTAGGTCATCACATAGACCCAGCGCGTCGGGTTCTCGTCGAAGAGCCGGTAGAAGTGATCGACCGTCTTGCCGATCCGCTCCAGCACCGGCCCCTCCGCGCCCTCCAGGAGGACCAGCGCCTTCGAAAGCGGCTTGAAGGTCTCCATGAAGATCTCGGCGGCCAGTGCCTCCTTGCTTTCGAAATGGCGATAGATCGTCCCCTCCGCGATCTCCGCTTCCTTCGCGATGTCGCGGGTCGTCGTTCCGGCGATGCCCTGCGACACGAAAAGGCGGAGCGACGCATCGACGATGCGGTCGCGGGTTCTGGAAGCGGGTTTTTCGTTGCGAGTGATCATTCACTCACAATAGCGAGGGCCCGGAGACGGGTCAATACCTTTTTTCGTCTCCTCCGCCGTCTCTCCGGTATGTGCGAATTCGCCAGGGCACCGCCCCGAAGCACACGTGCCGCCTACCGGGGACGTACAAAAGCCTCGCCGCCGCTCTCTATGACGTTTTTATGACAGTTCAGTGACAGTCGGGCGTTTTGAGGTACCGGGATACCTCAAATCCGGGCCTCAGGCACTTCGGCCGCGCGCCTCGATGGGCCAGATATCGACCAGCACGTCGCCCCTCACGACATGATAGGCGTCGTAGAGATTGACCGTCGGATCGCAATGCGGGGTCATGGCCGTCAGTACACTGCCTAATGGCAGTTGCGCGCCGTCGGGCAGCAGAATGCCGCCCTGCTCGTCGCCGAAGAAGAAGTAGCCCGCCCCTTCCGGCGCGCCGGAAAAGAGCACGGGCGGTTCGGCGTCGGTCGAGAAGGACTTGAAGCCCGCATCCGTGGTCGCGAGGTTCTTCGTGTTGTTCGAGACCACCGACATCTGCACGAAGAGCGACGTCTCGAAGGGAAAGCTCGCGCCGTTGCCGAGCGCGACGTCGTTGTACTGCTTGTCCATGAAGATGTAGGAACCGCCCTGCAGCTCCGTCAGAACCTGCGCTTCCGGATCGATGTTGTAGCTGCCGGTGCCGCCGCCGGAAACGATGTCGCAGCACATACCCTTCGCCCTCAGCGCATCGCGCTGCTCGCCCAGCGCCTTCATCGCGGCAAGCGATTTTTCGCGGCGCTCCGCAAAGTCGTGGATATGCATGAGATGGCCCGCATAGGCCTGCAGCCCGCGCAGTTCGAGGAACTCCGCCGCATCGAGAAGTTCGGCGAGATCGGTCGCATCCGCGCCGGGACGGATGCCCGTGCGGTGCAGGCCGACATCGAGATCGACCAGCACCTTGAGCGTCCGCTTCTCGTCCGCCGCCGCTGCCGCTAGCGCGCGCGCGTTCTCGGGATTGTCGACCACGACCATCAGGTCCGGCAGTTTCGCGTTGAGCGCGATCAACCGTTCGATGCCCTGCGCCGTCACGACCGGCGACGTGATCAGGATGCTTTCGATGCCACCCGCGGCCATCGCCTCCGCTTCGCCAAGCTTCGCGCAGCACACGCCCAGCGCGCCCGCCGCGACCTGCGCCTTTGCGATCGTCACCGACTTGTGCGTCTTCGAATGAGGCCTGAGGCCAAGCCCGTTTACCTTGCAGTGCTCGGCCATGCGCGCGACGTTCCGCTCGAAGGCGTCCAGGTCGAGCACCAGCGCGGGTGTCGGAATCATCGCCCGGGACCCGGGCTGGCCGGTCAGCGCCTTCGCCGCCGCCAGAGCATCGCTTGTCATGGCTTCCCCTTCGTCAAATCATGCGGGCCGCATCCTACAGCGATGGCCCGGCTGCACAAATGCCGCATCTTCGCCGCTCCCGGCGGGTTGAATTTCCATCCGCGAGAGGCAAGGCTGGACAGCCGGAAAAGGTGTTAGACTGCGTTACCATGGGGGTGGGGCAAAAATGGAAAGCGTAACTCTTTCGGGGCTGCTGGTGCTGGCGGCCCTTTCGACGGGCGGACCCGAAACCGGGATGAGCAAGAGACCGGCTTACGACCAGTACGCTCAGGCGACATGTTCGCTGAGCAATCAGCAGCGTTCGGGCATGCGCAAGATTTGCTATTACAACTGCGGCGGCTCGGTTCGCACTCTCGTCGTTCCCGTTGCGAAAACCTGTCCCTTCACGATCAAACGATAGGAATCATGGCCAGGCCTCAAGGCGGCGCCGCACTGCAAAAAGCGGCAGGACCGGACAAGCGGGAGATCATCATCTCTTCCGCGCTCGACCTCTTCCGGCATTACGGCTACCGGCGCACGTCGATGGAAGACATCGCGCGCGCGGCGGCCGTCGCCAAGGGAACGCTTTACCTCTACTTCAAGAGCAAGGACGAACTGTTCGAGGCGATCTGCACGTCCCTCGCCGCGCATGTGACGGAAAGCCTCGAGGAAGCCGATGCGCTCGACCTGCCGCTCGAGGAAAAGCTGAACGCGCTCATGGAAGCGAAGTTCGGTTTCGCCTATAGCTGGGTCCTGTCGAGCCCGCATGCGGCGGAACTCATCGACTCGAGCAGCCGCCTGCCGAGTGCTCCCTTCGAGAAGGTGACGGCGCAGTTCCACGACGCGGTGTTCGAACTGGTGCGCAAGGGTGTCGAGAGCGGCGAACTCGATCCCGCGCTTGTCGGCCTCGGCGTCAGGGATGCTTCGGAGGCGCTGATCGCGGCGGCCTGCGGTGCGGAAAAGGCGCCGAACGAAGAGACCTTCAGGAATCAGCTCGCGGCGATCATCAAGCTGACGCTGCGGGGCCTGCGCGCGAAGGACTAGCTCTCGCCGCCCGGCATCCAGCCTGCAACATCGAGCGACGGATCGATCTCCCAGCGTCCCGGCGCGCGGCCCTGCCCCGCATGCGCATGCACAAGCGCGCCGAACTCGGCGCGCGGAATGTTGCGCATGCCGAGCGCCGCGAGATGGCCGGTCATGTCCTTGCCGTCGTTGAGGACGTATCCCCATTCGGCGAGATGCCGGTTCAGCGTGACGAACGCGACTTTCGACGTGTCGCGGGCGCGGGCGAATTGCGATTCCGTGAAGAAGATGCCGCCCGAGGCCACGCCGTAGAGGCCACCCGCGAGATTGCCGTCCTTGTCCCGGACCTCGACCGAATGCGCATGGCCGGCTTCGTGGAGCGCTTCATAGGCATCCATGAAGCGCGGCGAGATCCAGGTGAGCGCGGGGCGGCCGGGGCGCGGCTCGGCGCAGGCCTCCATCACCTCCCGGAAGCTCCTGTCGAAAGTCACGCTGTAGCGGTCCTGCCGGAGAAGCCGGCGCAGGTTCTTCTCGATCCGGCTGTCCTCGAGGAAGAGCACGGCGCGCTGCGACGGCGCCCACCATTTGACGGGACCGACGTGGCACCAGGGAAAGATGCCCCGCGCATAGGCCTCGACAAGCCGTTCGGCCGTCATCGGCCCGCCCATATCGACGAGCCCGTCCGGCGTCGCGAGTGCCTCTTCGGGCGCCCTCAGAAACGGTTCCCCACTCCGCCCACGGACGAGCCTTTCCAGCCCGATCCGCGCAAAGCCGAGCGGATGCATCAGACGTCGCGGACGCGCGGCATAGGCGAGCCCGTAAACCATACGGAGCAAGCCATCCGTTTCCGCAAGGCCCTGGATTCGTGTCACTTCGCCACGTTCGGCCATCTCCGGCGGTGGTCCTTATCTTGCTACGTCCAAGCGAGGCAGTTGCCTGAGTGTCACAACGGGAGCCTAAGAAATGGTTGAGTTGACCGCCGGACGGGCGCAACCGCCTGTCGAGGAAAGGGTTTTCCGCCTTCGCCCGACAGGCATTTCGTCCGTTGTCTGGGTGGCGTCGTTTACCGTGATCGCGCTTGGCCTGTTCCGGGAATGGTACGTCGCTGCGTTCGGGTTCGAGACGTTCGTGCAGGATTTGCGGCACCTCGCCTTCAACGCCGAGCATTGCCTTCCGGCCTGGTACACCTCGCTTCTGCTCGCATTGTCCGCAGCGATCCTCGCCATCGTCACGGCCTCGGCCGCGCGAAACGGCGAGAACTACCTCTTTCACTGGGCGATCCTGACGTTGATGTTTCTCGGTCTCTCGGTCGACGAAGCCACGGGCATTCACGAGGTCGCCATCGAACCGCTCCGCGAGGGCCTCGGGCTCAGCGGGTTCCTTCATTTCGCCTGGGTGATCCCGGGCATGGCGCTGGTCGCGCTGGCCGGCCTTGCCTATCTGCCCTTCCTGCTCGCGCAGCCGGGCCGGACCCGGGCCGTCTTCCTCACCGCCGGGCTCCTGTATGTCGGCGGCGCCCTCGGCATGGAACTCATCGGCGGCAAGCTGCTGACGACCTATGGCGAGGAAAGCCTCGCCTATGTGGTCGCCTTCTGCACAGAAGAGGTCATGGAGATCCTTGGGGCGACCCTCTTTGCCACCGGTCTGCTCGGGCACCTGAAGCGGCGTTTCGGCGGCGCGGTGCTCGTCATCGCCTGAATCCCGGTGGAATCCCGGCCCTGCCGCTTGACAGTGGACCGCACAGCTCCTATTTGTCCGGCGTGGCTTGGCACTCATATGTCGTGAGTGCTAACACTTTCAAAAAATTCAGAATTTTCCGCACCTTAGCGGTTGGGACACAGGAGAAGCCAGAGATGAAGTTCCGTCCTCTGCATGACCGCGTCGTGGTACGCCGCGTCGAGGAAGAAGCCAAGACCGCCGGCGGCATCATCATTCCGGACACGGCTCAGGAAAAGCCCTCGCAGGGCGAAGTCATCGCGGTGGGCCCGGGCGCCCGCGGCGACGACGGCAAGGTGATCGCGCCGGACGTGAAGACCGGCGACCGCGTGATCTTCGGCAAATGGTCGGGCACCGAGGTGAAGATCGACGGCCAGGACCTGCTGATCATGAAAGAGAGCGACATCATGGGTGTGCTCGAAGGCGGTTCCAAGAAGAAGGCGGCTGCCGAATAAGGCTCGCAACCGGATAACGGCCGCGGGCTTTTTTGTTGAGCCCTCGCGGCCCTTCGTTCCGTTTCAAGAATTCAGAAGGATCAGAAGAACATGGCTAAGGAAGTCAAATTCGGCCGAAGCGCCCGCGAGCGCATGCTCAAGGGCGTGGACATTCTCGCCGATGCGGTGAAGGTGACGCTGGGCCCGAAAGGCCGCAACGTCGTGATCGAAAAGTCGTTCGGTTCGCCGCGTACGACGAAGGACGGCGTCACGGTCGCCAAGGAAATCGAGCTTGAAGACAAGTTCGAGAACATGGGCGCCCAGATGGTCAAGGAAGTCGCTTCCAAGACCAATGACACCGCCGGCGACGGCACCACGACCGCGACCGTTCTGACGCAGTCGATCGTCCGCGAGGGTGCCAAGGCGGTTGCCGCCGGCATGAACCCGATGGACCTGAAGCGCGGCATCGAGATCGCGGTCCGCACCGCCGTCGAGGACATCACGAAGCGTTCCAAGAAGGTGAAGTCGAACGACGAAGTCGCGCAGGTAGGCACGATTTCCGCCAATGGCGAAAAGGAAATCGGCGCCATGATCGCGCAGGCGATGGCGAAGGTCGGCAATGAAGGCGTGATCACGGTCGAGGAAGCGAAGTCGCTCGAAACCGAACTCGATGTCGTCGAAGGCATGCAGTTCGACCGCGGCTATCTCTCGCCCTACTTCATCACCAATGCCGACAAGATGGTGGCCGAGCTCGAGGAGCCCTACATCCTTCTCCATGAAAAGAAGCTGACCAGCCTGCAGCCGATGCTGCCGGTGCTCGAAGCCGTCGTGCAGTCGAGCCGTCCGCTCCTCATCATCGCGGAAGACATCGAGGGCGAGGCGCTTGCAACGCTCGTCGTGAACAAGCTCCGTGGCGGCCTCAAGGTCGCGGCCGTGAAGGCACCGGGCTTCGGCGACCGCCGCAAGGCCATGCTCGAGGACATCGCGATCCTCACGGGCGGCCAGGTCATCTCCGAAGATATCGGTATCAAGCTCGAGTCGGTCACGCTCGACATGCTCGGCAAGGCCAAGCGCGTCTCGATCACGAAGGATGACACGACGATCGTCGACGGTTCGGGCAAGAAGAAGGACATCGAGTCCCGCGTCAGCCAGATCAAGCGGCAGATCGAAGACACGACCTCCGACTACGACAAGGAGAAGCTGCAGGAACGTCTCGCGAAGCTCGCAGGCGGCGTTGCTGTGATCAAGGTCGGCGGCGCGACGGAAGCCGAAGTGAAGGAGCGCAAGGACCGCGTCGACGACGCGCTCAATGCGACCCGCGCGGCTGTCGAAGAGGGTATCGTCCCCGGCGGCGGCACGGCACTCCTGATGGCATCCAAGGCCGTCGGCAAACTCGTCGAGGACAATCGCGACATCCAGGCGGGTGTCAACATCATCCGCAAGGCCCTCGAAGCGCCGATCCGTCAGATCGTCGAGAATGCCGGCGTCGAAGGTTCGATCGTCGTGCAGAAGGTCCTCGAGTCGAAGCAGGCCAATTTCGGCTTCGACGCGCAGAAGGAAGAATACTGCGACCTCGTGGCCGCCGGCATCATCGACCCGACCAAGGTCGTGCGCACGGCACTTCAGGACGCGGCTTCCATTGCGGGCCTCATCGTCACCACCGAAGCCATGATCGCCGACAAGCCCGAGCCGAAGGGCGAAGGCGGCGGCATGCACCGCGAATACGAACCCTCGCTCCACGCCAATGCCGAAGAGAAACGCCAGCTCGAACATTCGCTGCGCAATGCGCTCGAACGCGACGAGATGCTGCTGCACTACCAGCCGGTGGTGGACGCCACGACCGAAGAGATCGTCAGCTTCGAAGCGCTGATCCGCTGGGACAGCGCCGATCACGGCTTCGTCAGCCCGGGCAAGTTCATCCCGCTGGCGGAAGATACCCGCCTGATCGTGCCGATCGGCACCTGGGTGATGCAAGAGGCCTGCCGCGAGGCAGCCGACAACTGGCCGACCAACATCAAGGTCAACGTCAATGTCTCGCCCGAACAGCTGCTCGAAACCGATTTCTCCGCCACGGTCGTGCGC
>CAJXOU010000056.1 GCA_913057645.1 uncultured Rhodobiaceae bacterium | reverse complement strand
GGTGTGCGGACGGCCGGCATGCATTGGTGACAGTAGAGCGTGGCATGGGTCCCGAGAGGGACGACCCGCTCGCGGGCATCGAGCACGCCGATTTCGGCACCGGCGTTGTCCGGCTCGGCGCGGAAATAGACGCTGCCGGTGACGAAGCGGGCGGACGCCTCCCCTGCCCCGGTCATCGCTTCGGTGGCGGCCGGCGCATTCGATCCGTCTACGGATGAAATGGCGTTGCCGGAAGCCGGAGCCTCCGAACTCACGGCGGTCTCCGGCACCGCCGGACGCGACGCGAGCGCGGCGGTGACAGGCGCCACGGGAGACTGAACCTGCTCGCGCGGCAGGAGCAGCGTGTTACCCGCAAGCGCGGAGGCGACGGGCGAGGAGGAAACGGGAGCCTGCACCGGAGCGAACTGCGGAGCCGAAACGGAAGCGATCTGTTCCGGAGGCGATCCGAAATCGAAGACGGCAAGACCCAGCAGCAAGGCGCCCACGACGGCGCCTATCCCGACATAGCCGACGCGCCGGGGCGACACGGTCCAGAGGGGCTCCGGTTCGGAATAGACGCGGCTCTCGATATCGCGGTGAACTTCCTCGCCGAGACGGGAGAGCGGCGCTTCCACATCGACATGGAGATGTTTCGCATAGGCGCGCGTGAAGCCGACCGTCTGCGGCAGGGCCGGCAGAAGCTCGAACTGGCCGGCCTCGATGGCCTGGAGATAGATCGGGCGGATGCGGATTTCGCCTGCGATCTGCTGCAGCGAGAGCCCCGCCGCCTGACGCGCGGCGCGGAGCGTGCTCCCGATTTCCTCTTTGTGTCCTGTCATTTCGGCACCCGCGATCGACATTTGCCAAGAGGCTAACGGGTCAGGGTTACCAAGAATGTACTGTTTTGTCTCGTTTTGAGGCGACTCACACAAAATCGCTCCGAAAGCGTAGCGATCAGGCGACGCCTGGCGCCCGCATCCGCGACCTTCCGTCTTTTGACAAAGCGGGGGCGACGGCTAGTCTGGTTTTCATGAGACGCTTGAACGCACGTTTCCTCGCTACGCCGGGTACGTTGCTCGCGGGAGATTAGCCCCGGGCCGACGCCGCCTTTGCGTGCGCGACGTCCGGGGACAAGCCTCACCTTCCTTTCCAGACCATTCCTGACGGCAGGCCCTTGAGAGGGCCCGTGCCGCAATGAGGACTTCCGCGATGTCCATGCGTGACAGCGGCGCCGTGCGCCCGCATCCCCTGAACTCCGTTTCACTGCAAGCCGGGCCGCCGCCGACCGGGCGGCCCCTGATCGGGCTCCACGATTATGGAAGGCTCGAGATTGCCGCCTTCGAGCATCTCGACATGCTGAGCCCGATGCGGCCCCGCATCGCCAAGCTGCTCGCCGAGGCGCGCGTGGTGCCGGGAAACGAGATACCGGCCGATGTCGTCACGCTGGGCAGCATCGTGCGCTACCGCGTCGACGGCGAACGGCTGGAACGCCGCCTGCTGACGCTCGGGCGCGAATACGCGCCGAACGACCAGTATGTGAACGTGCTGACGCCGGTCGGCCTTGCGCTGCTCGGCCGCCGGCCCGGCGAAACGGTGACGGCAGCGACCTTCGAGGGGCGCGCGCTGTCGATCTCGATCGTGGCGCTGGACCACCAGCCGGAGGCCGCCGCCCGCACGCGCGAAGCGGAACCGGACGGCGACCATGACGGCAACGGGCCGGAGGCTGCGTGATGGAAACGGCAAAACAGGCGGCAAGGACCGCATCGAGCCTGCCGCCGATCATCGTGGCGGAAGAACAGTTCGATGACTTGTCCGACATCGCGCACCGGCTTTCGCACGTTCTGCCGGAGGTGTCGGGTTTCCTCGAACAGGAGCTCGCCCGTGCGAAGCTCGTGCCGATGGCGCAAATGCCGGGCGATGTGGTGACGGTGAATTCGACGGTCGAGTTCATCTTCGGCATGAAGGGACGGCCCGAGCGGCTGACGCTCGTCTATCCGGCGCGCACGATGCCGGAGAGCGGCTGCATTTCCCTCGCCTCGCCCGCAGGCGTCGCGCTGCTGGGCATGCGCGAGGGAGAAACGATCAGCTGGAGCACGCGCTATGGCGACATGCGCTGGCTGAAGGTCGTGAAGGTTTGCGGGCGGGTTAGCGGAGACTAGTCAGACTTGAGTAACCAACTCCCACCCGCCCCTGGGGGCGGGTCAAACGGCTGCAAGCCGTTTGGGGCGGGGGAAGGTGGCGACATGCAGGATGTGTCCGACAACGGAAGTTCTGTATAGGCGTCCCCCCGCCCCGAAATTCGAAGACGAATTTCGACCCTCCCCGAGGGGAGGGTGGGAAAGATAAGTAGTCGCGCGACGGTCTCGCCGTTCACGCTTCCCGATAAGGCTCGGGAGAGGCTTCCGGGTGTTGCGGGAGGCCGTCGTCGAGGACGAGCCATGGAATGCGCGAGGTCACCCAGATGTGCATTTCCGGAAACAGGGCGGCGGGATTGTCGAAGGTGACGAGCGGAAAGGCGAGCCGGTCGCCGTCCGCCGGTTCGATGGTCACGCGCGTGCCGCAGCGCGGACAGAAATGACGCTTGAGGCGGGCGGAGGATTGCCAATGTTCCGTCTCGCCCGTGACCGTGACGGCGGATTTCGGGAAGCTCGCCTGCACGATGAAGGGCGAGGCCATTGCCTGCTGGCAGATGCGGCAATGACAGATGCGCACGCCGATGGGCGCAGCCTCGATGCGGTAACGGACCGCGCCGCAGGCGCAGCCGCCTTCATAAGGCGGCGGAAGATTGTTCGGGTTGGCGGGCATGGGACCTCCGCGGCTTCGTTCGTTGATGCGCGAGGATAACCGCCCTGCCCGCCGCCGCAACAGCCGCTGCGGTAGCGTTCATGGAACGGATGCGCGCCTTGTCTGTTTGTGCCGGACAACGCGAGGCAACCGGCGAGACGCGAAGGGAGGAGACGTGGCCGAGAAGACGAACGGGAAGAGCCTTGCCGTCGATTTCGGCGAGCTGAGCCCCGAGAGCATGAAGGACCTCTATCTGAGCGAACGCGAGCAGAGCCAGACGATCCGCTCGCAGCTCGCCGTGCCCGTCACCATCATCTCGTTCCTGATTTTCGGCTATGTCTCCTTCGCGCAGGAAGTCGACATCGCGCGCTGGCACGAGCCGGCCACGCTGGCGATGCTCGCGCTGGCCCTTGCCTCGATCCTGCTCATCTTTACCGCGATGATCTATCTCGCCCGCGTGGAACGCACCTTTCTCGGCGCGGGACCGCAAGGCGTCGAGGCGCAGCTTCAGGGAAGCGACGAGGCGGGCTTCTTCCTCGATGCGATCCGCTCCGTGCGCAAGCACAATGACGCGGCATCGCGCTGCCGCGCGCGGGCCTTCTTCCTGCTGCTCGCGGCGCTGGCGAGTTTCATCGTCGCGGTGACGCTGCTGCCGCTGCACAAGCAGGGAGGCATGGCGATCGCGGGTGCGGAGAGCGCGGCGGCGAGGCAGATCGCCTGACGCCGCCGCTCCCGCGCGGCTCGTTACATCTTCATGCGCATCCTGCCGAGGAAGTCGCCCTTGCCGATCTTGACGCCATGACCGCGGAGGAGATCGTAAGCCGTCGTCGCGTGGAAATAGAAGTTCGGGAAGGAGAAGGAGAGCAGGAAGTTCTCCGCCGTGAAGGGAAGTTCGAGCTTACCGACCTTGAACAGCACGTCCTTGCCCTGACAGGCGTTGAGCGCCTCGGGCGTCACCTTTTCGAGCCCGGCTTTCGTGTCGTCCACGAGCTTCTGCAAGTCGGCATAGGTGTAGGTGCCGGGATCCTTCGGCGGCTGGGACGCGCCGCTCTGCGCGGCCTCGACGGCGCCGAGCGAATGATGCGCGACGGAAACGATCTGGAAACTGAAGGGCAGCATGTCGTCGATCACGCGGGCGGCGACGATCTCGTCCGGGTTCGTGCCCTGCTCCTCGCAGAAGGCGGCGCCCTTCTTCATGAAGCCGGAGACGGCGCCGAGGGTCTGCAGGTAGTTCGGGATCGTGAGGTCGTAGAGCGAGAGCGACATGGGGCGTTTTCTCCGGGTGCTTGTTTTGCGATGCCAGGATGCTCTACCGGCGGCAACTGATCCGCAAGCCCCACACGGACGCAGGGGCAGGAAAAAGAGGCAATCGCGTTCGCCCCGTACGTCTCTGCCACCCGGGTCAGGACGAGCGATCTCGGTGAATCCGGCTATCGAGGGCCTGCACACCTGGCCGGCATTCGCCGCCACATCATTCCGGAGGCCAGAGGCGTCACGGCGCGACGTTCTCGTGGCGATATTGCTGTGGTTCATCCGTCCCAGCACCGGTAAACTCAGACCAGAAATCGGCAACAAAGGAACGGTCCTTCAGCCTATGAATTCTTCAGAAACGGCGAAAAAAATTGCGTCCTATACCAACTGGATTCAGGACATCGAGATCGATGGCGTCAACACGCTGAACAGAAACGATCCCAAGCAGTACAATCACGTCAACAGGACGAGGATACGCAGAGAACTTTTCATCGAGCCCCTGCTCCGTTCCGGCTTCCTGCGCGGGAAACGGGTTCTGGATCTTGGCTGCAGCTACGGATACTGGGCCATGGCAGCAGCGAGCGAAGGCGAAGCTGCCGAGGTCGTGGGCGTGGACGCACATGCACCGTCCATCGAACAGGGAAGATGGATTCTCGAACGAAAGCAGATCGGCAATTGCGATCTGCGACTGGCAGATTCCTACGCCACGCTGGAGACCATGGCGGCAGACTCGTTCGACGTCATTTTCTGCCTCGGCTTCTTCTATCACATACGCGATCCGTTCCGGCTGCTGACGCTCATGCAGCGCGCCGCGAAGGAAGCGGTCATCGTGGACACGATGGTACACAAGTCAGATGAGGCCAGCATTTCCCTGAGACCCGTGCGTCCGAAGAACCTTCTCGGCGAGTCGGTTCTCGGCCTCGAGATGTTTTCGTCGCCGAAGGCCATCTACTGGATGGGACTGGAAGCCGGGTTCAAGGAAGTGACGCGGCTTGAAACGGATCTCGAAGCCGACACCAGAGGTCTGTGGGATTACCGAGGCGGCAATCGTGCAAGTTTCGCCATGTCCAACGGACCGGCGATCGCCTCCATGTTCGACAATGCCACACCGTTCGAGTACCCGACCCCCGCGGAGGATATCGAGCTACATGGCATCTATCCGGAGTTGAACGGCGGACGAAACGGTGCCGGCAATCCGTCGTGACGGGACACGCCGCACGACAGGGAAAGTGGTGAGCCCTGATGGGATCGAACCATCGACCTACTGATTAAAAGTCAGCCGCTCTACCGCTGAGCTAAGGGCCCGCCGGGAAGGCGCGGGAATCCGCGCGTCCTCAAGAGGTGGGCGGAACTTAAGGGGCGCTTCCCACGGGGTCAACAGTGGGGTTGGGCCAGGGCAAGGCTTTGTGGGGATTGGTTTTTTGTTTTGGCACAGCATCGCCATGCCCCGTCATCGCGAGGCCACCGAAGGCGGCCGTGGCGATCCATTGCGGAGTCGGAGGCTACCGCTTTATGGATTGCTTCGCTCGCAATGACGCCGAGAAGGAAGAACCGCCGTCCGTTTCCCTCGCTTACCCCCACCCGAAAAATCCTGAGGATTTTTCGACCTCCCCACAAGGGGGAGGTGGGAGGATTCACACCGGCTCGATGTCGCCGGCGGCCTGGTCGCGTTTGAAGGCGGCGCGGAAATCCTCGAAGCGGCCTTCGGCAATCGCGGCGCGCATGCCGGCCATGAGGGACTGGTAGTAGTGGATGTTGATCCAGCTCACCAGCATGGAGCCCAGCATCTCTTCCGACTTGATGAGGTGGTGGAGATAGGCGCGGCTGTAATCGCGGGCGGCGGGGCAGGCGCTTGTCCCGTCGAGGGGACGCGGGTCGGCGGCGTAGCGGGCGTTCTTCAGGTTCACCTTGCCGCGGCGCGTGAAGGCGAGGCCGTGGCGGCCGTTCCGCGTCGGCATCACGCAATCGAACATGTCGACGCCGCGCGCGACCGACTCCACGAGATCGTCCGGCGTGCCGACGCCCATGAGATAGCGGGGCCTGTCTTCGGGGAGCGCCGGCGTGGTGAAATCGAGGACGCGGAGCATTTCGGCCTGACCCTCGCCGACCGCGAGGCCGCCGATTGAGTACCCGTCGAAACCGATCTCGCGGAGGCCCGCCGCCGACGCATGGCGGAGCGGCTCGTAGGTGCTGCCCTGGACGATGCCGAAAAGGGCCATGCCTTCCTTGCGGTGCGGCTGGCTCATGAATGCATCCTTCGAGCGCTGCGCCCAGCGGAGCGACAGCTCCATGGAGGATTTCGCTTCCTCTTCCGTCGCCGGAAAGGGCGTGCATTCGTCGAGCTGCATCTGGATGTCGGAGCCGAGCAGGCACTGGATCTCGATGGAGCGTTCGGGCGTCAGCATGTGGCGCGCGCCGTCGATATGCGACTGAAAGGCGACGCCCTCCTCCGTCATCTTGCGGAGCTTCGACAAGGACATGACCTGGAAGCCGCCGCTGTCCGTCAGGATCGGATGCGGCCAGTTCATGAATGTGTGGAGACCGCCGAGCGCCGCCACCTCCTCCGCGCCGGGGCGGAGCATGAGGTGATAGGTGTTGCCGAGCACGATGTCGGCGCCCGTCGCGCGGACCTGTTCGGGGTACATGGCCTTCACCGTTGCCGCCGTGCCGACCGGCATGAAGGCGGGGGTGCGGATTTCGCCCCGGGGCGTCGAGATGGCGCCGGTGCGGGCGCGGCCGTCGGTGGCCTTCAGCGTGAAGGAGAAGGCGCTCATTCCGGATTTCCGAAGATGAGGCAGGCATCACCATAGGAATAGAAGCGGTATTTCTCCGCGACGGCGTGGGCATAGGCGCGCTTCATCTCGTCCGTCGAGCGAAGCGCCGAGACGAGCATGAAGAGCGTCGAGCGCGGGAGGTGGAAGTTGGTCATCAGGATGTCCACGGCGCGGAAGCGATAGCCCGGCGTTATAAAGATGTCCGTCTCGCCGTGGAAGGGATGAACGATGCCCGCCTCCTCCGCCGCGCTTTCGAGGAGACGAAGGGAAGTCGTGCCGACGGCGACGATGCGGCCGCCGCGCGCGCGGGCTTCGTTGATGGCGGCGGCTTCGGCTTCCGTGATCTCGCCGCGCTCGGCATGCATCCGGTGGGCTTCGGTGTCTTCCGCCGTGACGGGAAGGAAGGTGCCCGCGCCGACATGGAGCGTGAGGCGGACGGTGGCGACGCCGCGCGCTTCGAGGGCGGCCATGAGGGCGGGCGTGAAATGGAGGCCGGCTGTGGGCGCGGCGACGGCGCCGGGCTCTTCGGCATGGAGCGTCTGGTAATCGGCGAGGTCTTCGTCATCGGCGGCGCGTTTGCGGGCGATGTAGGGCGGGAGCGGCATTTCGCCCGCCGATGCGATGGCGGCGTCGAGTTCGGGGCCGGAGGCCGAGAAGCGGAGGCCCGCCTCGCCGCCCTCGCCCTTTTCCCCGACGGTGGCTTCGAGGCCGCCGGGGAAGGCAATCGTCTCGCCGGGGGCGAGCTTCCTCGCGGGGCGGTGGAAGGTGCGCCATTCGGACGCGCTTTCGCGCGTGTGGAGCATGACCTCGATTTTCGCGGAGGCCGGCCCCAGCGTTCGCGTGCCGAAGAGGCGGGCGGGGATGACATTCGTGTCGTTGAAGACGAGGAGGTCGCCGGGCGCGAGGAAGGACGGCAGGTCGCGGACGGATCTGTCTTCGAGCGCGTTTTCTTCAGGACCGATGACGAGGAGGCGCGCCGCATCGCGCGGGCGGGCAGGCCTGAGCGCGATCAGGTCTTCCGGCAGGTCGAAATCGAAGTCGGAAACGCGCATGGATGAAGCCTGCTCATTTCGTTGTTGTCCACCCTCCCCTCGAGGGAGGGTCGAAAAATTTGAGCTTGCGAAAAATTTTTCGGGGCGGGGGCTCGGCCTCGCCACCGTGAACTCGCTATCGTTTGAATGCGCGGCGACGTCTGCGCCCCCGCCCCAAACCGAACGGCTTTGGCAATAAATCGCCAAAGCCGTTCCGTTTGACCCTCCCTCGAGGAGAGGGTGGAAGAAAGAGATACGCAGTTCGCCTAGGCCGCGTCGGCGGCGACGCGCATGGAGACGATGCGGTCGGGTTCGCGGACGGGTTCGCCGCGCTTCAGTTTGTCGACGGCGTCCATGCCGGAGACGACCTTGCCCCAGACCGTGTACTGGCGGTCGAGGAAGGTGGCGTCGCCGAAGACGATGAAGAACTGGCAGTCGGCGCTGTTCGGGTCCTGCGTGCGGGCCATGGAGCAGATGCCGCGCGTATGGGGCTCGGCCGAGAATTCGGCCGGGAGCTTCTTGCCGGAGCCGCCGGAGCCGGTGCCGGTCGGGTCGCCGCCCTGCGCCATGAAGCCGTCGATGACGCGGTGGAAGGCGACGCCGTTGTAGAAGCCTTCGCGGGCGAGTTCCTTGATCCGCGCGACATGCTTCGGCGCGAGGTCGGGACGCATCTCGATCACGACTTCCCCGTGGGGGATTTCCATGATGAGCGTGTTTTCGGGGTCCTTGATATCGGTCATATGAATTTCCGTTTCCTTATTCGGCGTCGGCCGCGACCTGCATCCTGACGATCCTGTCCGGATTGGCGGGCGGCTCACCTTCCGCAATCATGTCGACATACCCCATGCCGTCGACGACGCGGCCGAAGAGCGTGTAGTTGCCGTCGAGGAAGGTCGAATCCGCGGTGACGATGAAGAACTGGCTGTTGGCGCTGTCCGGGCTCTGCGACCGGGCCATGCCGACGGCGCCGCGCGTGAAACTCTCGGTCTTCGAGAATTCGGCCTTCACGTCGTCCAGCATCGAACCGCCCATGCCGGTGCCCGTCGGGTCGCCGGTCTGGGCCATGAAGCCCGGGATGACGCGGTGGAAGACGATGCCGTCGTAGAAGCCGTCGCGGGCGAGCGTCTTGATGCGCTCGACATGCTGCGGCGCGACTTCCGGCAGCAGCTCGATGACGACGCGGCCATCCTTCAGGTCGAGATAGATGGTGTTTTCCGGGTCGGCGGCGAATGCGGTGCCCGCAAGGCCGATGACGGCGACGAGCGCGACGAGCGCTCCCTTCAATCCACGCATGTGAAACTCCTTTAGGCGGGCCTCAGCGGCCCTTCTTCTGTCTGGCGACGGCGGCAAGCACCTTCTTCTTCACCGAGGCCGGCACGAAGGGGGTGATGTCGCCGCCCATGCCCGCGATCTGGCGGACCAGCGTCGAGGAAATGAACTGCGTCTCCGGCGAGGCGGCGAGAAAGACCGTCTCGACATCCGGGTTCATGGTGCGGTTCATGCCGACCATCTGGGTCTCGTATTCGAAATCGACGGCGCCGCGCAATCCCCGGATGATGACGTTTGCGCCGTGCTCATCCGCCGCATCGACGACGAGGCCGGAAAAGGAGGCGGTGGAGATCTTCGCGCCGGCCTTCTTCGCGGCGGGCGCGGCTTCCTTTTCGATGAGGGCGAAACGCTCCTCGAGCGAGAGCAGCGGCGTCTTGGTGGCGTTGACACCGATGGCGACCACGAGATGATCGACCAGGCGGAGCGCCCGGCGGATCACGTCGAGATGGCCGTTGGTCATCGGGTCGAAAGTGCCGGGGTAGAGACCGACGCGCGCCATGCCCTCTCCTATTCCTCGTCCGATCCGTTCTCGCCCGTCTCCTCGACGCGCTCGACGGACACCACGCGCTCGTCGGGCGCGGTGCGGAAAATGGTGACGCCCTGCGTGGCGCGGCCCGCGGCGCGGACATCGTCGACCGGGCAGCGGATCAACTGGCCGGCGTCGGTGACCAGCATGATCTGATCCTGCACTTCCACGGGGAAGGAGGCGACCAGCTTGCCGTTTCGCGGCGTCACGGCCATGGCAATGATGCCCTTGCCGCCGCGGCCGGAGGTCCGGTAGTCGTAGGAGGAGGAACGCTTGCCGAAGCCCTTTTCGCTGACGGTGAGAACGAGCTGCTCCCTTGCGCCCAGTTCCGTGTAGCGCTCGGTCGAGAGCGCGAGCTC
Organism: uncultured Rhodobiaceae bacterium; assembly: GCA_913057645.1. Lineage (GTDB taxonomy): Bacteria > Pseudomonadota > Alphaproteobacteria > Parvibaculales > Parvibaculaceae > Parvibaculum. The sequence continues at coordinate 12,286 of CAJXOU010000056.1, read as the reverse complement.
GTCGCCCGCCTCCTCGGCATCCTCGTCGGCCTCGAGGACATCCGCTTCCGGCTCGTCCGCCTCGCCCGACGCGGCGCGGCGCATGGCGGCGGCCTGTTTCAGATAGGCGCGGGCCTCGGCGGGCGTGACGTCGACATGGCGCATGATGCTCATGCCGATCAGCGTATCGCCCTCGCCGAGACGGATGCCGCGGACGCCGGTCGAGGAGCGGCCGGAGAAGACGCGCACGTCGGTCACGGGGAAGCGGACGCAGCGGCCGTCGGCCGTGGTCAGCAGCACGTCGTCATCCTCTGTGCAGATCTGGACGCCGATGATCGCATCGCCGGCATCGTCGCCCTCGAACTTCATGGCGATCTTGCCGTTGCGGTTGATCTGGACGAAGTCGGAGAGCTTGTTGCGCCGGACATTGCCGCTCTTCGTGGCAAACATGACGTGGAGGCTGTCCCAGCTTTCCTCGTCTTCCGGCAGCGGCATGACGGTGGTGATGTATTCGCCCTGCTGCAGCGGCAGGATGTTGATCATGGCCTTGCCGCGCGCCTGGGGCGTCGATTGCGGCAGGCGCCAGACCTTGAGCTTGTAGACCATGCCGATCGACGAGAAGAACAGCATCGGCGTGTGCGTGTTCGCGACGAAGAGGCGCGTGACGAAATCCTCGTCCTTGGTGGACATGCCCGAGCGGCCCTTGCCGCCGCGGCGCTGGGCGCGGTAGGTCGAGAGCGGCACGCGCTTGATGTAGCCCTGATGGCTCACCGTGACGACCATGTCCTCGCGCTGGATCAGGTCCTCGTCCTCGAAATCGTTTTCGGACTCGGCAAGCTCGGTGCGGCGCGGCGTCGCGAATTCCGATTTGATGGCGGTGAGCTCGGTCCGCATGATGTCGAGCACGCGGGCGCGGGAGCGGAGAATGTCGAGATAATCCTCGATCTTCTCGCCAAGGCCCTTCAACTCGTCGCCGATCTCGTCGCGGCCGAGCGCGGTGAGGCGCTGGAGGCGAAGCTCGAGGATCGCCCTCGCCTGCTCTTCCGACATGCGGATCGTGCCGTCTTCCGAGAGGCCGTGACGGGGATCGTCGATGAGCGCGATGAGGGGCGCGATGTCCTGCGCCGGCCAGTCGCGCGCCATCAGGCTTTCGCGCGCGGTGGCCGGGTCCGGCGCGGTGCGGATCAACCTGATGACCTCGTCGATGTTCGCCACCGCGATGGCGAGGCCGACAAGGACATGAGCGCGATCGCGCGCCTTGGCGAGCTCGAACTTGGTGCGCCGCGAAATCACTTCCTCGCGGAAGCGGACGAAGATCTCGAGGAACTGCTTGAGGTTCATCAGCTCCGGCCGCCCGTGATCGAGCGCGAGCATGTTGCAGCCGAAGCTCTGCTGGAGCGGCGAGAAACGATAGAGCTGGTTCAGGACGACGTCCGGCACGGCGTCGCGGCGCAGCTCGACGACGACGCGCATGCCGTTGCGGTCGGACTCGTCGCGCAGATCGCCGATGCCCTCGATGCGCTTTTCGCGCACGAGGTCCGCGATCTTCTCGACCATGGACGCCTTGTTCACCTGATAGGGAATTTCGGTGATGACGATCGCCTGGCGGTCCTTGCGGACTTCCTCGATGTCGACACGGCCGCGCACGACCACGGAGCCCTTGCCGGTGTGATAGGCCGAGCGCGCGCCCTGGCGGCCGAGCATGATGCCGCCGGTCGGGAAATCGGGGGCCGGCACATGCTCGATCAGTTCGTCGATGGTGATGTCGGGATTGTCCATCAGCGCGATGCAGGCGTCGATGACTTCGCCGAGATTGTGCGGCGGGATGTTGGTCGCCATGCCGACGGCGATGCCGTTGGCGCCGTTCACCAGAAGGTTCGGCAGTTCGGCGGGGAGGACGACGGGCTCGCGCTCGGTGCCGTCGTAATTGTCCTTGAAGTCGATCGTGTTCTTGTCGATGTCGTTCAGCAGCGAATGCGCCGACTTCGCCATGCGCACTTCGGTGTAACGCATGGCGGCGGGCGGATCGCCGTCGACCGAGCCGAAATTGCCCTGTCCGTCCAGCAGCGGCAGGCGCATGGAGAAGTCCTGCGCCATGCGCACCAGCGCGTCATAGATCGACTGGTCGCCATGCGGATGATATTTGCCGATGACGTCGCCGACCACGCGGGCGGACTTGCGATAGGGCTTGTTCCAGTCGTAGCCGTTCTCGTTCATCGAGAAGAGGATGCGGCGGTGAACGGGTTTCAGACCGTCGCGCGCATCGGGCAGCGCGCGGCTCACGATCACGCTCATCGCGTAATCGAGATAGGAGGAGCGCATCTCCTCTTCGATGGAAATGGGCGCGACATCGCGCTCCGGCGGCGGGCCGTCGGACGAGGAACCGCCGGGGCCACCGGGCGGCACGCCACCCGAACCACCGTTCAAACCGCCCGGGCCGTTTTCCATGCCGGTATCGTCGCCCGGGCCCGGCTCGTCACCCGGAATGTCGCTGTCTTGCGTATCGGACAAGTGTTTTTCTGACGCTGTGAGAGGCCGCGCGACGGGGTGAAAACCCGGTCTTTCGCAAGCCCTCGAAGGAACGAAAAAGAGGCCATCCGGCGCCCGCCGAATCCCTCTCGTTTACTGCGCCGCAGATTACCAGTTCCGGCGCGTCACGGCAACTTCAAAGACGCCGAACGGGGCTTCGTAAGTTGCTGAAATAAAAGGAAAAACAAGGGCTCGTCCGGGGCCCGTACCGGGCCTCACGGTTCGGCGCGAAAGAGCAGCGCGGTGGCGTCGTCGTGGCGCTTGAAACGGGGCCAGGAAAGGCACTCCGGGTCGTCGATAGTCTCGATGCTGCGGATCTCCGCGAGGATCGAGCGGAGGCCGCCAAGCGCGGCGCGGCGGACCAGGGTCGCCGGGTCGAGACGGTGATAGTCGAAGACGATGGAGCCGAAGCCGTCGCTGAAGAGAAGCCCCGTGTACGGACGATCGAACGGGATTTCCCAGTGGCGCATATGGGCGGCGGCTTCTGCGTCGATGCCGAGAATCCAGTAGCCGTCGGCCCTGTTCTGGCGGCGGCGGTTGGCGCGGAGATAGTCCATGACCGCGGCGTTCTCGAAGGGGCGTTCGCCGGGGCCGAGAGCGGCGACGAGTTCCGCCGTGCGGCTGACGGCGCGCGCCTCGCGCGAATTGTGCTGTACGCCGAAGACGTGGCCTTCGTCGCTCTCGTCTTCCAGCAGGATCAGGCCGCAATCGGCGAAGTTGCCGCAGGCGAGCTTGCCCTCGCCGGCATGAAGAAGCGCCATGGCCGCGCTCGGCCATTCGTGACGTCCGTTCGGCGGGCGGAGTTGCCGTTGCGCGAAGCGCAGCGAGAGCGTCTCGATGGTGTGGCGGACGAGGCCGTGGAGATCGGCGCCGTAGCGCGCGGCGTTTTCGGCAAAGAGCGCGCTCGCTTCATGGGCGAGCCAGTGCGCGCCGGTTTCGCCGTCAAGGACCGGTCCGTCGGTGACGTCGGTCGCGCCGTCGATCACCCAGGCATGGGCGCCCGCGCTGCCGAGAGCGTCTTCGTTCGGCTTCGCCGGGTCGCCGGGGTCGGTGAGGATTTCGAGGATCGTGAGCATGGATGCAAGGCTACACGGCGCATCCGCGCTTAATTGTGGCGCCTAGAACGGGATTTCGTCGTCGAGGTCCTGGGAGAAGTTGCCGCGGGAGGAGCCGCCGCCCGACGAGCCGCCGCCGAAATCGTCGGAGCCGCTGCCGTAGTCGCCGCCGCCGGAGGAAGCGCCGCCGCCGCTCTTGCCGTCGAGCATGGTGAGGGTCGAGTTGAAGCCCTGCAGGACGATTTCCGTGGAATATTTCTCGACGCCGGACTGGTCGGTCCATTTGCGGGTCTGGAGCGCGCCCTCGATATAAAGCTTCGCGCCCTTCTTCACATATTGTTCGATGACCTTGCAGAGACCTTCGTTGAAAACGACGATGCGGTGCCACTCGGTCTTTTCGCGGCGCTCGCCCGTATTCTTGTCGCGCCAGCTTTCCGAGGTCGCGAGGCGGATATTGGCGATCGGGCGCCCGTCCTGCGTACGGCGGATTTCGGGGTCGGCGCCTACATTGCCGATCAGGATGACCTTGTTGACGCTGCCTGCCATGGTTTTCGTCCTCGTGGATTTAGGTGCCCGTTGCGCGGACCCTAGCCGCAGGGGCGGCCCGGAACCAGCGCTCTCGATAAAAAAACTGTGGATCAAACGACCAGGGGAATGGCTGCAAGCAGCAAAGTCATCGCGCCGGCGATCATACCACCAAACAAGAGGGTCATTCGCAGGCCATGTCTGGCCATCGCCGCTTCAAGCTCGGACCTCAGAGCGCCCATGCCGGCCCGGAAATCCTCTTTGGTAACGAGATCGGCGATGACCATGTCGCGCGCCAGTCTTGCATGCTCGTCGGCCAGTTGCTTCGAAGCGCCAGCCGACTGGAGCCGTTCGGAATAAGTCAGCGTATCAAAGTTCACTCCCATCTGTCCCCTCGTGGCCCGTCCGCCTATTTGTTCCTATTATGTTCTCATAGCCCGCAATTTGAGGCAAGATGAAATCGGCTCCGTATGATTCTTTGCCGCGCGGGCCTCACAGACCTTGAAGCAAGCCCTGCCGCCCTACATACATGAAGCCTGAGACCCGTAGAGCAGATCATGACCGGACAGGACCGCAACGCGGTCCAGTCCAGTCATGGGAATCTGCTCACAGCTTAATAAATCGGACCGTTTTCCGAACCGGCAGGTGTTTCCACCTGCCTGGAAAACGGTCTGGCCACATTCCCCGCAGCGAAAGATGCGCGCCGCCCGCAAGGCAGGCCGCGCCCGTGAGAGTTCCGGCCCGATGAGCACCGCCTCGAAGAAGTCCGCGCCAAAAAAGCAGAGCGACGCGCAGAACCGTTTCATCCGCGTGATCGGCGCGCGCGAGCACAATCTGCAGGACGTGAGCGTGGAACTGCCGCGCGACGAGCTGATCGTGATCACCGGCCTGTCGGGCTCCGGCAAGTCGTCGCTCGCCTTCGACACGATCTATGCCGAGGGGCAGCGGCGCTATGTCGAGAGCCTGTCGGCCTATGCGCGGCAGTTCCTCGAGATGATGCAGAAGCCGGATGTCGACCAGATCGACGGCCTCTCCCCCGCCATTTCCATCGAGCAGAAGACGACCTCGCGCAATCCGCGCTCGACGGTCGGCACGGTCACCGAAATCTACGACTACATGCGCCTCCTCTGGGCGCGCATCGGCGTACCCTATTCGCCGGCGACGGGGCTGCCGATCGAGAGCCAGACCGTGACGCAGATGGTCGACCGGGTGATGGCGCTGCCTGAAGGGACGCGGCTCTTCCTGATGGCCCCCATCGTGCGCGGGCGCAAGGGCGAGTACCGCAAGGAATTCGCGGAGCTGCAGAAGAAGGGCTTCCAGCGCGTGAAGGTGGACGGCACCTTCTACGAGATCGCGGATGTGCCCGCGCTCAACAAGAAGCTGAAGCACGATATCGACGTGGTGGTCGACCGCATCGTCGTGCGCGGCGATCTCGGCAACCGGCTGGCGGACAGTTTCGAAATCGCGCTCGACTTGGCGGACGGGATCGCCGTCGTCGAGATGGCGGACGCCCCGAAAGGCGAAAAGAAGGGAGAGGATGCGGAGCGGATCATTTTCTCGTCGCGCTTCGCCTGCCCGGTGTCCGGCTTCACCATCGACGAGATCGAGCCACGGCTGTTCTCGTTCAACAATCCGTTCGGCGCCTGCCCGGCCTGCGACGGGCTCGGCACGCAATTCTACATGGACCCGGAGCTGGTGGTGCCGGATCCCGGCCTGTCGCTGAAGAAGGGTGCGATTGCGCCGTGGTCGCGCTCGACCTCGCCCTATTACACGCAGACGCTGCAGGCACTGGCGAAGCAGTACAAGTTCTCGATGACGGCGCCCTGGTCGCAACTGCCGGAAGAGGCGCAGAACGTGATCCTCTACGGCTCGGGCGAGGAGGCCGTGACCTTCGCCTATGACGACGGGATGCGCTCCTACAAGACGAAGAAGGCGTTCGAGGGCGTGATCCCGAACCTCGAACGGCGCTGGCGCGAGACGGACAGCGCCTGGGCGCGCGAGGAGATCGAACGCTATCAGGGCATCACGAATTGCGAGGATTGCGGCGGCTATCGCCTCAAGCCCGAGGCGCTCGCTGTAAAGATCGCGAAGTTGCATGTGGGGCAGGTCTCGCAGATGTCGATCCGCGAGGCGGATGCGTGGTTCCGCGACCTCAACCAGCACCTGACCTCGAAGCAGAACGAGATCGCGGGGCGCGTGCTGAAGGAAATTCGTGAGCGGCTGCATTTCCTCAACAATGTCGGGCTCGACTATCTGACGCTGTCGCGGAACTCCGGCACGCTGTCGGGCGGCGAGAGCCAGCGCATCCGGCTTGCCTCGCAAATCGGCTCGGGGCTGACGGGCGTGCTTTATGTGCTGGACGAGCCGTCCATCGGGCTCCATCAGCGCGACAACGACCGGCTGCTGGAAACGCTGAAGCGGCTGCGCGACCTCGGCAATACGGTGATCGTGGTCGAGCATGACGAAGACGCGATCCGCACGGCCGACCATGTGGTCGACATGGGGCCGGGCGCGGGCATTCACGGCGGCAAGGTGGTGGCGGAGGGAACGCCCGAAGACATCATGGCGGCGCCGGACAGCCTGACCGGGCAATATCTCACCGGCTTCCTGCAGGTGCCCGTGCCGGCGACACGCCGCGAGGGTAACGGCAAGTGGCTGAAGGTCACGGGCGCGACGGAGAACAACCTTAAGGATGTGTCGGCGGAAATTCCGCTCGGCACCTTCACCTGCGTGACCGGCGTTTCGGGCGGCGGCAAGTCGACGCTGCTGATCGAGACGGTCTACAAGGCGGTGGCGCGCAGGCTCAACAATTCACGCGAGCATCCGGGCACGTTCGACGAGATTTTCGGCCTCGAACATCTCGACAAGATCATCGACATCGACCAGTCCCCCATCGGGCGCACGCCGCGCTCGAACCCGGCGACCTATACGGGCTCGTTCACCTTCATCCGCGACTGGTTCGCCGAACTGCCGGAAAGCCGCGCGCGCGGCTACAAGCCGGGACGCTTCTCGTTCAACGTGAAGGGCGGGCGCTGCGAGGTCTGTCAGGGCGACGGCGTCATCAAGATCGAAATGCACTTCCTGCCGGACGTCTATGTGGAATGCGATGCCTGCCACGGACACCGCTACAACCGCGAGACGCTGGAGGTGAAGTTCAAGGACAAGTCCATCGCCGACGTGCTGGAGATGACGGTGGACGAGGCGGCGGCCTTCTTCAAGGCAGTGCCGGCGGTGCGCGACAAGATGGAAGTGCTGCAGCGGGTCGGGCTCGGCTACATCAAGGTCGGACAGCAGGCGACGACATTGTCGGGCGGCGAAGCGCAGCGCGTGAAGCTCGCCAAGGAACTCTCGAAGCGGGCGACGGGCCGCACGATCTACATTCTGGACGAACCGACGACGGGACTGCATTTCCACGACGTGGCGAAGTTGCTCGAGGTGCTGCACGAGCTGGTCGAGAACGGCAACACGGTGGTGGTGATCGAGCACAATCTCGAAGTCATCAAGACGGCCGACTGGATTCTCGATCTCGGTCCCGAAGGCGGCGATGGCGGCGGCGAGATCGTGGCGACGGGCACGCCGGAAGACGTGGCGGCGGAACCGCGCTCCTATACCGGGCAGTATCTGAAGGAACTCTTCAAGCGGCGGCCCGGCACGGCAAAACCCCGCAAGGCAAGTGCCGCAGCGAAGAGCAACACCAAGGCGAGCAAGGCCGCGCCGAAAAAGAAACCGGCGCCCGCCAAGAAGAAAAAGGCGGGCTCCCGGCGCTAACGGGCTTCACCCGCGAGACGAACGGGCGCGGACGAACCGAGAAACGCCAGTACGTGCCGCGCGACTTCTTCGGGCCGCTCTTCATGGGGAAGAAATGCCGCCCGCTCGATGACCGCCAGGCTCGCCCTGCCGGACATCCGCGCAACCATTTCCCGGGCACGGCGGACCGGAAACACGCCGTCTTTCTCACCCCAGACAAAAAGCATCGGCGCCTCGATCTTCGCGTGCAACTCGTCGAGGCGCGCGACGAGACTGTGGTCGACGCCGAGCAGGTATTCGAGCAGTCCCCGGTAGGCGTGATCCGAGCGAAGCCAGCTCGTGACGAACAGGTCCATGTACTCATCGTCGAGCAGCCGCTTGTCGACGAAGAAGCCCGAGCGGCCAAGCCAGCGGCGCATCAGCGGCCTCGATCCGAGCGCAGCCTTGAAAAGCGCACGACCGAATCCCCTGCGAAACAGCGCCTGCAACCGGGGAACGACGGAGGGCAAGTGGCCCGGCACCTCGGTGTCTATCGCGACGACCTTCTCGACCCGCGCGGCGTCCGAGACCGCCAGCATTCTCGCGAAGGTGCCGCCGGTGTCGTGGCCGATCAGCGAATATTTCTGGAGCTTCATCCGGTCGGCAAAGGCGCGGACGCGTTCGGCATGGGCGTGGAAAGTGAAATTCGTGTGCGGGCTCCAGCCACTCTCGCCCATGCCTGCCGCATCTAGCGCATAGCAGGTGAAATGCGGTTCGAGGAGAGGCAGCAACTTGCGGAAGCTCGCCTTGTGAAACGGCCAGCCGTGCAGCAAGATGAGGGCAGGACCGTTTCCCGAGACCGTGTAGGCGAGTTCGATGTCTTCATAAGGAAATGTGTGCGTGACCGTCATCCGACCGCTCCTTTCGCTTGATCCGCGAGGAGAATTGGCCGGACACAGGAAACGCACCACTACCTGAAAGGTAAGAAACGCCCGTGAACATCATGCCGCAAGATGAAGGTGCATTCGGCGTGCAGCTGCGCCGGGCACGGCTGTCGCGGAAGCTCAGTCAGGAAAGCCTCGCCTCGGCGGCAGAGATTTCCGCGCGGCATATGAGTTTCCTAGAAACGGGACGCGCGCGACCGGGACGCGATGTCATTCTCAGACTCGGCGATGCGCTGAAGATCTCGGCGAACCAGCGCAATACGTTGTTGCGGCTCGCGGGGTTCGCGCCTGCCTTTGCGCCGGGAGACATGGCACCCGACGAACGGGTGCTTGCTCAAGATGCGATCACCAACCTCCTTCAAAGCCAAAATCCAGTTCCCGCCGTCGCCTCGGATGCGCTCGGCTACATCATCGAAATGAACGAGGCGGCGAAGCTCCTGTTCTCCATCGACGGCAAGGCACCGGAACCGGGAGACAATCTGTTCGAGTTCTTCTTCGCGAACGAGAGCCTTCGCGAGAGCATCGGCAACTGGGACGAAGTCGCCCCCGCCCTGCTCCATCATCTGGAGCAAGAGGCGCTCAACACGCCCGACAAGGCGAAGGCGCAACGGCTGGTCACGAAGATCGGACGGCTGGCGGGAATCGAACGAAAGGCAGCGGCGGAGCTGCCGATCTTCACATTCGAAATCCGGCGGGAGGGCCGCGACCTCCGGTTCGTTTCGAACTACAGCACCTTCGGAACGCCCTACGACGCCACCATGCAATCCATCAGGATCGAGTGTTTCTTTCCGGGAAATGCCGAAACATGGGAATTTCTGGGTCAATTGACGGGGCAGAGGGCGCCAGCATCCGTGGCGAGCGACCAGCCTCGCCCGTCTCTCGGCCCCGGCGTTTCCTCTGCATGACAAACTCTCTATAACAGCCCCGTAACTGAAGGGAATTGAGTGGGGTAACGGGGCCGATGCCGGGGTTTTCGCTCGACCGACGCGAGTTTCTGAAGCTGTTCGGCGCGACGGCCGGCTGTTTTGCCGTTCATGCGGCCGCCACGCCCTTCCTGCCCGGGCTCGGGACCGCGCGGGCGACACCCGGCGCCTTCCATTTTCCGCAGGGCCTTGCCTCCGGCGATCCGCAGCCCGACGCGGTGATGCTGTGGACGCGAGTCGAAGCGCTGGACCGGGGCGCGGCGCTGCCGAACGGCGATGTCGATCTTTATGTGCAGGTTGCCGAGGACCTCTCCTTCGAGCGGGTGGTCGCCGAACAGGCGGTGCGCGCGGGCGCCGCGTCCGACCACACGGTGCGCATCTTCGTGCAGGGACTCGCGCCGGATCGCGTCTACTACTACCGTTTTCACGCCGGGAGCGACCAGTCGCCCTATCCCGGCCGCACCCGGACCGCGCCGCTTCCGGGCGCGAAACGCGAGGTGCGCTTCGCCGCGATCTCCTGCCAGAACTACGAGCAGGGCTATTACGGCGCGCTCAGGCGGATGACGAATGACGACATTGCCGCGCCGGATGAAAACCAGATCGACTTCGTGCTGCATCTCGGCGACTTCATCTATGAGCGCACGGGCGACGTACCCGAAGCGATGAATCCGGTGCGGCTGATTGGTCCCCTGCCCGATGGCTCCGAGCCGTGGCAGCCGGACGGGACGCACCCCGAATGGCAGAAGGGCGGACAGGCCGCCGTGACGCTCGCCGACTACCGGCACCTCTACAAGACCTATCTGACCGACCCGGACCTGCAGGCGGCCCGGGCGCGCTTTCCTTTCGTGCATACCTGGGACGACCACGAATTCACGAACGATGCCTGGCAGGCGCACGACACCTATTTCGGCGACGGCGAACCGGCGCCGAAGCGGAAGCTTGCGGCAAACCGGGCATGGTTCGAGTTCATTCCCGCCGTACTCAGCCAGGCGCCTGCCTTCAACGGTGTTCCTTCACCGGCACACGACTTCCGGAGTGCCACAATCAACAACGCTCCGCTTACGGAGCATGACGACGACTTCCTCTATCAGGGCGACAGTCTGAAAGCGGTGTCGAGCATCGCGATCTACCGGACGCTCCGCTGGGGCGCGATGCTGGACCTCGTGGTGACGGATCTGCGGAGCTATCGCAGCCCGCCTGTGATGACGGAGGAAGTGAGCGGGTTCACGAAGGGTGCGCCGGTGCCGCCGGTACGGCTCGTGAAACTGCTGGACGCGGGCCGCATGGCGAATGACGGCAAGCCGCCGGAGACGATCAGCTATGGCGGCGAGGAAATGCCGAATCCTCGCAAGGACGCGCCGCGCGGCACGCATATGGGCGGACCGCAGCGAAAATGGTTCAAGGAGGCTCTCAAGGCCTCGACCGCGACATGGCGCATATGGGCGAATGGCGGGCCCGCGCTGCAGATGCGGCTCGACTTCTCGCGCATTCCCTTCGCCGGCCTCGAAGACGGCTATGCCGGCACGGACGCCTGGCAGGGCTATCCGGGCGAACTCGAGGAACTGATGCGCTTTCTCATGGAAGAGAAGATCGGCAACGTCGTGTCGGTCTCGGGCGACTATCACGCCTTCGCGGCCGGACGGCTGCCGGTCGATCCCGATGCGGAGACGCTCTCATTCGCGGCCGCGGAATTCATGACGGCTGCCATCAGCTCCGGTTCGATGTTTTCCGGGGCGGACCGTGCCACGCGAAACAGCGGCTTCTTTCACCGCGCCGTCGTGCTGGACGACAACGGCACCACCCATGAGAACTGGAACAACACGCTGGTGAACGGACTGCGCGCGGGCATTCTCGTCAACTACACCAATTCCGAATATCTGCTCGACATGGTGCGGAACGAGCGGGCAAGCCCCGGGCTCGACTATATCGACTCCGAGGCACACGGCTACACACTGGTGACGCTGAACGAAGAAGCGATGAAAGCCGAACAAGTGAATGTGGGCGACGTTTCCAGCGATGCGGGCCCCGAGGGTTCCGAGGTTCTGCGCCGGGCGCGCTTCACCCTCAAATCATGGGAAGGCGGCTCGGAGCCCGCGCTCGAAGGCCCCGAGTTCGACGGCCCGCCACCCTACCCGTGGAACGCGGGCAAGGCGGAAGGCTGAGGGCACCCCCGGTTTGACGGGCGGGGATCACCCGCTAAGCTCTTGCCCCAACGATAACAAGGGCGGCAGGAGCGAGGGGATGGCGTTCTCCGAATACGTGTCTTACGACGGGCTGGGGCTGGCGGAGCTCGTGAAGAAGGGCGAGGTTTCCTCCGGCGAGCTTGCCGAGGAAGCGATCTCGCGGATCGAGAAGCACAATCCCGCCATCAATGCCGTCATCCTGAAGCTCTACGATCTCGGCCGCGAAATGGCGAAAGCCCCGGAGGACGGGCCTTTCAAGGGCGTGCCCTTTCTGCTGAAGGATGCTTTCGGCGACATTGCGGGATATCCGACGCGGCTCGCCTCCCGCTTCAAGTCCGACGCACCGGTGAAGGAAGATTCCGCGCTCGCCAAGCGCTTCCGCGCGTCGGGGCTCACCTTTCTCGGCAAGACGAACGTGCCGG
>CAJXOU010000055.1 GCA_913057645.1 uncultured Rhodobiaceae bacterium | reverse complement strand
ATGCGCATGCCGCCACACATCTGCCATTTCGCTCGTGGTGCGACGAGTGCGTACAGGGACGTCGCGACGCCCCCCCGCACTGCAGGCAGAAACGCAGCGCGGGGGAGATCCCCGAGGTCGCATTCGACTACGCCTTCATCCGCCGCGACGACGAGGAGGCGAAGGTGACGTGCCTCGTGATGCGCGATCGCGACTCGAAGGCCGTGCGAGCCTGGGCGCCCGAGCGCAAGCGGCGCGACACGGCGCAGCACGACCACCGCGCCCCCGCCGGAACCCCCGACACGCGCAGCCAGCGCCGCCGCCGCAGCGCCGACGCCGAATACCAGCCCCGGCATGTACACCGGCAGCACGAGCAGGGAAGCGAGAAGCCCGCCCCGCCGTATGCCGACCGTGAGAGCCGCGCCGACCGAGCCCAGAAAGCTCAGCGCCGGCGGGCCGATCAGCATGGCAAGCGTGAGCGGCAGCGCGGCAGCGGAAGGCAGGTTGAGCAGCACACCGAGCAGCGGTGCCGAGACGACGAGAGGCAGGCCGGTGACGATCCAGTGTGCAAGCGCCTTCGCGACCGCAACGAGCTCGAGCGGCAAGGGCCCCGTCGAGAGGAGGTCGAGCGAGCCATCCTCGTAATCCGCCTGGAAGAGACGGTCGAGTGTGAGCAAGGCCGCAAGCAGCAATGCCACCCAGAGCATGCCCGGCGCGAGCGATGCGAGCAGCGGCCGGTCGGGGCCAACGCCGAGCGGAACGATGGCGATGACGACCAGAAAGAAGAAGACGGCCATGCCACCGCCGCCGCCGAGCCGTGCGGCAAGGCGCAGATCGCGCAGGAGAAGGGCGAAGAAGGCGCGGCTCATGCAATCTCCTCCGCGCCGAGGCGGAGCGATTTCGCGCTTCCGAGACCGAGGTCGAGATGCGTCGCCGCGACGATGATGCCGCCGCCCGCGAGATGCGCCGCCATGAAACCGCGAAGCCTTCCGACACTCGCCTGATCGAGCGCCACGGTCGGTTCGTCGAGAAGCCAGAGCGGGCGCGGCACGGCGGCAAGCCGGGCAAGCGCAACGCGACGGCGCTGCCCGGCCGACAGATAGGCGACGGGAAGGTCCGCAAGATCGCCAAGCGCCATCTCGTCGAGTGCCGCTTCCGCTGCCGCGGCGCTGCCACCGAGATAAAGCGCCCAGAAGCGGATCGTTTCCAGAACACTCATCGACGGTTTCAGCGCGTCGAGGTGACCCAGATAGTGCGCCTGCTCCCCGAGCCCGCGCTCCGGATCGCCGCCCGCCAGGTCGATCTGGCCCCGCGCGACCTCGAGAAGACCGGCGATCTGGCGCAACAGGCTCGACTTGCCGGAACCATTCGGCCCCGTCAGCACCAGCGCCTCGCCTGCCGCAACACCGAATTCGAGGCGTTCGAAAACAAGCCGCCCGCCACGTTCGCAGGCGAGATCGCGCGCGGAAAGCCGGAGGTCAGATGTCGTCAAAACGGCCGCCCCTGCCCTTGCCCGATGCAAAGCGCGCCGCGCCTTTCAGGGTTTCACCGGAAGCGAGCACCTTGCGGCCATGCTCGAACTCGTTCGCGAAGGCGCGGTCGTAAGGCAGATCCCATTGCTCATAGGCGGACATGCGGTCGTGCCGAAGGCAGAGCTGGGGAAAACGGGAAATTTCGAGCGCGAGACGCTCCGCTTCTTCGCGGCCCTTCCCTTTCGGGGCGATGCGGTTTGCGAGGCCGAACGACAACGCCTCCTCCGCACCGACCGGGCGGCCGGTCAGGATCAGGTCCATCGCGCGTGCATGGCCGATGAGACGCGGCAGGCGGATCGTGCCGCCATCGATGAGCGGCACGCCCCAGCGGCGGCAGAAGACGCCCATGATCGCATCTTCCTCCACCACACGCATGTCGCACCAGAGCGCAAGCTCAAGTCCGCCTGCAACCGCATGGCCCGAAATGGCGCCGATCACCGGTTTGTTGAGAATCATTCGCGATGGCCCCATGGGACCATCCTTTGCGAGCCGCACAAAATCGGCGCCGGTTGCGGGGGGCACGGAACGATTGCCCTCCCCCTTCGCAACCGCCTTCAGATCCGCGCCTGCGCAGAACGCGCCCTCGCTGCCGCAAAAGACCGCAACAAGCGCTTCCTCGTCGCGTTCGAATTCGAGAAAGGCCTCGACCAGCGCGTCGGCGGCATGTCTGTCGACCGCATTCTTCGCATACGGCCTGTTCAGAACGACGGTTGTCACAGGTCCGTTTTTCTCGACGAGCACCTCGGTCATTCGCGTCTCCCCGCTTCTGTTTTCGACGCTGATTATCACACCCGCATTTCCGGGCGAAGCATGGTCATTCCGAACGAAAGACTCTATAGTCCGGCGCGACAAGCATATAGGTTCCAGACTGAGAAGCGTCGGCGAAATCGGGCTTTGACGCACGCGCATTTCCCGCGCGGGCGGCACCCGCAAGGTCCCCCACATTCCCCGCTCGCAGCACACGAACCGCGCATCATCGAGGATCAAGAGAGATGGCGAAGAAGGCCCCCGCGAAGTCCACCAAAGCGAAACCCAAGAAGAAGCCGGCTGCGAAGGCGAAGACAGCCGCAAAGAAGACGGCCACAGCGGCAAAGACCGCCAGGAAGACCGTGAAGAAGGCAGCGCCGAAAAAGGCGGTGAAGAAGACCGCCAAAAAGGCCGCTCCGAAGAAGGCCGCCGCAAAGGCCCGGACAGCAGCGAAAAAGACTGTGAAGAAGGCAGCGCCGAAGAAGGCCGTTGCAAAGAAGACGGCAAAAAAGACCACGCCGAAAAAGGCAGTGACGAAAAAAGCCGCGCCGAAGAAGGCTGTTGCAAAAAAGGCAGCGCCGAAGCGCGCGACAAAGAAACCGGTCGCGAAAAAGCCGGCGGCGAAGAAGTCACCCGCCCGCAAACCTGCGGCGAAAAAGGCAGCACCCAAGAAAGCCGTCAAAAAGGCCGTCAAGAAAGCCGCGCCGAAGAAGGCTGTGAAGAAGGCCGCGCCCGCAAGGAAGACCGTCGCGAAAAAGACCGCACCGAAGAAGACTGCGGCAAAGAAGGCGGCGCCGAAGAAGACGGCGGCGAAGAAGGCCGCAGCCCCGAAGAAAGCACCGGCCAGGAAGCCCGCCGCCCGGAAAGCCGCGCCAAAGAAGGCTGCGGCCCGCAAGGAGCCGGGGAACAGCTTCGGCGCGCGCAAGACGCTGAAGGTCGGCAAGCGCAGCTATACCTATTTCAGCCTTCCGGACGCGGAGAAAAAGGGCCTCGACGGTGTGTCGCGGCTGCCCTTCTCGCTGAAGGTGCTGCTTGAAAACCTGCTGCGTTTCGAAGACGGACGCACGGTGACGCGCGAAGACGTCGAGGCGGTGAAGACCTGGCTCAAGACCCGCACATCGGACCGCGAAATCGCCTATCGTCCGGCGCGCGTGCTGATGCAGGACTTCACGGGCGTCCCCGCCGTGGTGGATCTTGCCGCCATGCGCGACGCCGTGAAGAACCTCGGCGCGAACCCCAAGAAGATCAATCCGCTCGTGCCCGTCGACCTCGTGATCGACCATTCGGTGATGGTCGACAAGTTCGGCACGGCGACGGCCTTCAAGGAAAACACGGAAATCGAATATCAGCGCAACCGCGAACGCTATGAGTTCCTGCGCTGGGGTGCGAAGGCGTTCGACAATTTCCGCGTGGTACCGCCGGGAACCGGCATCTGCCACCAGGTAAACCTCGAATATCTCGCCCAGACCGTCTGGACGAAGAAGGAGGGCAAGGAAGAGATCGCCTATCCCGACACCTGCGTCGGCACGGACAGCCACACCACGATGGTGAACGGCCTTGCCGTGCTCGGCTGGGGCGTGGGCGGCATCGAGGCGGAGGCGGCCATGCTCGGCCAGCCGGTTTCGATGCTCATTCCCGAAGTGATTGGCTTCAAGCTGACCGGCAAGCTCAATGAAGGCGTGACCGCGACCGACATGGTGCTCACCGTCACCGAGATGCTCCGCAAGAAGGGCGTCGTCGGCAAGTTCGTCGAGTATTTCGGTAACGGCCTCGACAGTCTTTCGCTTGAAGACCGCGCGACCATTGCCAACATGGCGCCGGAATATGGCGCGACCTGCGGCTTCTTCCCGGTCGACAACGAGACGTTGAAGTATCTCAAGGCGACCGGCCGTTCGGAAGAGCGTGTCGCCCTCGTTGAGGCCTATGCGAAGGCGCAGGGCATGTTCCGCGAAAAGGGCATGCCGGACCCGGTCTTCACGGACACGCTGGAACTCGACCTCACGTCGGTCGTGCCGAGCCTCGCCGGTCCGAAGCGCCCGCAGGACCGCGTCGCGCTGACAGACGTGAAGGCGAGCTTCCTGAACTCGCTCGAAACGGAATTCGGCAAGCCCGGACAGGCCGCAACGCGCGTGCCCGTGGAAGGCAGGGATTACGACCTCGGTCATGGCGACGTCGTCATCGCCGCCATCACGTCATGTACCAACACCTCGAACCCGAGCGTACTGGTGGCCGCGGGTCTCGTCGCGCGCAATGCCCGCAAGAAGGGCTTGCAAGTGAAGCCCTGGGTGAAGACCTCGCTTGCGCCTGGTTCGCAGGTCGTGACGGACTATCTGACAAGCTCCGGCCTTCAGGAGGATCTCGACGCGCTCGGCTTCGACCTCGTTGGCTATGGCTGCACGACCTGCATCGGCAATTCGGGCCCGCTGCCCACCGAGATCAGCCAGTCGATCAACAAGAACGACCTCGTGGCCTCGGCCGTGCTTTCCGGCAACCGCAACTTCGAAGGCCGCGTCTCGCCGGACGTCCGGGCGAACTATCTCGCCTCGCCGCCGCTCGTCGTCGCCTATGCGCTGGCGGGATCGACACAGATCGACCTCACGAGCGAGCCGATCGGCACCGGCAGCAACGGCGAACCCGTCTATCTGAAGGACATCTGGCCGTCGACGCACGACATCGCCGAAACGGTACGGGCCTGCGTCACGCCGGAAATGTTCCGCCGCCGCTACGCGAACGTGTTCGACGGCGACGCCGCGTGGAAGAGCATCGAGGTCTCCGGCGGTCTCACCTACGACTGGGACGGGGATTCGACCTACGTGCAGAACCCGCCCTACTTCGTGGACATGAAGCCCGAGCCCGCACCCCTGACAGACGTGAAGAATGCCCGCATTCTCGGCCTCTTCGCGGACTCGATCACCACCGACCACATTTCGCCTGCCGGCAACATCAAGGTCCAGAGCCCGGCCGGTTCCTACCTGAACTCCAAGCAGGTGGGGGCTCAGGACTTCAACTCCTACGGCGCACGGCGCGGCAACCATGAAGTGATGATGCGCGGCACTTTCGCCAACATCCGCATCAAGAACCAGATGCTGAAGGGCGTCGAAGGCGGCATGACCAAGCTGCAGCCCGAAGGTACCGAGATGCCGATCTACGACGCGGCGATGGAGTACAAGCGCCGCGGCATGCCGCTCGTGATCTTCGCGGGCAAGGAGTACGGCACGGGCTCCAGCCGCGACTGGGCGGCAAAGGGCACCATGCTGCTCGGCGTGAAGGCCGTGATCGCACAGAGCTTCGAGCGCATCCATCGTTCGAACCTGGTCGGCATGGGCGTGGCGCCGCTTCAGTTCATCAATGACATGAGCTGGCAGTCGCTCGGCCTCGACGGATCGGAAACGGTCACGATCGAAGGTCTCGCGAATGTGAAGCCGCGTACCAAGGTCAACGCGGTCATCACCTTCGCCGATGGCGGCAAGCAGTCGATCGAACTTCTCTGCCGCATCGATACGCAGGACGAAGTCGACTATTACGAAAACGGCGGCATTCTGCCTTACGTATTGCGGAATCTCGCTGCATAAGGCTGGCTCCAAAGAAGCAACGCAAAGGGCGCCTCTCGGGGCGCCCTTTTTCTTTATGCAGTTTCGTTGCGCAGGCCAATCACCTCCCGATCACTCCAAAGTGACTCGCGTGTGTTGCCGCGCCTCTCCTATCCTTTCCGGGAAAGGAGGGAGCGCAATGCGTCTTTCGGCCGCCGCAGGGTTACTCACGGGCCTGCTCCTCGCCGGCATTCCGATGGCCGCTTCCGCGCAAGCGGGGGAACATCCGGTCGTTGTCGAGCTCTTCACGAGTCAGGGATGCTCCTCCTGTCCGCGTGCAGACGCCTATCTGCGCGATCTGGCGGAAGAAGACGGAATCATCGCCCTCTCCTTCAATGTCGACTACTGGGACTACCTCGGCTGGAAGGACACGCTGGCAAGCCCGGCCTTCAGCGAACGTCAGCGCGCCTATGGCCGCGCCCTTGGCCTCTCCGGTGTCTACACGCCGCAGATGGTGGTGAACGGCATTGCAGAAGGCGTAGGCAGCCGGCGGGACGAGATCGGCAGCATCATCGATGCACAGGACGAGCACTCCCTCCCGGTCGAAATATCCTTCAGGGACGAAGGCTCGTCACTGACACTCAGCGTGGCGGCGGGAACCGCCCCGGAGAAACCGGCAACGCTCTGGCTCATCCGCTACGCGACGGCGGAGGAAGTCGAAATCCGGCGGGGTGAAAATCGCGGCAAGACCATTACCTATGCCCATGCCGTGCGTGAACTGACGCCCATTGGCATGTGGAAAGGCAATGCGATGACGATGACCCTACCGAAAAGCGAACTTCTGACGCGGGGTTATGAGGGTTGCGTGGCGCTGCTTCAGGCGGGCGATGGCGGGCCGATCCTCGGCGCAGCGGAAATCGGCTCCCTGAACTAGATCTTCAAGGCGCGGGGCTCGCCGCCGGGGCATCCGCGGGACCCGCCTCGCGGGTCAGAAGGTCCATCGTCTGAGTGAGCTGGTTCCCGACATCCTGCGGCAGCTTGTAGGTCCAGTTCGCCAGCCGCTCATTGAGCTCGGCCGCTCTCTTCCCGGCTTCCGTCATGTCGGCACCGTCGCCGGCGAGCGCGGGATCGGCTTCCGCGTCGAACTTCGCCCACAGCGCACCTCCCTGCCCGCCCATCCGCATGGAAAGACGGACACCGTTGAAGGTTTCGAGGACGACGCGCGGTCCATCCTCGGGAAACTCCAGCGTCTCTGCGGGCGCGACGTCATCGAACGACGCATCGAGAAGAACGGTCGCGACCTTGTTCACGATCGGCGCACCCCGCGTCGCACGGCCTTCGGGCATGTTCACGATCGCAAAGTCCTGCGCCTCGGGGCCCGCACGTTCGATGATGACCGGATTTTCCGTGCCCGCCCACAGCGTCACGCGAGCAAGATTCTCGCGCTTGATGTCGACAAAGGCCGGGTCGAGCCACTCGACGGCGTTTCTGTGCAAAGGCAGCCGTCCGCGTGCGAGCCAGGACTGGTCCTCGCCGTCACGGCGAACATAGATGAGTCCTTCGCCTTTCACGTCGACCGCCCGTTCCGGCATCTTGCCGACAAGCAGACCCGCCAGACGCTCATCGGCCCGGAAGAACTCGACGCGAATCGAAGAACCGATATCCTCCGGCTTCATCAAACCGAGATTGCGGTGCCAGTCGGGATTCGCCGTACGCGGCTCATAGGCTTCCATGTTGCCGGCGCCGAGCAGCGTTTTCCTGACAAGTTCTTCATTCGCCGGATAACCGCCACGAGCTTCGACGCCCCATGTACCGTCTTCGCCCTTCGTGAGAACGACCTGGTCCTCGCCGCTCATGCCCCGGCTGGACGTGTAGACAATGCGATCGACGCGATCGAGCCGGGTGTTCAGTCCCTCGAAGAGCGGATGCGGCACGAAGCTCGTTCGCACGCTGGACTGATCGTTCACCACGGCGATAACCGCCGCTATGAGGACAACCAGTGTCGCCAGCGCGAGCAGAAGGAGATTCCGTAGCGCCTTGTTCTCCCATATCGACTTCAGCGAACCCGCCATCGCTCAGGCTCCCTTCTCGACACGCGCCTTGCGGCGGCGATAACGCAGGAACGCGGCGGCAAGCGCCACAAGCGCGAGGATGATCGGAACGAGGACGATGTTGATGAAGCGCAGTTGCGCCCCGAGCTGTTCGACATCGCGGCGCAGATCGCGCTGCACGTCGCGAAGCTTCTTGCGGCTGTCGAGGAGTTCCGTCCGGAACCGCTTGATCGCGGACGCTTCCTGCTCGCTCGGCCCGCCATCCGCAACGTCTTCGTCAAGTCCACCAACCTGCAACTCGGTCAGATTCCGCTCTGCTTCGTCGATCTTCTTTTCGAGCGCTTCCTGCTCGGCTAGGAAGCGGCGCTCGGCCGACCGCCGCAGCTCCTCGACCACAGCGAAGGGACGGTCCGACTTGTCGCGCGCGCGAAGCGAGATGAGTTCATTCGAACCCATCAGATTGTCGATGGCCGACATGACGAACACGGCATTGTCGGCGATGGGTTGCGCCACCCGTTCACCGAGATAGGAATCGGTCCTGACCCAGAAGCGGTCGTCGAAAATGTCGCTATCCGCAAAAACGATGATGTTGGCGTCCTTCTCGGACTGCGCCATGTAGGACGGCGCCTTGTCCTGGGACTTGCGCGGCGACTGAGCGCCTTCCGGTGCAACCGGGGCTTCGTCGACCGGTCCTTCGAAGGCGCTGTCGACCGGGCCCGAAAGACGCGCCGCAATCGTGAACCGCTTCCCGGCTGGATCGAAATTCCGCAGCAGGTCGTCGGGCTTCGGCCCGCCCTTCACGTATTCGACATCATAGAGCTGCGCATCTTCCGAGGAATAGACGAGCGGCGAGAAGACCGTCGTTGCGCCCTCGACCGGTGTGAAATGTCCGGCCGTACCGAGATTGAGACGGGCCACATCCGATGTCACGATGTCGTTCGTATCGACATTCTCGCGCGGAACGGCGAGCCAGATCACATAGTCGCTTTCCTGACGCCGTGCATCGAGCCCGGTTCGCACGCGCTGCGCGATCGCCCGGTCGCCGACGATCTCCGTCGGGTCGTAGTTGACCCCCCAGCTTTCGAGAAGCGGCCCGAGGTCGGACTGCTCCGTATAGCCACGCACCGGATCGCCGTTCGGTCCGGCGGTGAGGCTCACTTCCGAATGCGGATCGACGAAGGCCAGCACATGGCCGCCTCGCATGACGAACTGGTCGATGGCGTAGAGCGTCGGCGTGTCGAGCGGCCGGGGATGCGCGATCATCAGCACGTCGACCCGTTTCGGCACCGCCTGGAACTGCTGCTCGAGAAATTCGATTTCGAAGCGGTTGCGCAGCTCTTCGTAGATCATGAAGGGAAGCGATTCCCCGCGCATTGCCGACATCAATCCGCCTGCGCCCGTGTCGAGCGGCAGATTGGTGACGATGCCGAGAACGGGCCGCTCCGGCCGGCTCAGGTTCTGGATCATCCGAGCAATGTCGTATTCGAGATACTGCTCGCGCTCGTCGGTGAAGAAGGGAATGGAATCGAGACCGTCCACGGAATTCGTCCCGACGAGACCGAAATAGATGATGTCGCCCGACTGCGTCGGCGCCCCCTTGAGGCCGAGCGACATGGCGAGATCTTCGTCCTCGGAGAAAGGCTCCGGCTCGATCACCTCGAGACGGACCATCCCGTTCGACCGGGCACGGATCTCTTCCAGAAGGTCGCGAACATGGCCTGCATAGGTGCGGATGCGTCCGTAATCCGTCGCCAGTTCCTCCGAATAGAAGAAACGCAGCGTGATCGGCTCTTCGATCTGGGAGACGACTTCGGCCGTGCCCTCCGAAAGCGTGTAGAGGCTGTTTTCCGTCAGGTCGACCCGTGCCGAGCGGAACATGACGTTCGAGAACATGTTGACTGCGAGGAACAGCACCGCAAGCAGCACCAGCATGATGATGCGATAGGCGGAACGGCTGATCTGCTGGTTCTGCATGACCTTACCCCGCCTTCTTCATGTCGACGACGATGCCGCAGGCAACGAGCCACGCGGCGATCAGCGACGCAAAGTAGATGACGTCGCGCAGGTCGATGACACCACGGGTGATCGCATTGAAATGCGTGAGGAAGGAGAAGGAGGCGATTGTGGACAGCACCTGTTGCGGCGCCCACCCCGCGAAGAAGTCGGTGACGATGGGAAGCCCCGATACCGTAAACAGGAAGCAGACCGAAACGCTCACCACGAAAGCAATGACCTGATTGCGCGTAATCGCGGAGAGGCACGAGCCGATGGCAAGGTAGCCGCCCGCCATGAAGAAGCTGCCGATATATCCGGCAAGGATCACGCCGTTATCGGGATCGCCGAGATAATTGACCGTGAGCCACATCGGAAAGGTGAGCGAAAGCGCGATGCCGGAGAACACCCAGGCCGCGAGAAACTTGCCGAGCACCGCCGCCCAGAGCGGCACGGGGAGCGACAGCAGCAGCTCGATCGATCCCGTGCGTCTCTCCTCCGCCCAGAGCCGCATCGAGATGGCGGGGATCAGGAAGAGATAAAGCCAGGGATGAAAGTTGAAGAAGATCGTCAGGTCCGCCTGATCGCTCTCGTAGTAGCCGCCGAGATAGAAGGTGAAGGCGCCCATCGTGAACAGGAAGATCACGATGAAGATGAAGGCGAGCGGCGTCGCGAAATAGCCGCCGAGCTCGCGGCGGAAAACGGCGAGAAGTTCGTTCATGCCGCGTCCTTTCCCGTCGCCCCGGAGGATGACGCCGTGTCGGAACGCGTGAGATTGCGGAACACTTCGTCCAGCCGGCCCGGCTCGCCATAAAGCGCGCGCACGGGCCAGTTCTCTTCCCGTGCGATACGCGCCACGGCATCGACGAGCAGCGTGTCGCTTTCGCGCGCGTGTTCGGGGAAGAGCGTGAAGGTTGTCTCCTCGCCGCGAGGTGTGACTTCGATACTGGCAATCCCCGGAATGTTGCGAAGCCGATCGGCGACGGCGACGGTCGTCTGGCCGCCAAGCGTGAGCGAGACCGCGTTGTGATAGCGCGACCGCGCCATCAGGGCGCCGGGCGTCCCGTCCGCGACCACGCGACCGCGGTCGATGATGAGTGCGCGGGTGCAGATCGCATCCACTTCCTCGAGAATATGCGTCGAGATGACAATCGCCTTTTCGGCAGCCATGCGGCCGATAAGCTTGCGCACCTCGAACTTCTGGTTCGGATCGAGACCGTCGGTCGGCTCGTCCATGATCAGCACCGGCGGGTTGTGCAGGATCGCCTGCGCAAGACCGACGCGGCGGCGAAAACCCTTGGAGAGCGTGTCGATCGGCTGCTCCAGCACGCCACCCAGCTCCGTCGCCTCGACGGCCCGGTCGATTGCCTTGCCTGCCTCGGCACCGCTCAAACGGCGCACACGCGCGATGAAGGTGAGGAAACCGCGCGCCGTCATGTCGCCATAGGCGGGCGCGCCTTCCGGCAGGTAGCCGATTTCGCGCTGCGCAGCGAGCGTGGAGGTCACGATGTCGTGGCCGCAGACACGCGCCGCTCCGGCGCTCGGCGCGAGGAAGCCGGTGATCATCTTCATGGTTGTGGATTTGCCGGCGCCGTTCGGCCCGAGAAAGCCGAGCACCTCGCCGCGGCTGACGGAAAAGCCGATGCGGTCGACCGCCGTGAACGGGCCGAACCGTTTGGTGAGGTCTTCGATGACGATCATGGGTTCGCCGCCCGCACCTTTGGCTGGGCGGTTCCCGATCGTCGGATTCGTGTCGGACCGGCTTATGATCTCTCTCCCCGGAACGGCTGGCGGGCTCTTTGCTGTCCCGTTCTTCCGTCCCTCTCTCGCGCCCCGCGCCACTCCCCGAGGCGGGAGGTTTGTGTAGGACAGCCCGCCAACCCCTTCAAGTGAAAGATGTTTCATTTTCCCGGGCACGAGGGGGCGCCCAAAAAAGTGCCGCCCGGGAGGGGGGATCCCGGGCGGCTGGAGCTTCTGCTCATTCGGTAGGTGTTGCACTCACCCCAAGGGGGAAAGGGGTGGCCCGGCTCCCCCAATCTATCCCGGTGGGGCTGGGGGGCTGATGAAACCGGAACGTCGCAAGGAACCGGGCCAGTGAGGCAACGATGCAAAGATGGAGGTCCAGTGTGGCTGACGAAGGGCTGAAAAAAGGCAATATTGTGGTTTCCGCATACCGTCGAAACACGCGGAAAGCGGCGGAACGCCTTGCTTTCTGCAACAAGAAGATGACGCCGCCGCGCGGCCTGTGTCATGCTTTGGAGGAGCCCGGGCAAGCGGGATCAGGTGAGGCAAGGGAGGCGTCCGCCGCATGACAGACAGCGCCGACTACGGATCCCGCAAAGGAGAGGCCGCCGAGCGGCTCACTCTCGTGACCGGAGGCCCGAGACCGGAAACGGCGCCGAAGCGGCAGAGGGACCCGGAAGTCTTTTTCGACCGGTCCGAACTCGATGCCATCCTGTCCGTCTATGGCCGCAAGGTCGCCGAGGGCGAGTGGCGCGACTATGCGATGGGCGGCTTCAGGGATGTCGCGATCTTCTCCGTCTTCCGCCGGGCGAGCGAGATGCCGCTCTACCGGATCGAGAAGCGCCCGAAGCTCGCGCGCCGGCAGGGTGCCTACAGTGTCATCGCGGCGACGGGCCTCGTCCTGAAGCGCGGCCACGAGTTGAAGCAGGTGCTGAAGGTCTTCGAGAAGCGATCGCTTCGCCTGATCGACGCCTGACGTCCCGGCATCGCCAAGAACGAAAAAGCCCCGGCGTTTCCGCCGGGGCTTTCGTTTGTCGTCTGTTCCGTGCGATCAGCCGCGCTGGCTGCCCATGAACTGCAGCAGGAACATGAACATGTTGATGAAGTCGAGATAGAGCGAGAGAGCGCCCATCACGGCTTTCTTGCCGGCGGCGGTCACGCTGTCGCCTTCGTAGTACATGCCCTTGATGCGCTGCGTGTCATAGGCGGTGAGACCCGCGAAGATGAGCACGCCGAGCACCGAGATCGCGAACTGCAGCGCCGAGCTCTGCAGGAAAATGTTCACGACCATCGCGATGATGATGCCGATGAGGCCCATGAAGAGGAACGAGCCCATGCCGGTCAGATCGCGCTTCGTCGTGTAGCCGTAGAGGCTGAGCGAGCCGAAGGCGGCCGCCGTCACGAAGAAGGTCGTGGTGATGCTCTGCCCCGTGAAGACGAGGAAGATCGAGGAAAGAGAAAGTCCCATCACGGCCGCGAAGGCCCAGAAGAGGAGCTGCGTCGTCGCCAGGCTGAGCTTGTGAACGCCGAAGCTCAGCACAAGGATGAATGCCAGCGGCGCAAGCATGACGACCCATTTGAGCGGGCTGTTGTAGAGCGTATCGCCGAAGCCGGTAAGCATGATGCCTTCGCCCGTCACGGACTGGACGGCGGCGGCATAGGCGAAATAGGCGACCAGCCCTGTGAGGGCGAGGGCGCCAGCCATGTAGTTGTAGACGCTGAGCATGTAGCTCCGCAGGCCCTGGTCCACCGACATGTCGGCAGACGCGCCGAGACGGGACTGCTGAAGCCGTTCCTGATCGTAATTCGCCATATATCTGCACCCTCCTGAGTGTGCTTGTACGTATATTGGCCGATGGCTGTGCGAATTCAAGCGAAACCGGGCCTGTCACAAAGGCTTGAAACGCCTCCCGGACGGCCGACCGTCATCGAACTGTCACAAAAACGTCATGAAAGGGCGGGCGCGAAATCCGATCGCCTCTCCCCTCCTCCCGGCAAATAAATAACGGGATTATCCCCTTGACGCAGGTGCTGGGGTGTCAACTCTGGCACCTCCCGCGCGCGGGAATTTGCTTGCGCCGACTCGCCTGAAGACCTACAAACTGGGGAATGACGGACGAACAGAAATTTCGCGAGCACGTGCAGCGCTTTCGCATCAAGCCCATAGAGGAGAAGCAACGCTCCATTGAAGCACTGGAAGCGAAGCTTGCGGAGGCGCGGCGAGACAAGGCGGAACTGGTAAGCCAGCTCCGAGCGGTTTTTGACGCTTCTCTTGTCACAGGGATAGACATAACGGCGCTGGTTGCGCCTTTCCTGCTCGACGACAGCACCCTAAAGCGCGTTGAGCGTGGCAAGGCGAAGAAGGCGCCGCAGAAGGGCGACAGGCCCGGACGCGGCATTACCGACAAGTGGAAGCGCATTCTATCTAAAGTGGTTGAAGGGTATCCAAATCACTTCAACGCTTCGGAAATTCAACGCATGGCGGCGGCCATAGGCATTCAGGTGAAGGCCCAGACCATGCGCGCTCAACTACAGGCATACTTCAGCGGCACTTACCTGGAACGCGATTCCGATGGCCGCTATCGAGCGACTAGCGTTCTTGCGCGCGAACTTGGAATGGAACTTGGAGAGAAGTCGCGAGAGCCCGAAGGGGTTAGTGAGCGCGACCTCAAGGAAGCCGGGATAATCCCGCTCCACGCAAGCATGGTTCGCAAATGAATTGGGCCCCGGGGTGCAACCCGAGGCCCGATACGGAAGGCAATCGTGCCCCCGTAAACTTCCTGTGTCCCACAGGCCCAACCCGGCGGCGGGGAGCCGCCGGAGTTCGGAGATCAAAATGCTAAAACTTGTGACTGTGGCGAGTTGCAGAGCCGGTGAAGTGGACGGCTATAAACTTCCACTAAAGTTGTTAGCGTTCTGACCATGGGCGGGCGGCGCAAGCCGCTCGCTTATGGTTCTGTTACCATGCAAAGCTGAATCCGTCAAGGAATCCGGCATGTTGACGCTTGCAGAGGCACTGAAAAGCGGGCGATTACAAGAGTTTATCGCTCAAGAGGAGGCGCGCGGCGTAACACCCGCGGACGCCAATGAGTACGAGCGCGCCTTGGCCACAGTCATCAAAGCGCCCCGATCAGAAGATCAAACATCGCGTTCTCCTTCGCGCGGTGGTTCGAGCGGAAAGAAAACTCGCTGAGATACTTTCCCATGTGCTTCTGAGAGACATGGATGTGTGTCGAGGCAATCGACTTCTTGAACAGACGCCAGAAGCTTTCGACGTTGTTCACGTGGTGCGTAATACCGCTGTCCTCATCGTGATAAGCGTACTGTTTCGCACCGTGCTTCACCTTGCCATGCGTGAAGCCGTCGCCCTCAAGTAAGCCATAGCTCATAAGCTCATCGGTCGAGACAACCGAGCCGGGCTCGACATTGCGCAGCACAACTTCGCGAAGTGTCGCGCGCTTGATGTCTCCGATGATTTCGGCACGGATGCGACCGTCACGCTGTTTCAGGCCCATGACAATCGTCTTGCCAGCCGCACCGCGTCCACGCTTGCCGGGGCGATGCCCGCCCACGTATGCCTCATCAAGTTCGATGTGGCCTTGCAGCATTTCAAAACCGTCCGCCTGTTGCATAAGCTTGCGGATTTGGTCGCCCATGCGCCACGCGGTTTTGTACGTGACGCCAAGCGAGCGCTGAAGTTCCTTTCCGCTCACGCCGTGGCGCGTCGTGACAAAGAGATAGATCGCATAGAACCAAAGCTGGAGCGGCGTCCGGCTGTCCTGAAAGATCGTACCGGCGCAGGGATAGAGATGCGCGCCGCACTGCGAGCAGCAATAAGCCTTCCGGTTCGCAAGCTTGTGGAACGTGGCCTCAACACCGCAGGCGGAGCAGTCATGCCGCAGGCCAAACCGGACCTCCATGATGTGGTGCAGGCAAGCATCATCGTCGGGGAAGCGGGCGAAGAACTGGCGGACGGTGAGTTTCGAGGGCATGGCTTATCTCCTATGCCCTGAATATAGGAAATCAGCGTACCTGCGTCAAGGGGATAATCCCGATAAATAATCCCCGGTTTCAGTCCACCCGAAGCACCGGCGCGGAGGGGACGGAGAGCGCCCGCCAGGTTCCCATGAGCCCGAGCGCCACGGTGACGAGGGTGGCCGCGACGACGGTGAGCGCCACCGTGCCCGGAAGGAAGCGCCACGGCATCTCCATCACGACGGTGATGACGACCCATGCCGCCGCCGTGCCCGCGAGCGCGGCGACGAGGGCGGTGGCGAGACCGAGGGCGGCATATTCGCGGACATAGATGCCGAGAATGCGGCCGCGCGTGGCGCCGAGCACCTTGAGAACGACGGCGTCGCGCACGCGCGAGCGGAAGCCGGCGGCCATGGCGCCCGCAAGGACGAGAATGCCGGCGGCGAGCGTGACCCCGCCCGTGGCGCGGACCGCCATCGCGAAATTCTCGAGCAGCGAGTTCACCGCTTCGAGCGCTTCGCGGACGCGGACGGAGGTGATGTTCGGGAACTGCGACGTCACCTCGCGTTCGAGCGCTTCCTCGGTTTGCGCGCCGCCACCCATCTCGACGGTGGCGAGAACGGTATGCGGCGCGGAGGAGAGAAGACCCGGCGAGAACACGAGCACGAAGTTGATGCCGAGATTGGTCCAGTCGATCTGGCGCGTGTTCGCGACCTCCGCCGTGATCTCGCGGCCGAGCACGTTGACGGTGATCGTGTCGCCGACATCGATGCCGAAACCCTGCGCCAGCTCCTCGTCGAAGGAAACGAGCGGCGGCCCGGAATAATCCTGCTCCCACCACGACCCGCGAACGATGGAGGAGCCTTCCGGCAGCGTCTGCGAATAGGTGATGCCGCGGTCGCCCCTGAGCGCCCATTGCGCGTCCTGCGCGACGGTGAGCTCGTCCGACGGCACGCCGTTCACAGCCGCGATCTTGCCGCGCAGCATCGGCACGCGATTGAAGCCCGTCACGCCCTCGCTCGACCTGACCAGCGTTTCGAGCGCGTCGATCTGGTTCGGCTGGATGTCGACGAAGAAGAAGGCGGGCGCCCGGTCCGGCAGGTCGCGCGTGATCTCGCCGGTGAGGTTGCCGTTGATGAGCGAGACGGTAACGAGCAGCGTGAGACCGAGGCCGAGCGACAGCACGACGGCGGGCGTCGGCGCACCAGGGCGATGGATGTTGGCGAGCGCAAGACGCAGCTCCGGCGAGCGGACGCGGGGCGCGCGCGCCGCCAGCGCCATGATGCCGCGCGCCGCGCCCCAGAGGACGACGAAGACCCCGGCGGCGCCCGCGACGAACCAGAGCGCGAAGAGACGCTCTTCGGCAAGTGCGACCGCAAGTCCGGCCAGCACGAAAAGCGCGCCACCCGTCGCCGCGACATAGACGGGACGCGGCAGGCGGCGGACAGGCGCGACGAGATCGCGGAAGAGGCTCGTCGCCGGAACCTCGCGCGCGCGCGCGAGCGGCCAGATCGCGAAGGCAAGCGCGGTCAGCACGCCATAGGCGGCAGCGAGGACAAGCGGCCCGCCATAAACACCCATCTCGGCGGGGATCGGGATCATGTCGCCCGCGACGAGTTGAACGAGGAAGGGAGCCGCGCCGCCGATGAGAAGGCCAATCGCGATGCCGACGGCGGCGAGCGCCATCACCTGCAGGAGATAGATGCGGAAGATGAGCGGACCCGGCGCACCGAGGCATTTGAAGGTGGCAATCACGCTGCGCTTGCCGTCGAGATAGGATTTGACCGCGTTCGCGACGCCGACGCCGCCGACGACAAGCGCGGTAAGACCGACAAGGGAAAGGAAGAGTGCAACGCGCTCGACGAAACGGCGGACACCCGGCGCGCCGTCGCTCCTGTCGCGGACGCGCCAGCCCGCATCCGGGAAACGCTCGTTGAGGGAGGCCACCCAGGTAGATATGTCCTCGCTCGTGCGCGCAGCGGCGGGAAGGCGGACGCGGTAGTGATATTCGACAAGACTGCCCGGCTGTACGAGGCCCGTCCCCGCAAGCGCGGCGCGCGAGATCATCGCGCGCGGTCCGAGCGCGAACCCGTCCGCGACGCGGTCCGGCTCGCGGATAATCGTCGCGCGGAGTTCGAAATCCGTGTCGCCGATCCGCACCTGCTCGCCGATATCGACACCGAGCCGCGTCAGAAGGTTTGGTTCGACCACGAGCCCGGGCACGCCGCCCTGCGTGGCAAGCGCTTCGTCGAGCGGCATCTCGGGCGACAGCGCCATCGCTCCGTAGAGCGGATAGACATTATCGACGGCCTTGAGCTCGACCAGCGTCTGGCCGCGCGCGGCATCCGCCGCGACGCTGCGCGCCATGGCGCGCATTTCGGCCGATGCGGTAACGACGGTGCCGTCGGCAATCGCCGCGAGTTCCACATCGCTCGCCGCGCGGTGAATGAGACGGATGGAGATATCGCCGCCGAGAATTTCCTGGCCGCCTTCGGCGAGCCCTCGCGTGAGCGCGGAGGAGACGGAACCGACGCCGGCAATCGCCGCAACGCCGAGCGCGAGACAGGCGATGAAGACGCGGAAACCCGCAACGCCGCCACGCAGCTCCCGCCGCGCGAGACGGGCGGCAAGGGAGAAGGAGGTGGCGCTGCTCATGGCGCGGCGCTTCTCGACATTGTCAGACAAGCGTCTCCACCCTCCCCCTGTGGGAGGGTCGAAATTTTCGAGCGGCAGCGAGAGAAATTTCGGGGAGGGGTGCGCGGGGGACGTAGGCGCAAAATCGATACTGCGTTCATCGCCGGGAGCGGAGACCCCCTCCCCAAACGGACTTCGCCCGTTTGACCCTCCCACAAGGGGAGGGTGGTCGCCTTATTATTGTCTGTAGACAGACCGATTTTCTTCACGCCGCCGCTCCCGTCTCGATGCTCTCGATGAGACCGTCGCGGAGCCGCACGATCTTGTGGCAGCGCGCGGCAAGCGCCTCGTCATGGGTGATGAGGACGAGAGTCGCGTTCTTGCGCGCATGGAGGTCGAAGATGAGTTCGATGATCTCGTTACCCGTCGTCTGATCGAGATTGCCGGTCGGCTCGTCCGCGAGCAGGATTTCGGGGTCGCCCGCGACGGCGCGCGCCAGCGCGACGCGCTGCTGCTCGCCGCCGGAAAGCTGACCGGGATAATGCGTCAGCCTGTGGCCGAGCCCGACAAGCCGCAATTCCTCTTCCGCCCGCTCGAAGGCGTCCTCCCTGCCGGAAAATTCGAGCGGGATCGCGACATTCTCGAGTGCGGTCATGGTGGGGATGAGGTGGAAGGACTGGAACACGATCCCTATATGATCGCGACGGAAGCGGGCGAGATCGTCTTCGCCGAAGCCCGTGAGTTCCTCGCCCGCGCAGGTGATGCGGCCGGAACTCGGGCGCTCGAGCCCCGCGAGAACCATGAGAAGGGTGGACTTGCCGGAACCGGACGGCCCGACAAGACCGGCGGTTTCACCCCGCGCGATCGACAGATCGATGCCCTTGAGAATGTTGACCGGACCGGCCGCGCTCGGCAGGCTCAGTTTGACGCTGTCGAGTTCGATGATCTTCTCGGGGATCGTATCGGGCAAACGCTTGGCTCTTTCTCTGGATGAAATGGCGGCGGGACGGGGAACGGATACGAAAAGCGCGGGAACTCCCGCGAGACAGATAAAGGCAGATACAGAATGCGATATGGCCTCTGGGCCCCGCTTTGCAAGCTTTTCAGCGGTGCCGCCCTTGTTCTCCTCGTCGTCACGGCGCCGCTTCCGGCGCAAGCGGAAGAAGACGAGCTTACCATCGTTGCGCTCGGAGACAGCCTCACCGCCGGATATCTGCTGGGCCCGGACGAAGGTTTCGTGGAGCAGCTCGATCGCGCGCTCGATGCGGCGGGTCACGAGAATGTGAAGGTGGTGAACGCGGGCGTTTCTGGCGATACGAGCTCCGGGGGACTGGCGCGGCTCGACTGGGCGGTGGGCCCGGAGGCCGACGCGGTGATCCTTGAACTCGGCGCGAACGACGCACTGCGCGCGATCGACCCCGCGCTCACGCGGAAGAACCTGACGGAGATCGTGGCGCAGCTGAAGGAGCGGGACCTCCCCATCCTGCTCGCCGGCATGTACGCGCCGCCCAATCTCGGGCGCGACTATGGCGAGGCCTTCAACTCGATCTACCCAGACCTTGCCGAAGAAGAAGGCCTCCTTCTCTATCCCTTCTTCCTCGAAGGCGTGGCCGGAGACCGCACGCTCAATCTCGGCGACGGCATCCATCCGACGGCGGAAGGCGTCGGCGTGATCGTGGAAGGGATCATGCCGAGGGTGGAAGACCTGATCGCCGAGGCGCGGGCACGCGACACGGAGACGGAGTGAGGGAAGGGGGCTCTCTGCTTTTCCTTGCCACCCTCCCCTTGAGGGAGGGTCGAAATTTGCAAGCGCCAGCGAAGCAAATTTCGGGGCGGGGTAAATTCGTGCCCACGCCCCCCCCGCCCCAAAAAATTCTTCGCTTCGCTCCAATTTTTCCACCCTCCCTCAAGGGGAGGGTGGAAAACCGGTTTATAAGAACGGACACCGGCACTCGACAAACGAATGCAAGCCGCAAGGGGGAAACTGAATGGAATATCGCGAACTCGGCCGCACGGGCGTGAAAGTGAGCTCGATCTGTCTCGGCACCATGACATGGGGCCAGCAGAACACGGAAAGTGAAGGCCATGAGCAGATGGACTACGCCATCGCGAACGGCATCAACTTCTTCGACACGTCGGAAATGTATGCCGTGCCGCCGAAGCCGGAGACGCAGGGCTCGACCGAGAAGATCGTCGGCAGCTGGTTCAAGGCGCGCAAGAACCGCGACAAGGTGATTCTCGCGACGAAGGTGGCCGGACGCAGCCCGATGACATGGCTGCGCGACGACGGCGCGGGCACCGAGCAGAGCAAGGCGCAGATCCACGAGGCCGTGGACAAGAGCCTGAAACGTCTGCAGACGGATTATATCGATCTCTACCAGCTTCACTGGCCGGACCGGCCGATCAACCTGTTCGGCGGGCTCGGCTACAAGCATATCGACGGCGCGAGCCACCCGATCGGTGAAATCCTGGAAGCGCTGCAGGAAGTCGTGAAGTCCGGCAAGGTGCGCTTCATCGGGCTTTCGAACGAGACGCCCTGGGGCACCATGACCTTCCTGCATCATGCGAAGACCAAGGGCCTGCCGCGCGTGCAGTCGATCCAGAATGCCTACAATCTCGTGAACCGCACCTTCGAGCTCGGCGGCTCGGAAATCGCGCATCGCGACGGCGTCGGCCTTCTCGCCT
The DNA here is from genome assembly GCA_913057645.1 of uncultured Rhodobiaceae bacterium. GTDB lineage: Bacteria > Pseudomonadota > Alphaproteobacteria > Parvibaculales > Parvibaculaceae > Parvibaculum. The sequence continues at coordinate 1,527 of CAJXOU010000055.1, read as the reverse complement.
ATTCGCCGCTGGCGCAGGGCTATCTCACCGGCAAGTACCAGAACGGCGCGCTGCCCGAAGGATCGCGCAAGGCGCTCTTCAACCGGCTGCAGCGCTATGAGAGCCCGCAGGCGAACAAGGCCATCGAGAGCTACCTCGCGATTGCGAAGAAGCGCGGGCTCGACGCCTCGCAGATGGCGAACCAGTTCGTGACCACGCGGCCCTTCGTGACATCGAACATCATCGGTGCGACGAACATGGAGCAGTTGAAGCTCGCGGTGACGAGCGTCGACGTGAAATGGTCGAAGGAGCTTGAGGACGAGATCGAGGCCGCGCATCTCGACCAGCCGAATCCCTGCCCTTGATTGGCAAGACTACTGCTGTGCAGAATCCTTTATCCTCACCTCCCCCTTGAGGGGAGGTCGGAAAATCCGAAGGATTTTACGGGTGGGGGGAAGAAGCCCGGCGACAGATGCCTCCCGGCTCTTTTCCTCCGCACCCCCCACCCGAGAAATCCGCTCGGCGAATTTCTCGACCTCCCCGCAAGGGGGAGGTAAGAAGAAACGAAAGCCGAAACCTCGCTGACGACGCGCGAACCACAACCATGATCCGCCTTTTCACCGCGCTGGAGATTTCCGACGAAGCGGCGGAGCGGCTGGCGCGGCTGCAGCGCGGGCTCGACGGGGCACGCTGGATCGAGCGGCCGGATTTTCACATCACGCTGCGCTTTGCGGGCGACGTCGCCGAAGATGTAGCGGACGATATCGACGAGGCGCTGGCGGAAATATCCATGCATCCTTTCGAGATCGAACTCGAAGGGCTTGGCGAGTTCGGCGGCAAGCGGCCGCACACGCTGTGGGCCGGCGTGAAACCCTCCGAGCCGTTGCGCATCCTGCAGGGGCGGCACGAAAGCGCGATGCGGCGCGTGGGTCTCAAGCCCGAGACGCGGAACTTCATGCCGCATGTGACGATTGCCCGGCTCGGCCGTGTCGAGACGGGCGCGGTCTACAATTTCATCCGCGCGAACTCGCCCTTCGCCGCGCCGCCCTTTACCGCCGAACGCTTCACGCTTTTTTCGGCCAAGACGAGCACCGGCGGCGGACCCTACGTGGCGGAGAAACGCTATCCCGATTTCGGCTGGGAAGAGGAAGAGTAGCAGGCGCTGTTGCTCTTTCTCCCACCCTCCCCTTGAGGGAGGGTCGAAATATGCGAGCGACAGCGAAGCAGATTTCGGGGCGGGGTCCCGGCGCTGCTGCGAGGAACACCGCCCATGATTTTATCCGACGATATTCAGAGCCCCCGCCCCAAACTGCCTTTGGCAGTTTGACTTGCCCTGCGCTTGCGCTCCGGGCGTTCGGGTCTCGAAAAGGTCCACCGGACCTTTTCGCTTGCTACGCAAGTCGCCCCTCACCCCTCAAGGGTGTATGGACTTGGGAGATGGGTAACACCTGTTCGGAGACATGGGTGACACAATTGACCATGGATTGTTCGGCAAGGGAGCTGTGCGATGCCGTGGTCGGAGGTGTCAGTCGTGGAACTGCGCAAGGA
>CAJXOU010000054.1 GCA_913057645.1 uncultured Rhodobiaceae bacterium | reverse complement strand
CGCAGCCGCGGTCGCCGGGGGCGGGCGTGGCGGCGGCGGGGCAGATCGCGGCATCCGATTTCTCGGAGCGCGACAGGGCCAGCACCTCATGCGCACCGCTCAGTTTTTTCGCGGCTGCGCCGCCCACGAAGCCCGACGCGCCGGTGATGAAAATGCGCATGCCATCCTCCCTGTCTCCGCGGCTGCCGGACTGGGCGGTGCGGGATTTTCGGTCATATTGGTCTTATGGGCAGGAATGACAAGGCGCTTCCCTGCAAATGACGCAGCGTCGCGCTAGATTAAAGGATGACACGTACCAAGGGAGGTCTCCATGGCGATGGCCTACAGAAAGTGGCAGTGCGCGACGTGCGGTTTCATCTATGACGAGAAAGACGGCCTGCCCGAAGATGGCTTGCCGCCCGGTACGCGCTGGGAAGACGTGGGAGAGGACTGGGTCTGTCCGGATTGCGGCACCCCGAAGGCCGATTTCGACATGGTCGAAATCTGAGACGTAGCGTCATCGCGCTCTTTCGCTGAAAGGATCCCATTTTCAGCGACGACTTGCCGCTTTGAGCTTGCATCCGAAAACCCATAAATTTCTTATGGATTTAACGTTTGCAGCAGAAAGAACGGCCATGATCCCGCAGGAAATTGCCCAGACCATCATCGACCCCAAGGCCTATGCGGACGGGGCGCGCGTCGACGACGCCTTCGCGCGGTTGCGCAAGGACATGCCCTTCGCGCAGGCGCACCCCGAAGGCTTCGATCCCTTCTGGGTCGTGACCAAACATGCCGACATTCTCGCCGTCGAGCGTCAGAACGAACTCTTCCACAATGGGGACCGCGCGACGACGCTCACCCCCATCGAGGTCGACCGCAAGGTGCGCGAGATGATGGGCGGCTCTCCCCATCTCGTGCGCTCGCTTGTGCAGATGGACAATCCGGATCACTTCGCCTACCGCAAGCTCACCCAGTCCTGGTTCATGCCGCAGAATCTGAAGAAGCTCGAGGCGCGCATCCGCGAGATCGCGAAAGGCTTCATCGACCGGATGGCCGATATGGGCGGCAATTGCGACTTCGCGCGCGATGTCGCCTTTCTCTATCCGCTCCATGTCATCATGGAAGTGCTTGGCGTGCCGGAGTCCGACGAGCCGCGCATGCTGAAGCTCACGCAGGAGCTCTTCGGCAGTGCCGATCCCGATCTCAACCGCAACAGGGCCGAGATCGCGGATGCGGATGCGGCTCTGGCGCAGATCGGCGCCACGGTCGGCGAGTTCATCGAATATTTCAACGCCATGACGGAAGACCGGCGCGCCTGTCCGCGCGACGACCTCGCAAGCGTCATCGCGAACGGGCAGATCGGAGACCAGCCGCTCGGTCATCTGGAAGCCATGTCCTACTACATCATCGCCGCGACGGCTGGCCACGACACGACGTCGAACACGACGGCGGGCGGGCTGTGGGCGCTTGCGGAAAACCCGGGCGAGTTCGCGAAGCTCAAATCCGATGCCTCACTCATCCCGAGCTATCTCGAGGAGTCGATCCGATGGGTCACGCCCGTGAAGCATTTCATGCGCAGCGCCACCGCGGATACCGAGATGCATGGGCAGAAGATCGCGAAGGGCGACTGGATGATGCTTTCCTATCCCTCAGGCAATCGCGACGAGGATGTGTTCGAGGATCCCTTCGCTTTCCGCGTCGACCGCTCGCCCAACAAGCATGTCGCTTTCGGTTACGGCGCCCATGTCTGCCTCGGCCAGCATCTCGGCCGCATGGAAATGCGCATTCTCTGGGAAGAATTGCTGCCGCGTCTCGAAGCGCTCGAACTTGCCGGCGCGCCGAAACGGATGGAAGCGAATTTCGTCTGCGGGCCGAAATCGGTTCCGATCTCCTACCGGATGCACTGAGCGGGGCGGAGCGATGAGCGATCGAAAGACCGCTTGGCGCACCTGGCAATGCATGACCTGCGGCTTCATCTATGACGAGGCCGAGGGGCTGCCGGACGAGGGAATCGAACCTGGAACCCGATGGGAGGATATTCCCGGCGACTGGATCTGTCCGCTATGCGGTACGCCCAAGGGCGACTTCGAGATGATCGAAATCTGACGCTTCGGCGGTTCCGTTGCGTCAGTCGGAATGTCCGGTCTGCCGCGCGCGTTGACCCTGCGTCGCGCCGAGGTCATTGTTGCGCCATCAGAACAAGAACACGTATCCGGCGGCAACAAGCCGGAGCGGGGAGGGACAGAGATGCTCACCAAGGCCGACGATTATCCGATTCACCAGACACCGGAACCGATCGCGTTTTCCGGTACGGACCGCAATTTCTACGACCGTTATTTCTTCAACGGTTACACGCGCTCGGGAGATGTCTTCTTCGCCGCGGCGCTCGGCGTCTATCCGCACATCAACATCATCGACGCCGCCTTCAGCGTCATCGTCGACGGCGTGCAGCACAATCTCCACGCCTCGCGCTTTCTGAATTCGGAGCGCATGGACATGACGGTCGGTCCCGTCTCCGTCGACGTCGTGGAGCCTCTTCATTCGCTCCGCATCCGCGTCGCCGACAACGAATACGGCATCAAGGCGGACCTGACTTTCACGGGCCGTGCGCCCGCGCTCAAGGAGCCGCGTTTCACGCGCCGCAACGGCCCGCGCATCATGATGGACCTGACGCGCATGACGCAGAACGGTACATGGGAAGGCTGGATCGAGGTCAAGGGCAAGCGCATCGAGGTGAAGTCCTCAGACTATGTCGGAACGCGCGACCGTTCGTGGGGCGTGCGTCCCATCGGTGCCGCCGACGCGCAGCCGATGGTGCCGCCGATGGAGTTCCAGTTCTTCTGGCTCTGGGCGCCGCTCAATTTCGAGGACCGGATCACGCTCTTCCATGTGAATGACGACGAGCATGGCGATCCGTGGAACCTCTCCGGCGTCATGTGTCCACTCGGCGAGGACGCGAAGCCGCAGGAGATGGATCGCGTCAGCTACGAGATCGGCTATGTTTCGGGTTCGCGCCATGCGAAATCGGCCTCGATTTTCTTCGAGACGCGCAAGGGCGAGAAGACGCGGATCGACCTCACGCCGAAATACAATTTCTACATGCTGGGCATCGGCTATGGGCATCCCGAATGGGCGCATGGCGCTCACAAGGGCGACAACGCGCTCGGCTATGAGGAATTCAAGCTCTCGGACATCAAGAGTTTCGCGCCGCCGCATCTCCACATCCAGGCGATCTCCGATGCGGTGATGACGCTGCCGGACGGATCGAAGCGGGAAGGTTGCGGCATTCTCGAGCAGATGGTGATCGGGCCGCATGCGCCGTCCGGTTTCAAAGACATTCTCGACCCGGCGAAGTAGGACGGCGATGGAAGATCTCGCACCCCGCGTTGCGGCCTATCTCGCGCATCGGATGCCCGCCGCCTCGAACATCGAGGTGAGCGGCGTCTCGCGCATTCATGGCGGCGCAAGCCGCGAAACGTTTCGCTTGCGGGCAAGCTGGGAGGAGGGCGGCACGCGGGTCGAGCGTGCCCTGATTCTGCGACGCGATCCCGTCGCGAGCCTGATCGAGACCGAGCGCGACCTCGAATACAATGCCTACCGCGCCTTTCACCCGACCGGGCTTCCGGTGCCGGAGCCGCTCTATCTCGAAACCGATCTCAAATGGCTCGACCGGCCCTTCTTCGTGATGGAGCAGATCGAGGGGTGTGCGGCGGGTTCCGCCTTCAATGACGATCCCTATGGTGCGCATGCGGGAAAGATCGGCCGTCAGTTCTGGACGCATCTCGGTCACATCTCTGCCGCCGACCCGCAAGCGATCGGCTTTTCCGCCAACATGGAGCCGGTTGCACCGGACGAATGCTGGGCCCGCGAGCTCGAGAAGTGGGAAAAGGTGATCGACGAGGACGAGCTCGTGCCGCAGCCCGTCGCGCGCGCCGCGATCCGCTGGCTGAAGCGCAATCCGCCGCCGCCCACCGAAAAGATTTCGGTGGTTCACGGCGACTATCGCACCGGCAATTTCCTGTTCGACGGCGAGGGCAACATCCGCGCCATTCTCGACTGGGAGATGTGCCATCTGGGCGATCCGCTGGAAGATGTCGCCTGGGCGGCCGATCCGCTCTGGGCGTTCAAACAGCCGGAGCGGCCGGGTGGCATGATCGCGCGCGAGGAAGCCTTCCGTCTCTGGGAAGAGGCGAGCGGCATGAAGATCGACCCGGTGCGCCTGCGCTGGTGGGAGATATTCAATTCGCTGAAAGGCCTCGCGATCTGGATTTCCGCCGGCAAGGAATACCAGACCGGCGCCAACCGCGATCCCGTCCTCGCCTTTTCGAGCTGGTACTGCACCGACGTGCATGACCGCGTACTGGCAAAGCGGCTTGCCGCTCTTTCGAAGGAGGCACGCGCATGAAGCCCGATGTCGGTGTCGTGATGCAGGGATTTTTCGGCACGCTTCTCGGCGATGTCGCGCCGCATCTCTCGGCCGAATATTCGATGGGCCATGTCGGCATCATGGGGCTGATGCTCCACATGACCGGCGAACTCCATGACCGCGCCGCCGACATCCGGCTCGCGGAGAACAGCGAGATGCGCTCGCTCTTCTCCCACGCGGCGGCGCTTGTCGAGGACGAGGCGCTGAAGCAGCGGCTCACCTCGGCGGCGGAAACCCTGGACGCCTCGCTCCGCATTTCCGTCCTCGAAGCGAACAATGCCGAGCTTGCCGCGCTTCTGATCGAGTTGCAGACCCATGTGGAAGGGTCGCAGGCGTCCTGGGCTGCAGGCCTCGAAGCCCGCATCTGGGACTATCTCGTCGCTACGATGGAGCGACGCGAACTGCCTTTCCCCTCTTTCGGATAACGCGGCGGGGAGGGGGCCTTCCCCCGGCGCGGGCGGCGCGCTATCAGTGGGCACCGCCGGGGAACGCCCTTCATCATGTCTCTCTCCATCCGTCTCGCGACTGTCTACGGCACGATGTTCCTGTTCACGGGCGTCTATCTGCCGTTCTTCCCGGTATGGCTGAAAGCGCAAGGGCTCGACGCGACGGAGATTTCGCTGGTCGTCGCGCTTTCGCTGTTCCTGCGCATCGTGGTGAGCCCGTTCTTCGCCGCCGTCGCGGACCGGATCGGCGACCGGCGGCGCGTCATGGTCTGGCTCGCCTGGGCGTCGCTCGTCTCGGCGGCGCTTTTCCTCTGGGTAGAGGGCTTCGGCCTCATTCTTCTCGTCGCGCTGGTGTTGAACGCCGTCTTTCCGTCGATCTCGCCTCTCATCGAGACGATGGCAATGCGCGCGCGGATCGACCGGGGCATGAATTACGGTCGCGTCCGGCTCTGGGGATCGATCACCTTCATCCTCGCCAGCGTCGGCGCGGGATGGCTTCTGGAATGGAACCCGCCTTCCATTATAGCGCTCTGCTTTGTCGCGGCGCTCTCGCTCAACGTCGCGGGCATCTGGCTGCTCCCGCGCGAAAAGCCGCCCGTGCGCAAGCCCGTGCGCCGCGGAAGCCAGTTTGCGGATGTTCTGCGGATCGGACGGCATCCGGTTTTCATTCTCTTCGTGCTCGCTGCGAGCCTCACCCAGGCGACCCATGCCGTCTACTACGCCTTCGGCTCGCTTGCCTGGCAGGGGCAGGGCTATTCGGACACGGTGATCGGCCTTCTCTGGGCGACAGGCGTCGTCGCCGAGATCGTCCTTTTCTATGTCTCGGGGCCCATCATGGCGCGGCTCGGCGCGGTGCGCCTGCTGATGCTTGCGGCCGCCGCCGCCGTTCTGCGCTGGACGGTCACGGCGCTGAGCCCGCCGCTGGCCGTGCTTTTCCTGATGCAGGTGCTTCACGGCCTCACCTTCGGGGCGGCGCATCTTGGCGCCGTCCAGTTCGTGACGCAGGCCGCGCCGCCCCGGCTTGCGGCCACGGCCCAGAGCCTCTACGCGGCGATGGCATCTGGCGTTATCATGGGGCTGGTGACGATCGGCGTCGGACCCATATATGAAGAACTCGGGCCCCATGCCTATTTCCTCATGGCGGCGGCCGGCGCCATCGCCTTTGGCGGCGCTGTCCTCGTTGCGATGCGCTGGAAGGGAGAGGTGCTCGTCCCCGAAGAAGACGGGCAGGAAGAAGAACGGAGCCAGGAAAATGGCAGTTGAAGTTATCCCGACAGGCAGGGCGCTCGGCGCGGAAGTGCGCGGGCTCGATCTCTCGAAGCCGCTGACGAGCGACGAATTCGAAGCCGTGCAGCAGGCCTGGTACGATCACATCGTCCTGCTGTTTCGCGGTCAGAAGGTTTCCGACGACGACCTGATCCGGTTTTCGAGGAATTTCGGCGAACTCGACATCGCGCCCGCCAGCGCGACCGACATGGCGGGCGGGCAGGCGCTGTCGCGTCCCGAGATCTGGATCATCTCCAACGTCCTCGAAAACGGGAAGCCCATCGGCGCGCTCGGCGACAAGGAAGCCGAGTGGCACACCGACATGTCCTATGTCGCGGAACCGCCGATGGCGAGCGTGCTCTATTCGCTCGAAATTCCGTCGAAGGGCGGCGATACGAGTTTCGCCAACATGTACAAGGCGCTCGAGGAACTTCCGGACGATCTCCGCGCTGCCATCGAGGGCCGCATCGTCAATCACGATTCCAGCACGACAAGCGTCGGCGAACTCCGCGCGGGCGCGGGCGTCGTTCTCGATGTGCGCAGCGCGCCCGGCGCGAAGCACCCCGCGATCCGCACGCATCCGGCGACGGGCGGCAAGGCGCTTTATCTCGGCCGACGCCTCAACGGCTATCTCGAAGGTTATGCCGTCGAGGAGAGCGAAGAACTGCTCGACCGGCTCTGGGCGCATTGCGCGAAACCGGAGTTTTCGTGGACGCACAGGTGGCGGCTCGGCGACCTCCTGATCTGGGACAATCGTTGCGCCATTCACCGCCGCGACCGCTTCGACGGAAGTGAGCGCCGTGTCATGCACCGCACGCAGATCAAGGGCGACGCCCCGCGCTGACGCGCCGTCTCCCTTGCGTCAATTTTCCGCCGTTTGACTTTGCCCGCAGATGCGCCAGTTTCTGCGGCAAAAGCATTCATGGACGGAGGAACACTGATGCGTGCGCTGGTGCTCGAAGGCGATTTCGGAATCGACAATCTGAAGCTCAAGGATCGCGACGTGCCGAAGCCCGGCCCGGGCGAGGTCGTGCTGAAGATGAAGGCGGGCTCGCTCAATTATCGCGATCTCGCCACCGTCACCTTCGGCGGCAATCCGAAGCTTCTGCCGATGGTGCCGCTGTCGGACGGCTGCGGCGAAGTCGTCGAGGTGGGCGAGGGCGTCAAGCGTTTGAAGAAGGGCGACCGCGTCGCGCCGAGCTTTTTCCAGGGTTGGCAGTCGGGCGGTCCCGTCGCCGAAAATCTCGGACCGACGGCGCTCGGCAGCCCCATCGACGGCTGCGCGCAGGAATATATGTGCCTCTCCGCCGAGGGCATGTCGAAGGCCCCCGCCAATCTCTCCGACGAGGAAGTCGCCTGTCTCCCTTGCGCGGGCCTCACGGCATGGCGCGCGCTTGTGGTCGAAGGCGGTCTCAAGGCGGGCGACACGGTGCTCGTGCAGGGCACGGGCGGTGTTTCCATCTTCGCGCTGCAATTCGCGAAGGCGATGGGCGCACGCGTCATCGTCACCTCGTCTTCCGACGAGAAGATCGAGCGCGCGAAGAAGCTCGGTGCGGATGCGTCGATCAACTACAAACAGACGCCCGACTGGGAGATGGAAGCGCGCAAGCTCACCGGCGGGCGCGGTGTCGACCATGTCGTCGAAGTCGGCGGCGCCGACACTTTCCCGCGGTCGATCACGGCCGCGCGCGTCGGCGGCCACATCGCCGTTATCGGCATTCTCTCCGGCCTCACCAAGGATGTGAACGTCGCCGCGATCTTCGCGCAGAACCTCAAGATCAGCGGCATCACCGTCGGCAGCCGCGCGCATTTCGAGGAAATGTCGCGCGCCATCGAGCAGAACGACATTCATCCCGTCATCGACAAGCGTTTCCCGCTCGCCGATGCGCAGGAAGCGTTCCGGCTCATGCAGGGCGCGTCCCACTTCGGCAAGATCGTGCTCGATATCTGATCGATATATTTAACGTATTGATTAAATATTAGCCTTGGTGTTAAATACCTCCCTGTCCATCGCGAACAGGGAGGAACACCCATGTCAGAAAAAACCGGCAGCGCCGCCGCGCAGGTCGTGCCCGCGCTCTTTTACGACGACCCCAATGCCGCGCTCGACTGGCTCGAACAGGCTTTCGGTTTCGAAACCTGCCTGCGCGTCACGGGCGACGACGGCGTGATCCAGCATGCGGAGATGGAATACGGCAATGGCCGCATCATGCTCGGCGGCACGGGCTGGTCGGACTTTCCCACAAGCCCGAAAAGCCTGGACGGCAAGAACACGCAATGCATCCATGTCCAGGTGAAGGACGTCATGGCGCATTACGAACGGGCGAAGGCGGTGGGAGCGACCATCGCCGCCGAACCGGAAGACCAGTTCTACGGCGACAGGATCTACCGCGTCTTCGATCCGGAGGGTCACTTCTGGACCTTCGGCCAGACGATGCGCGTCCTCTCCAACGCCGACATGGAGAAGGCGAGCCCCGGCCTCAAGGTCGAGGGCAAGGGGTGAGCGAGCCCGCACAGGAACAGATCGACCGCGTGCTGGCGGCGCTTGCCGATCCGACCCGGCGGCGCATGGTCGATCTCCTGCGCGAGGGGCCGATGCGCGCGGGCGACCTTGCCGCCGCCTTCGAGATTTCGGGGCCGGCCGTCAGCCGTCATCTGCGCGTCCTGCGCGAGAATGCACTCATCGAGGAAGAGGAGGCGGGAGACGACCGGCGCCTGCGCGTCTATCGTCTGCGCGCCGCGCCCTTCGCCGACCTTCAGGCATGGCTCGAGGAGGTCGCCGCCTTCTGGACCTCGCAGCTCACCGCTTTCAAGGCTCACGCCGAAGGCAAGACGCGCAAGAGGAAGAAGAAGTGAGCGCCAGCGTCACCGTCGCGATCACCCTCGAGGTCGAACCGGAAGAGGCCTTTCGCCTCTTTACCGAAGAGGTCGACCAATGGTGGCAGCGCGGTCCGAAGTTCCGCTTCCGCCCGAAGCTCAATGGCACCATGCGTTTCGAGCCGGGCGAGGGCGGGCGTCTCGTCGAGATCTATGACGAAGCGAAGGGCGAGCTCTACGAGGCCGGCCGCATTCTCGTCTGGGAGCCGGGCCGGCGCCTCGTCTTCGAGTGGCGCGGGCCGAACTATCGCGAGGGGCAGGTCACGGAAGTCGATATCCGTTTCAAGGCGAACGATACCGGCACGCGCATCCTGCTCGAGCATCGCGGCTGGGAGACGCTCCCGCCGGACCATCCCGCGCGCCACGGTCTCGACAGCCGCGCCTTCCTCACCATGCAGGGCGGCTGGTGGGAAGAGCAGCTTGTGGCGCTGAAAGCGCTAGCCTAACCCCACAACTCCGCTTCCGGCGGATAGACAAGGCTGCCCTCGTAGCGCAGCGCCGGTTTCCGGTCCTCTGCCAGCAGCAGCGGCCCGTCGAGGTCGACATAATCCGCCTGTTGCGCGACGAGCATCGCGGGCGCCATGGCGAGCGAGGTCGCGACCATGCAGCCGACCATCACGCGGAGCTTCCGCGCCTTCGCGCAGCGCATGACGGAGAGCGCCTCGGTGAGGCCGCCGGTCTTGTCGAGCTTCACATTGATGAAGTCGTAGAGACCGACGAGCCGCTTCATGCCTTCGAGCCCGTGTGCGCTTTCGTCGGCGCAGAGCGGCACCGGGCTTGCGATCCCGCGCAGCACCTCGTCGTCCTTGGCGGGCACGGGCTGTTCGATCAGCGAGACGCCGAGCCGCGCGAATTCCCGCGCCAGCGGCATCACATCTTCCGGCTTCCAGCCCTCGTTCGCATCGACGATCAGCGCCGCGCGCGGCGCGCCGGCGCGCACCGCCTCCACGCGGGCGATGTCCTCGTCGCCGCCCTGGCCGAGCTTCAGTTTCAGGAGAGGGCGGTCCGCCGCCGCGGCCGCGGCCGCCTCCATCGCGTCGGGTGCCGCGAGGCTCAGCGTATAGGCGGTGGTCAGCGCGCGCGGTTTCGCGAGCCCTGCGAGTTCCCATGCCGGTCGGCCCGCGCGCTTCGCCTCGAGGTCCCACATCGCGCAATCGAGCGCGTTGCGCGCCGCGCCGCGCGGCATGGCGCGTTGCAGCGCCTCGCGGGTGAGGCCGTCGGAGAGCGCCGGCTGCTGCGCCTTGATGGCGGCAATCGTGTCCTTTTCGGTTTCGCCGTAGCGCGCATAGGGCACGCATTCGCCGTACCCCGTCATGCCGTCCTCGCTCACCGTCGCGACGACGACGCGCGCCTCCGTTTTCGCGCCGCGCGAAATCGTGAAGGCGCCGGCAATCGGCCAGGACTGGGCTTCGACGGTGATTTCGCGCATGGGCAGGGGCTCGGGGTCTCGGGCTTCAAGGCAATCTGGAAACTGGCGCGCGATGATGGCTTTTGTGTGCGCAGTCTCCAAGCCCCAAAACGGGACCGGGCGGATCCGGTTCAGATTCTGCCCGCGAACCAGGCCCCGTTCCAGTGCTCGCCCGGCGGGTTTGCCACGTACTGCTCGATCCGCGCCTCGTAGAAATCGTACAGCGTCGGAATCGCGCCGTTGAGCTTGCGGCACTCGGCGATGGCGGCGCGCGCCTCCGCCCAGCGCTGGTTGCGATAGGCCGAGAAGATCAGCATATGCGCTTCCTGGAGCGCGCGGAACTTCGGGTTGGCGCGCATGATCGGGTCGCCGAGCAGCGCATAGACGCGGCGGCCTTCCGGGTGGCGGGGCGTCGAGACGAGGTCGATCTCGAGCAGCGCATAGCGGTCGCCCACGGCGCGCTGCGTGCCTTCGCCGACGATGATCGCGGGGCCGTAGTGGCGCGCGTTCTTCTGCAGATAGGCCGCGAAGCTCACCGGCTCGCCGAGCACGCCATAATCGAAGCGCTGCACGGCGCCCATGTTGCCGGCAATCGCGGTGCCCGTATCGATGCCGATCGACAGGCTCAGCGGCACATGGCTCAGATGCTGACGGCGCGCGTCCTCCTCCAGGAATTCGTTCAGCGCTTCCAGGTTCTCCACCATGCGCAGCGCCGCGTCGCAGCCCTTGGAGGCATGGTCGCCCGCGTCGAGCGGCGCGTTCCACACCGCATAGAGCGCGTCACCGACGGTCCGGTCCACCATGCCGTTCCGGTCGAGCACGATCTTCGTCATCGGCGAGAAGAAGCGGTTGAGAATATCGGCATAGGCCGTCGGATCCTCGAGATAGCGGTCGGAGATGACGTTGAAGCCGCGCAGGCCCGCGACCACGGAGGTCACGTCGCGCAGCGCGCCCTCGCCATGGATCATGCGCGGATTGGCTTTCACCTTGGCAAGGCCCGCGGAAGGCAGGCGGCGGCCGAACTGGGTTTCGACGAAGCGGATCTCGTCTTCCGTGTGGAGCCGCGTCATCAGCGTGCAGGTGAGGGCGGCAGCGAACAGCGTCACGCTGCCAAGCGCCGGATCGATCAGCCAGCGATAGGTCTCGAAGGCCCACCACGAGCCGTAGCTGGCGCCCGCGGCCAGCAGCACCGTCAGCGTCAGACCCCAGCGCGAGCGGAAGCGGCGCACGACGAGAATGACGATCAGGCCTGCAACCAGAATGAACACCTGCTCGGCGGCGGAAACCCAGCCCGGACGCAGCAGGAACTGGCCGTTGGCGATCTGGTCGATGGCGTTGGCGGCGATGGCGCCGGAGGGCATCTCGATGCCGGCGGGCGTCATGTAGAGGCGGTCGGAGCCGTTGGCCGACACGCCGATCACGGCGATGCGCTGGTTCAACGCCTCAAGGTCGGCGGTGCCCGCGAGAATGCGTCCGGCGGGAATGCGGCGGCGCGTTTCCTCGCCGCCGAAATAGAGGCGGAGCTCGCCGTTCTTCCATGTGCGCGCGGCGAAAGGCGTGCCGTCGATGGCGACACGCTCGATGCCGGGTTCGATTTCGAAGGAGAAGCCGCTTTCGGGCGTGGCCACCTGGGCGCGGTAGCCGCTGCCGCCGGCCGAGACGCGCAGCGCCTCCAGCACGTTCGAGGGATGGAGCGCGCCGTCGAGGTCGACCAGCATCGGCAGGCCGCGCACCGTGGTGCCGCGCGCGCCGGCGGGCAGGGTCGCGCCATTGCCCTTTGCCGCCGCTTCGAAAATCTTCAGCGTCGGGCGCCAGGTGTCGTGGCTTGTCATGTAGTGGCGGGGATCGCCGCCTTCGGGGTCGATCCCGGCCGCGCGCGAGGGCTCGTGCCTGCCGCTGTAATCGGTCTTGCCGGGGACGAAGGAGACGACGGAATTCGTCGAGGCGAGCAGCGCCGTCAGCTGGCGCTCGTGGTTCGGCAGTTGCGCGAGCGCCTGGCCGAGCCCGGCGAAGTTGCCGTCGGCGGGGAAGGGCGACCACAGCCGGATGAGTTCGTTTGCCGATGTCGGATCGGCTTCGGCGAGCGGCATGTCGATCACGATGGCGCTTGCGCCTGCGTCCCGCACGCGCTCGACGAGATCGTCCAGCCGCTTGCGCGGCCAGGGCCAGGCGCCATGGGTCTTCGCGGTTTCCGCGTCGATATCGATATAGACGGCGTTGGTGCCGAGGGGCCCGGGCTCGCGCGGCAGGATGCGCTGATAGACGTCGAACACCTGGTCCTGCAGGAAGGTGCCCATGCCTTGCGGGTTGTAGATCGACACGGCGAGCGCCAGCACCAGCACGAGGCCGGGCAGGATCGCGGAAAGTCTGCGGAAGACAGGTGTCGGATTCATGTCTCGTTACTCGCCCGCGCGGCACAGTTTGCGCGGGTAATGCCCCATAATGAACCTATCGGCCCTCCCGTGTCCCGCTTCGGAACACGAGTTCGAGCCCTCGGCTCAGCCGTTGCAGCTTCCGTTCCACGAACCGCGTGCTTTTGCGAGCCGGAATTTCCCGGAACCCCGCCGATTTTCAGCCCGCACTGCGGAACCGGAAGGGCGGCATGGCCGTTTCAGCTGAGCGAATCTTCAACACGGGCTGATGACACGGCGGACGCCTTCGGGCGTCCGGACGAAGGGGAACGGGCAAACAACAGGAACAAGAAATGTCCAGCAAGCTGCTTTCGAATGCGACCGAGGTGGATCTCTCGGGCCTCGTGCCGCCAGAAGCGGTGACCGTCCTTCTGAGGGTGACGATCGCACCGCCGAATGGCGGCATCCTCATCTATGTCGGCCCCGATTACGAAATGCCGATCGTCGCCAATGGTCCGGTCTGGGAGGGCCATGTCGATTGCCAGCCGCCCGTGATCTACATCCAGCCTGTCGGCGATCCCGCGCCGGCATGGCGGATCGACCATGTCGGTCCGGAGAGCGAATACCGCGTCGCGGCGGCGTCGTGAACGGCTGACAGCGAACACCCGTTTTGTTTTCACCCCGCTCTCTTTCACGGAGAGCTCATGGAGATATGTGACCATGGCCAGAAAAGCGGATGAGACCCGGCTTCACGAACTGCTCTACCAGGCGCTCGAGACCGAGGCGGGCGGCATCGAGATCTACCGGACGGCGATCTCCTGCGCGGTGAACGACGATCTGAAGGAAGAGTGGCAGGGCTATCTCGACGAGACGAAGACCCATCACAGAACCTTGCTCGCGGCCTTCGAGAAGCTCGGTCTCGATCCCGAAGCGCAGACCCCCGGCCGCAAGGTCGTCGCCCATATCGGCGAGTCGCTCGTCAAGGCGATGAAGATGGCGAAGGAGGCCGGCGACCCCGGCGCCGCCCAGCTCGTCGCGGGCGAATGCGTCGTGCTTGCCGAAACCAAGGACCACATGAACTGGGAACTGATCGGGCATGTCGCGGAACATGGCGCGGGCGACGTGAAGAAGGTGCTGGCCGAGGCGCATGAGATAATCGGCCATGACGAGGACCATCACCTCTATCACACGACCGGCTGGACCCGGGAATTGTGGATCGACGCGCTCGGCTTCCCGGCGGTGATCCCGCCGCCCGAGGAGGTCAAGGACGTGGAGACCGCGATCGGCGCCGCGCGCGCGGAACACGCCCGCGAAAAGATGCTCTGAGGCGCGACGGGACCGGCGCTTACTCGGCGCCGGTCTCGCTCTTCAGGTAAGCAATGAGATTGGCGAGGTCCTCGTCCTTCTTGAGGCCGGGGAAGGACATGCTGCCGCCGGGAACCAGGTCCTTGGGCTTGCGCAGATATTCGGTCAGCGTCTCCTCGGACCAGACGAGGCCTTCCTCGCCCTTGGCCACCATCGCCTTCGAATAGGTGAAGCCTTCCTTGGTGCCGGCGGTGCGGCCGAAAACGCCGTGGAGATTCGGGCCGATGCGGTCGGGGCCGCTTTCTTCCAGCGTGTGGCAGGCCTTGCAGCGGGCGAAGATCTTCTTGCCCTTCTCGGCGTCCGGGCCATCGTCGGCGAGCGTCGCACCCGAAATCGTCATCGCCACGGCCAGAGCCGCCAGTCCAGTCCACAATCCGCGCATCACGCACCTCCCGAAGATAAACCTGTCCTCCGGCGCCCTTTCGGGGCACCGGCTGGAACGCAACCTACCTTAAATCGCTTTAAAGTGAAGGATGTGCGACAGACTGGCGCGGCGCTTGCCGTCCGGCTGCGGCGCAGGCACATTGGCTCTTTCCGGAGCCTGCCGGGGGGCAGCCGGCGTTCAACGGCGGAAATCGGGGGAATTTTGGCCGGACTGGGACAACGCAGCGACAAGGGGGAGCGGCCGCAAGGGGCGGCCGCCTGCCGGATCGGCATCGAAAACCGCGTCCTGCGCATCGAGGCGACGGGCGACTGGTCGATCGTGCATCTCGACCCCGTGGACCGCGAATTGCGCGCCGTCACCTCCGGCGAGATCGAGGCCGACCGCGCCATCATCGACTTTTCCGGCATTTCCCGCTTCGACACCGCGTCCGCCACCGTGCTCGAGCGCACGGCCTTCTTTCTCGGCGAGCGCGGGCTCAAGGTCGATCTCACCGGCGTCAACGACGCGCAGCAGCTTCTCCTCGACAAGATCGATTCCTGCGGCATCCCGGAGCCCGTGCGGGTTCCGGGGCCGCCGCTCTACATCGAGATCCTCGGCAAGATCGGCGAGACCACGCGCGCCATCGGTGCCGAGGCGCGCGGCATGCTCGGCTTCATCGGCGGCGTCATGTCCGCCATCTGGCGCACCATTCTGCATCCGGGCCGCTTTCGCATGGTGCCCTTCGTGCATCACATGGAAAAGTCCGGCTTCGATGCGCTGCCGCTCGTCTGCCTCCTCACCTTCCTCATCGGCGCCGTGGTCGCACAGCAGGGCGCGGTGCAGCTTCGGACCTTCGGCGCGGAAGTCTTCACGGTGAACCTCATCGCGATCATCTTCCTGCGTGAGGTGGGGCTCCTCCTCACCGCGATCATCGTCGCGGGCCGCTCCGGCAGCGCCTTCACGGCCGAGATCGGGTCGATGAAGATGCGCGAGGAGATCGACGCCATGCGCACGCTCGGTCTCGATCCGATGGACATGCTGGTCGTGCCGCGCGTCGCCGCGCTCATGATCACGCTGCCGCTTCTCACCTTCATCGCCGACATCATGGGCCTCATCGGCGGCGGTCTCGTCGTGCAGGTCATGCTCGGCATGTCGCCCGCGGTCTATATCGAGCGCGTGGCGGCGGCGGTCGATTTCTGGACCATCGCGGTCGGCCTCATCAAGGCGCCTTTCATGGCTGCCGTCATCGCGCTGGTCGGCTGCCGCGCCGGGCTTTCGGTCACCGGCAGTGCGGAATCGGTCGGCTCGATGACGACGAGTTCGGTGGTGCGCTCGATCTTCCTCGTCATCGTGCTCGATGCGCTCTTCGCGATGTTCTTCACCGCGGTGGGCGTCTGATCATGGCGAAGAAGGGCGAACCCATCATCGAGGTCGAAGGGATCGACACCCGCTTCGGCGATCATGTGATCCACGAGAATCTCGACCTCACCGTGAAGCGCGGCGAGGTGATCGGCATTGTCGGCGGCTCGGGCACGGGCAAGTCCGTCCTGCTCCGCACCATCCTCGGCCTCAAGAAGCCGGATGCCGGCCGCGTCCGCGTCTTCGGGATCGATTTCACGACACTGCCGGAGGAAGAGCGCCGCAAGAACGAGCAGCGCTGGGGCGTTCTCTTCCAGGACGGTGCGCTCTTCTCCGCGCTCACGGTCGCCGAAAACATCCAGGTTCCCTACCGCGAGCATCTCCATCTCTCGCAGCAGTTGATGGACGAACTCGCCGCCATCAAGATCGCGATGGTCGGTCTTCGCGATACGGCGGGCGCGCTCTATCCCTCGGAGCTGTCGGGCGGCATGCGCAAGCGCGCCGGTCTCGCCCGCGCGCTCGCGCTCGATCCGGAAATCCTCTTTCTCGACGAGCCGACGGCCGGCCTCGATCCCATCGGCGCCGCCGCCTTCGACGAACTCATCAACGACCTCAAGGAGACGCTCGGTCTCACCGTCTTCCTCGTGACGCACGATCTCGACTCGCTTCACGCCACCTGCGACCGGATCGCGGTGCTGGCGGAGAAGCATGTTATCCTCGTCGGAACGATCGACGACATGTTGCGTAGCAGCCACCCCTGGATCCACGAATATTTTCACGGGCCGCGTGCGCGCGCGGCTCTTGCGGGCAAGTAACGGCCATGGAAATCAAATCCAACAACGTCATGATCGGCGTCTTCACGATCCTTACCGTGATCGGCACATTCCTGTTCATGCTCTGGGTCAGCGGCGTTCAGCTCAACCAGCAATACGCCTATTACAAGATCATCTTCGACGGGTCGGTGTCCGGCCTGTCGGAGGACGGCGCGGTGCAGTACAACGGCCTGCCGGTCGGCAAGGTCATGGATCTCCATCTCATGGAGCGCAATCCCAACAAGGTGATTGCGATCATCAGGGTCGAGGCGACGACGCCGATAAAGGAAGATTCCGTCGCGCAGCTCGAGCTTTCGGGCCTCACCGGCGTCGCCTTCATTCAGCTCACCGGCGGCAGTCCGGCGTCGGAGGAATTGCAGGCGAAGCCGGGACAGGACTATCCCGTGATCCGCGCGGCGTCGTCCTCGCTTCAGGACCTCCTGAAGAGCGGTCCCGAGACGCTGCAAAGCGCGAACCAGCTCATGAAGGAACTGAACCAGGTCGTCGTCGACAACCAGAAGTCCGTGAACGAGATGCTCGCCAATATCGCGATCCTGTCGGAGACGCTTGCCGACAGTTCGGACGATGTGGAAGTCGCGATCAGGCAGCTTTCGGAAGCGTCGAAGAACCTCAACAGCATCAGCCGCAGCGCAGACGATCTCATGAAGGAGGACGTGAAAGCCTTCATCACGGATGCGCGCGAGGCGGCGCGGGCCTACCGCGACGTCGCGGAGGAACTCGATGCCGTCTTGAAGCAGGGCGGGCCGGGCGTCGGCGCGGGACTCGCACAATTGCCGCAGCTCGTGTCCGAGACGCGCTCGCTGGTCTCCTCGCTCGATCGCATCGCGACCAGCGCGGAGGACAATCCGGCACAATTCCTGGTCGGCAATGGCGTGCCCGAAGTGGAAGCGGAATGAGGGGGAAAGCGACTATGGATCGATTTGCAGAACCGGTGCGGCGGGCGTTTCTTCTTCTTGCCGCTCTTGCGCCGCTCGGCGGCTGTGCGCTTGCCGATGTCGGCAGCGGTCCGGCGCCGTCGCTCTATGTGTTGACGGCGCCCGCCGTCGAGCCTGCGCCCGGCGCGCCACAGTCGCAGGTGCAGCTCGTCGTCGAGGAATTTTCCGCGCCCGCCGCCGTCGATACCACGCGCATCGTCTTCATGCAGAGCGAGAACCAGATCGCCTATTATGCAGGCGCGCGCTGGAGCGACCGCTCCCCGCGCATGATCGCCTCGCTTCTTGTCGAGACGCTGGCGGGCACCGGCAGCTTTCCCGCCGTCATCGGCCCCGGCACCAGCGCGCGGATGGACCAGGCGCTGGTCGGCGACATCCGCTCCTTCTCGGCCTACCGTCCCTCGGATGCGGGCATCGGAGAGGGCGGCACGAAGGTCAGGGTGGAGCTGTTCGTGCGGCTTCTGCGCGCGCGTGACCGTACCATTCTCGCCTCGCGCACGTTTTCGGCGGAAGCCTCGTCTGCTGGCGGGATGGAGGGTGTCGTCGCGGCCTATGACCAGGCGCTCGACGTCGTGCTCACCGACATCGCGGCCTGGACGCTGGAGCAGTCCCTCGCGGCAGGCGAGGGGAGCTGAGGGACCCAACCTCTCTGCGTCATTGCGAGCGACCGCAAGGGAGCGAAGCAATCCAGGGGCGACAAACGCCGAGCTTGCGGCCCCTGGATTGCTTCGTCGCGGCTTCGCCGCTCCTCGCAATGACGATTGAATGCAGCTAGCTCAGCTTCCCGATCGCCTGGCCGAGGATGAGGTAGACCTTGCCCGTGTCCGACGTCAGGTAGGTGTCGACCAGGATGTTGTCGCGGTCGCGGCCGCTTGCCGCGCCGAGCAGTTCCTCGAAGCTCGAAACGAAGCGGTCGACATGGCCGCGGAACTCGCTGTCCTTGCGGTATTTCTGGCCGATCCGGTCATAGAGCTCGCGTCCCGCCATGTTGTAGAGGCGGCGCGCGAAGACGTTGCGTTCGCCCGCCTGGTAGCGCTGCCAGAGTTCCGGCGGCGGGCTTTCTTCCAGCGCCCGGTCGAGATCGATGGCGAGCGCCTGCAATGTCTCGATCACGTGGAGCGAGGCGCGCTGGAAGTCGCGCTCGCTGCCCCGGTGCAGCGCCTCGCCGTGCTCGCCCGTGCGCCGTTCGGCGGCGGCGAGGAGGTCCGACATGCCCCAGCGCCGTCCCGTCTGCGGTTCGCGCGGCGCCATCTCGCGGGGGGGCTGCGTGGCGCGCGGGAAATCCGTTTCGCGCCGCTGTGGCGGAGGTTGCGTCGCGCGGTCGAGCGTGCGGGCATGGCGCACCACGATCTCGGCGATGGTCGCGAGCGCCGAGATCTGCTCCTCCAGCACGTCGCGCAGCGCCGCTGCGCTTCCCGCCGCTTCTTCCGGCAATTCGTTTATGCGTTGCGCGAGGTCGTCGGTCGCCTCGTGCAGCGCGCGGCCCGCTTCCTTTGCCGTGCCGCCGAGGCGGATCATCGCGGCGTTGAAGCGTTCCGCCGCCGTCTCGCTGTCGGAAGCCGCGCCTTCGGCGAGCGCACGCAGTTCTTCCGTCTTCGCGCCGACATCGGAGGAGAGCTTCTCCGTCGCCTGCGTCATGTCGCGGCTCATCGCCGCCGTCGCGGCGGTCAGCTTTTCCGTCGTTGCGGAGATTGCCTCGCTCGCCGCGCGCGCGACGTCGTTCGCGAGCGCGCCGGAGGCCGCCTTCAATTCGTCCACCGTTGCGCCAATGGCGCGCGTCGCCGCGCCCGCCGAGCGGCTGACGGAGGTCGAGGCATCCGCTGCTTCCGCCGCGCCGCGCCGGACTTCCTCGGCGATGCTCTCGCGCAGCGCCGCCGCGCGGGCCGCTGCCGCCTCGAAGGTCGTGTCGAGGCCCGCGCCGAGGCTCGCAACCGCGCGGCCGATTTCCGCCGTGTGGTGGGCAAGCGCCTTGTCGGCGGCGTCCATGCCGTCGCGATGCGCCTCGAAAATGGCGTTGAGCCGCTCATGCTCGTGTTCGAGGCGGGCCGCCGCCTCGGCGATGGTTTCGCGCTGGCGCTCATAGCGCCCGCCGATCTCTTCCGCCTTCGACAGCGCCGCTTCCGCCACCACTTCGAGGCGCGAGGACTGCCGGTCGAGCATTGCCGCCGTCTGGTCCGCGCCCACGCGTGCCGCTTCGCTGGTGCGCGACAGTGCTTCCGCCTGTTCGGCGACCCGTTTGCCGGCCGCGTCGAGGTCGTCCCCCGCCTTGCCGGTGATCCCGCGCACCGCCTCCACCTGTTCGCGGATCGCCCGCGAGATGACGTCGCTTTCGCTGCCCAGCGTCTTTGCGATTTCCTCGAGGCTCTGCCGGTGCCGTCCGAGCAGGTCCTCCATCGTCCGTGTGCGGAATTCCGCGCGGCCCGAGCCACGGTCGATTTCCTCGACCTCGCGCTCCACCAGTTCCTTCAGCTCGGTCGCCTGTTTCAGCGCCGCATCGAGGCCCGTCCGCATCTCGCCGAGTTCGCGGCGCACGGCGGCCGAAATCGTCGTGATCTGGTCGGTCGCGAAATCTTCGGGGTCCGAAAGCCGGATCGCGGTCCTGGCCAGCGCCTCCGACATCAGCCGCATTTCCTGGCCGCGCCAGATCGTCCAGGCGAGCATCCAGATCAGCGTGACGGGCGCCACCGCCGCCGCCGCGATCAGGCCGGTTTCGAGCTGGGTCAGCGTCTGCAGTCCCTCCGGTCCGTAGAGGCCCCAGAGATAGGCGGCCTCCGCGCCGAGGCAGAACAGGCTCGCCAGCGCCGCCGCGCCGAAGATGCGCTTGGAGGGCCGCCGCGCGATCATGCGGTAGAGTGCGCCGCCCGTCGGGCTGTCCTCGTTCGCGGCCTGAACGCGCGGTTCGGCCTCCGCCTCGGGAGCCTTCCGGGGCGCCTTGGCGTCTTCGCTTGCGGCGGCGGTGTCACCCGGCGCCAAATCCCTGTTTTTCATGAGCTTTCCCGGCCATGCGCTGACATGCGGCCCGTTCAAGGTGTCGGATGCCGCGAGAGCCGTCAACCATCCTGCCGCGGCGCGATGCGCCCGCTCCTCGCGCAAAAGAAAACCCCCGCGCACGGGGGGCATGCCGGGGGCTGAAGAGGGGGGCTTTTACTGGGGCGCCGGTGGCTCTTTACACGGCTGTTCGGCGGACCCTGTGTGACTGACATTAGCCGATATTAACCATAAACACAATGCCGCCGCAGCGGCGGTTATGCGCCGAAAAGCCCTTCAGAACAGGCCTCTTAACGAATCGGTATCGTCCGGTCCCGTAAAATCGTCTCGAGCAGGTCAGGTGACGGAGCAGTGGCATGAGAGTTTCGGCAATGAGCATGCAGTCAGCGGGTGAGCCCTCCACGGGCACCGCGTCACCCGGCGGCAGCCGTCCCATCGACCTCGTTCACCTCTCCCGCTACACGCTCGGCAACCGCTCGCTCGAAAACGAGCTGCTGGGTCTCTTCCGCAGCCAGGCCGATGTCTATCTCGCCCGTCTCGACGATGCGGCGGACGACAAGGAATGGAAGAACGCTGCCCACAGCCTCAAGGGTTCCGCCCGCGGCCTCGGCGCCTGGGCACTCGCCGATCTCGCCGAAGAAGCGGAACAGCTCGCCGCCGGCGATGACCGCAGCGACGTCAAGGCCCGCATGCGCAGCGCCATCGCCTCCGTCAACGCCTTCATCGACAGCTTCATGGAAGCGTGAGGGCGGAAGCGTTCCTTGCTTCGCCTCTGTCGGTCTGAATTGCCGATCTGAATTTCTGCATTAGCCAAAAAAGAAAAGTGTCATCCCGGCGAAAGCCGGGATCCATGGGCCTCGCCCCATTGCGGTGGTCGATGCGGGAAGGCGACAGAATGTCCTATTCTCCCACCATCCCCTTAACCCTCTCCGCAATCGCGAGCGATGCCGTGAGCCCCGGGCTCTCGATCCCGAAGAGATTGACGAGGCCCTGCAGCCCATGCGCCGCCGGTCCCGACACGACGAAATCCGCCGCCGCTTCGCTCGGTCCGTTCAGCTTCGGCCGCACGCCTGAATAGGCAGGCGCCAGCGCGCCGTCCGCGAGCCCCGGCCAGTAGCGCCGCACCGACGCATGGAAAGCGTCGCCGCGCGCCGGGTTCACCGCATAGTCCGGCTCCGTGCCGTCCTTGACCTCGATCCATTCGACATCCGGCCCGAAACGCGCCTGGCCGCCCATGTCGAGCGTCAGGTGCACGCCGAGTCCCGCCGCTTCCGGCACGGGATAGATGAGGTGAGAGAAGGGCGCGCGCCACGTCAGCGAGAAGTAGTTGCCCTTGGCAAAATGTGCCTCCGGCACATGCGCGGCGTCGAGCCCTTCCACCCGCGCCGCCAGCGCCGGTGCCCAAAGCCCGCCCGCATTGACGACGATCCGCGCGCGAAGCCGCATCGCCTCGGCGCCCTCCACATGGACGAGAAAGCCGCCGCCGTCGCGCGTCACGCGCGTCACGGTCGAGCGAAAGGCGATCATGCCGCCCGCATCCTCGAACTCGCCCTGCAAGCTCAGCATATAAGAGTGCGCATCGAGAATGCCGGTCGAGGGCGACAGCAGCGCCGCCTCCGCGCGCAGCGCCGGTTCCAGCGTCAGCGCTTCCCGCTTCGTCAGTTCACGGATGTCCCCGACGCCGTTCGCCCGCGCCCGCTGCGCGATCCCGGCGAGCTCGGCAAGCTGGCTCTCCTCCGTCGCGACGATCAGCTTGCCGCATTTCCGGTAAGGCAGCCTGTGGCTCTCAAGATACTCATAAAGCCGCCCGCGCCCCTCCACGCAAAGCCGCGCCTTCAAACTGTCCTTCGGATAATAGATCCCCGCATGAACCACCTCGCTGTTCCGCGCGGAAACCTCCGTCCCGATCGCGCCGTGCCGCTCAAGCACCACCGTCTCGTGCCCGGCGCGCACCAAAGCCCGCGCACAAGCAAGCCCCACGGCTCCCGCGCCGATCACAATCGCATCGATGTCGCTATCCGCCGCCACACGGGCCTCCGTCACATCACCTCAAAGCAGTGCCGGAGAAAGGGGAGGGTGGCAAGGGGCCGTTATAATAAGTAGTAAGGCTGTCATTGCCGGGCCGGACCGCAGGTCCGTGACCCGGCAATCCAGTAGCCGCGCAAGCGGCGTCTTCTTGACATGACTCCTGTTCGGAGCGCTCTGCTCTGGATGCCCGGGTCAAGCCCACTGCTGTCCGGTTAAGCATATGCGATCTCCAGTTGCGCTGGATTTGGCGGTGTCGGATCGGGTGGCGGCTGCAACAAGTGGTGGATACTTCGTCGGGTGAGGAGGGTTGCGGGCATGAG
>CAJXOU010000053.1 GCA_913057645.1 uncultured Rhodobiaceae bacterium | reverse complement strand
ACATTAGAGCACTGCTAGCCTCAGCAGTGACTTTCGTTGTGGGGCTGTCCTTCGACAGTGGCTGTTCCCGACGAGGGCTTTGAGAATATTTGACTCTTATCGGCCAGACATCAGTTGCTCGATTCCATAAGCAAGAGAAGATGGTATAATTTGAAAGTAACCACGAAAGGTGTTTGTTCAAAGGATTGAATGCCTGCCACCATGTCACGTGCAATGTGGTTGTGATTCTCTTCTTCTCAACGCCAGAACAGCGAAAGAGACAAGGAGCCAATAGCACAACAACTCAGGAAAGGAATGACATATTCCTCTCTCGATGTGTTGTTGTATTTCTGCGCCAGGGCATGGCATGGAACGTCGGTGAGAGTTACTGTAGCTCCTTAGTGACGTCCACGACCATGACGAGGCCGGCGATGAAGGCGCTTTCCCAGGGCTCGCGCAGGAAATGGAGGATGCCGATGTTGGAGGCTGTCTTCGCGACGAGGACGACGAAGACGAGGAAGAGCACGACCCAGAGATTCTCGACGATGAAGGCGAGGTCGATCAGCAGGCCGATGGAGAGGAAGAAGATCATCAGCAGCAGGCTCTGCACCGGCGCCGTGAACAGGATCGCGGCGCGGCGGTCCGTGGAGGCGCCGAGAATGAGGCCCGCAAGGAAGGCGCCGTAGGAGGGTGACAGGCCGATGTAACCGGAGACGGCAGCGAAGACGAAGCAGAAGGCGATGTTCGCCAGCGGCGCGAGGTCCGGCTGGTGACGGAGATAGCGGCTCCAGGGGAGCGTGATGCGCTCGCGCCGCGTCAGGATCACCGCGACGCCCGCGAGCACGGCGACGGCGGCGAAAAGCTTCACCGCCAGCAGGATGTCGAATTCCGTGCCGCCCGCGCGGGCGGAGCCGAGCGACTGCACCACCACCAGCATGGGGATGATGAGGAGGTCCTGCGCGATCAGGACACCCATGGTGAGGCGGCCGGCATGGGTGCGGGTTTCGCCGATCTCGGCGAGCATCTTGATGCCGACGGCGGTGGAGGAGAGCGAGAGTACGAAGCCGAGCACCAGCGAGCGCTCGAAGCCCCAGCCAAGCAGCGAGCCCGCGCCCCAGGTGAGGCCGATGGCGATGGCGGACTGAAGCCCCGCGCAGAGAAGCGCAATGCGGAAGACGCTCCGGAAGGCCTTGAGATTGAGTTCGAGGCCAATGAGGAAGAGGAGCAGCAGCACGCCCAGTTCGGCAAAGAGGTCGATGCCTTCGGCCGAGTGGATGAGGCCGAGGCCGCCCGGGCCGAGCACGACGCCCGCCAGGATGTAGCCGACGATGGCGGGCTGGCGGAGCCGCATCAGGGCGAAACCGCAGCCGAGCGCAATCACGATGAGGAGGGTAACGGAATTCAGCGTGAGCGCGTCGTGCATTTCGGGGGCGGCCTCGGACGGCGGAAGCGGGAATCGCGGGGGCCATGATTGCGCAACGGCATGGCGAGCGAAAGGCCGGAGGGCCGGGAAAACCGGCGATATCCGCCGCCCGGCCCAATGGTCCATCTGGTTCATTCCATTTGGGTCCCTATTTACGGTATTGTTGGCAAGGTTCGCCGGAGGACCAAGCGCGCGGAGGAGGAAAGCCGATGACTGCCCAGGTTTCGACCGACATCACCAAGGACAGCGCCTACAACGCCGTGGCGCCGGACGACTTCCCCGCGATGATGGAGGTCGACCGTTACGGCGCGCGCTCGACCGCGTTCGACAAGATCATCTCGGCGACGCATGACCATTTCTGGGACCCGCTCGACAAGAAATATATCGACTTCACCCAGCCCTTCGACATGAAGACCACGACCGTCATTCCGATGGACTTCGTGCTGGAGATGCAGACGCCGATCGCAGACCGGCTTTCGGGCGAGGAGAAGATCGCGCTCGCGAATGAAAGCGCGCGCTGGATGCTCTCCTCAATCCTGCACGGGGAAGCGGGCGCGCTCGCGCTTTCCGCCTCGCTCTGCCACATATTGAAGGACCCGGGCGCGCAGGAATATGCGGCGAACCAGGCGCGCGAAGAAGCGCGGCATGTGACGGGCTTTGCGAAATATATCGAGGCCAGGTGGCAGAAGCCCCTGCCCGTCGGCCCGACGCTCGGCAATCTCCTTACCGACATCGTGAACGCGCCGGAGGTCTACAAGAAGGTCGTCGGCATGCAGATGCTGGTCGAAGGGCTCGCGATGGGCGCCTTCGCCTCGCTCTATACCTATTCGAACGATCCGGTTCTCCGGCATCTCTGCCAGCTCGTGATGACGGACGAGGCGTTCCACCACAAGTTCGGAAAGATCTGGGCGGACCGGACCGTGCCGCATCTCACGCAGCAGGAGCGGAACACGATCGAGGACTGGGCGGCGGAATGCTTCCAGACGCTGCTGTTCAACCTCGCGAACCCCGAGCAGAAGAAGGTGATCTATGCGCAGTTCAACCTCGACTGGGAGGAAGTGCTGCATGAGGTGCTGAAGAGCCGCACCGACGACAAGCGCCGCAAGGCCATGTCGAACCAGAACAACATCTTCCGGGTGCTGACCAAGACGCTGCTGAAGGCCGGCATCATCACCGACCGGACGAAGGGCTTCTATGCGACCTATGTCGACATGGACGAGCTTCGCAAGGAAGGCGACGAGATGGTCGGCGACTCGATTGCCGAAGACGGGATCGAGTATCTGAAGCGAGTGAATTTCGCCGGACGCGGCAAGGCGGCGAGCGCGGCGGAGTAGGCTATTCCGCGCGGCGGATGGGGAGGACGAAGGGCTCGCTGCCTTCGCCGATGAGCGCCTCGATGCGGTATGTCTCGCGGAGGTTCTGCGGCGTCAGCACGTCCGCCGGCGGGCCGTCCGCTTTTATCTTGCCGTCGTCGAGCAGGATCAAGCGGTCGCAATGGCGGGCGGCGAGCGTGAGGTCGTGCAGGACGGCGACGACCATGCGGCCTTCATCGGCGTAGGCGCGCAAGACTTCCATGATGCGGAGCTGGTGATAGGGATCGAGCGCGGAGACGGGCTCGTCCACCAGCATGAGCGGCGCCTCGACCGCCAGCGCGCGGGCGAGCAGCACGCGGGAACGCTCGCCGCCCGAAAGCGTCAGCACGTCGCGGCCGAGGAATTCGTGGACGCCCGCGAGAGAGATGGCGCGCTCGATGGCGGCTTCGTCTTCCGCGCTCGCGCGATGAAACGGTTCCAGATGCGGCAGGCGGCCGAGCGCGACGAGGCGCGAAACCTCGAGCGGCCAGTGACTGCCCTCGCCCTGCGCGAGATAGGAGATGGCGCGGGCGCGGGCGCGCGCGGACATGGCGGAGACCGGCGCACCGTCCAGCGTGACGACACCCTCGAAAGGAATGAGCCCGGCGACGGCGCGCACCAGCGTCGTCTTGCCGACCCCGTTCGGGCCAATGAGACCCACAAATTGCGCGCCGTCGGCGGCGAGCGAGACGCCGCGCAGAACGCGCGCGCCCCCGAGCGAGGCATGGAGGTTTTCGACGGCGAGGCGCATTACGGGGCCTCCCTTCGCGTTCTCAGAATGAGCCAGAGGAAGAAGGGCGCGCCGATGAGCGAGGTGACGACGCCGAGCTTCAGCTCCGGCCCGTTGACGGGAATGCGGACGAAGAGATCGGCCGCGAGCACGAGAGCTGCGCCGCCAAGGGCGGAAGGCAGAAGGAGCGATGCCGGGCGCTGGCCGACAAGCGGGCGCATGAGATGCGGGACGACGAGACCGACGAAGCCGACGACGCCCGTGACGGAGACGGCAGCGCCGACGGCAAGCCCGGTACCGAGAATGGCGCGGGCCGTGACGGAACGCATGGAGAAGCCGAGGGTCGCCGCCGTGTCCTCGCCGAGCGAGAGCGCATCGAGGGCGCGCCAGGTCGAGGCGACGAGAAGCCAGCCCACTCCCATGAACGGCAGCACGAACCAGACCTGCGTCATGCTGCGGTCTGTCAGCGAGCCGAGCATCCAGAAAACGATTTCGAGCGCGGCATAGGGGCTCGGCGAGAGATTGAGAGCGAGCGAAGTGAGCGCGCCGGTGCAGCCGGAAACGGCGACGCACGCGAGCATGATGGTGACGACGGAGGGACCGCGGCCCGCGAGCAGATAAAGCACGGCAAGCGCGGCCACTGCACCGATGACGCCGCCGATGGGCACGAACATGGCGGTGCCCGCCGCGAGGCCGGAATAGAAGACGAGAACGGCACCGAGCGCGGCACCGCCCGACGCGCCGATGAGGCCGGGCTCGGCGAGCGGATTGCGCAGGAGGCCCTGAAGGCCCGCACCGGTGAGGCCGAGCGTCGCGCCGACGAGGAGCCCGAGCAGCGCGCGCGGCAGGCGGACTTCCGTGAGAATGAGCCAGGCGATGTCGCGGTCGACCGCGCTTATGGTTTCGAACTTGTCGGCGAGGAGTTCACCGCCGCGTCCGACATAGATGGAGGCGGCGAAGAGGAGCGCCGCGAGGGCGGCGAGGGAGAGGTTTACGGCCCAGGCATCTATATGCCGCTTCATCTGCGCCCCCTCCCCAAACCGTCTTCGACGGTTTGACCCTCCCACGGGGGGAGGGTGAGAAGAGAATGCTGTTCGCGCCGTTCGTCTGTCATCGCGTCGTGGGCGGCGGCGAGGCGGGCGGCGATGCCGGCGACGAAGCGGGTGCTGCAGGTCCAGTCGCGTGCGGGAAGATGGACTTCCGACGCGTAGCGCTCGCGGTAGAGGCGGAGCGCGGGGTGCTCGAGCAGCGCCTTTGCCTGCGAGGGTGCGTCCGGGCGATAGACGCCGAGCGCCAGAAGCTCGGGGCGAAGCGCGATCACGTCCTCGATGCCCGGATAGACGAGACCGACCTCGTTTTCCGCCGTGACGACATTGCGGAAGCCGGTATGGGAGAGGATGCGGCCGAGAATGGAGTTCGGCGTCGCGGCACTGCCGAGGTCCTGATAGAGAATGGCGGTTGGCCCCTCGCCCTCGCGGCGCGCGGCTTCCATCGCGGCATCGAACTCCGCGATGACCGTCTCCCCCCTCTCCTCGCGGCCGAGCGCGGCGGCGACGGTGCGGATGTTTTCCCGGATGTCGGCGAAGCTGCGCGCATCCTTCACGGTCGCGAGCGGAATGCCGATGCGGCGGATGAGATCGAGCGTGAAGGGCGAGGACCATTCATGCGCAAGCACGAGGTCGGGCGCGAAGGGAAGAATGTCCTCGAGGCGGCCGTCATTCGGCGGAATGTGCTGCAGCCGATGCGCGACGGGCGAATCGCCCGGATCGCGGCCGAGGCGGAAGACGGATTTGAGCGTGCCGGGCGCGGCGAGATCGGCGGCGAGGATGTCGGAACAGAGATTGATCGACACGATGCGTTCCGGCGGGCGTTCGGGCGGACGCTGCGGCGCTTCGGCATGCGCAGGCAGTACAAGCCCCGACAAGAGCGCAACGCAGACGGCGAACCCTCTCACCGCGCCGCCTCGCGAGAGAAAAGCGGCCCGTGATCGAGCTTCGGCAGCACATGGCGCGCGAAGAGATCGCATTCATCGGCATGCGGGTAGCCGGAGAAGATGAAGGCATCGAGGCCGAGCGAGCGATAGATCTCGATTTTCTTCAGCACCTGGTCCGGGTCGCCGACGATGGCGGCGCCGCAACCCGAGCGCGCTCGGCCGATGCCGGTCCAGAGATTGTCCTCGACAAAACCTTCGTCGTCGGCCTCGTCGCGCATTTCAGCCTGGCGCCGGACGCCGAAGGAGGTGGCGTCGAGCGACTTCTTCCTGATTTCCTCGCCCACCGTATCGTCGAGTTTCGACATGAGACGGCGAGCCGCGGCACGGGCTTCGGCCTCCGTTTCGCGGACGATGACATGGACGCGGTAGCCGAAGCGCAACAACCGGCCATGCGATGTGGCGCGCTTTCGCATGTCATCCAGCACCGTGCGGATGTTTTCAATCCGGTCGGGCCACATCAGGAAGACATCCGCGGCCTTTGCCGCGACATCGCGCGCGTGATCCGACAAGCCGCCGAAATAGAAGGGTGGCAGGCGGTCATGCGGGCGGACGATGCGCGGCGGATCGAGCTCCAGATTGTAGAACTCGCCCTTGTGCGAAAGATGATGGCCGGAGAGAAGCGTGCGCAGGATTTCCATGACTTCCAGCGTGCGTGCGTAACGCGGCGCGCTGTCGAGCGCCTCGCCCGGCAGGTCCGACGAGATGATGTTGACGGTCAGGCGGCCATGCAGCATGTGATCGAGCGTTGCGAGCTGGCGCGCGAGCTGGGGCGGCCACATTTCGCCGCAACGGACCGCGACGAGAAGCTGCATCCGCTTCAGGAGCGGCGCGACGGCGCCCGCGAAGGCGACGCTGTCGATGCCGAGCGCATAGCCGGACGGCAGGAGAATATTGTCGAAACCACCCTCCTCCGCGCGCATGACAATGTCGCGGCAATGATCGAGCGAGCTGGCGAGTGCAGGATCGGGCACACCCATGAACTCGTAATCGTCGTCGCAAAGGGCCGAGAACCAGGAGATTTCCGCTGGATGCCTCATGGCAGACGCGCTCCCATGGAAGTCTGAAGGATACCGTACCAGTCGGCGCGGGAGAGCCTGACCTTCAGCGCATCGGCGGCGCGGGCGATCCGGGCGGGCTGCTGCGAGCCGATAATGGGGACAATCTTCGCCGGATGGGCAAGCACGAACGCGACCGCGACGGCTTCCCGCGTGACGCCTTCTCGGACGGCAATTTCATCGAGCTTCGCGATGAGGGCGGACAAGCGTGCGCCGTCCGCCCCGCGCGCCGCCTCTTCCGCCGAGAGACCGAGACGGCCGCCCGCGAGCGGCGACCAGGCGAGGACGCCAAGGCCCGTTTCCATGCATTGATCGAGCGTGCCGTCGAAGAGCGGCGACGTCGCCCAGCAGGAAAACTCGGGCTGCTGAGTGGCGATGGGAAAATCGAGATGCGCCTGGAGCGCAGCGACCTGCGACGGCGCATGGTTCGAGACGCCGACATGGGCAAATTTGCCTTCGGCGCGGAGTTTCGTCAGTGCCGCCGCCACGTCATGCGGATGGGCGAGCATGTCGGGGCGGTGAATCTGGAAGAGGTCGACATGCTCCACCTTCATGCGGGCGAGAGAGGCGTCGAGCGCCTTGCGCAGGTATGCCTCGCTCGAATCATAGGGTGTGCCGGGCTCGATGCCGCATTTGGTCGCGAGGACGAACCTGTCGCGCAGGGCCGGCGCTTCCTTCAGCACCTCGCCGAGCAGCGCTTCCGCCGCGCCGAAGGGACAGGCATTGTCGAGGCCGTAGACATCCGCCGTGTCGAACAGCGTGATCCCGGCTTCGAGAGCTGCGTCGATCCGCGCGCGGGCCGTCTTCACCTCCACACCGGCAAAACGCCACATGCCCCAGGCGACGGGAAAGACTTCGAGCCCGCTCTTGCCGAGAGGGCGCGGGTCGGGCGATATGGAGAGAGCGGTCATGAAAAAGGGCCGTTTCCTGTTGATTGCCGGGCAGTCTAGCGGCAAGGCGGGCGACACACGAGGGCCGAAACCCCATTCGGGAGGCAGAATTGAGCGATACGATCCGCTACGGGATCATCGGGTCCGGCATGATGGGCATCGAGCACATCATGAACATCAACATCATCCCCGATGCGCGGGTGACGGCGATTGCCGATCCTCACGAAGGCTCACGCGAATGGGGCCGGGCGACGGCCGAAGGCGAAATCGAGGAATACACCGATTATCGCGAGATGCTGGAGAAGGCGCCGGTGGACGCCGTGATCGTGGCGACGCCGAACTTCACGCACAAGGCCGTGCTCGGCGACATATTCGAGACGAAGCTGCACGTGCTTTGCGAGAAGCCGCTCTGCACGACCTTCGAGGATGCAAAGGCCGCGGCGGAGCGGGCGAAGACGCATGAAGGCGTCTTCTGGGTCGGCATGGAATACCGCTTCATGCCGCCGGTGACGCGCTTCGTGGAGGAAGTCCATGGCGGTGTGGCGGGAAAACTCAAGATGTTCGCGATCCGCGAGCACCGATATCCGTTTCTCCAGAAAGTGGACGACTGGAACCGCTTCAGCCGGAACACGGGCGGGACGCTGGTCGAGAAGAGCTGTCACTACTTCGACATGATGCGGCATGTCGTGCAGTCGGAACCGGTTCGTGTCTATGCGAGCGGCGGGCAGGACGTGAACCATCTCGATGAGACATATGACGGGGAGACGCCCGACATTCTGGACAATGCCTTCGTGGTGGTGGATTTCGCGAACGGCGTGCGCGCGATGCACGATCTGTGCATGTTCGCGGAAGGCTCGCGCAACCAGGAAGAGATGTCGGCGGTGGGCGACAGCGGCAAGATCGAATGCCTGATCCCCGAAGGAAATGTCGTGATCGGCAAGCGGAAGCCGAAATCCGTCGAGACGGTGCATGTGCCGGTGCAGGCAGAGGTGCTGAAGGCCGGGTTCCATCACGGCGCGTCCTATTATCAGCATCTCGCCTTTCAGCGCGCGATCCGCGAAGGAACGGCGCCGCAGGTGAGCGCGGAAGACGGGCTGAGGGCGGTCGCGATAGGCCTTGCGGCGCATCGCTCCATCGAGGAGGGACGGCCGGTGCTCATGAGCGAATTCGGGTTATAAGAAAAGAAAACGAGGAGACGGGGATGCTGACGCTTTATCACTGCAACGGGGCGCGCTCGATGCGCTCGCTGTGGCTTTTGAACGAAATGGGGATCGCGTTCGAGCTGAAGGAGCTGCCTTTCAGCATGGAAGGCTTGCGGACGCCGGAATATCTCGCGATTTCGCCGCTGGGGCGGGTGCCCTGCCTGGTGGACGGAGATGTGTCGGTGTTCGAGTCCGGCGCGATCGCGCAGTATCTCGGCGAGCATTACGATCCTGACGGAAAGCTGCACCGGCCGGTGGGGCATCCCGAGCGGACGGAATGGCTGATCTGGCTGCATTATGCGGAGACGATGGCCGTGCACGGCGCGAGCCTCGTGCAGCAGAAGGTTTTCATTGCGAAGGAGGAGCGCTCGCCCGTGGTGCAGAAGCTCGAGTCGCGGCGGCTGGAAAAGTCGCTTGAAGTGGTGGACCGGCATCTGGCGGACCGCGACTATCTGCTGAAAAGCGGGTTCAGCGCCGTCGACACGAATGTCGGCTACAGCGTGCATCTCGCGAAGGGTTTCGTGAGCCTCGATCCGTTTCCGAATGTCGTTGAATATTACGAGCGGATTTCGGCGCGGCCGGCCTTCCAGAAGGCCGCGGCCAATGTGCCGCTCGGCGAGCAGGCGCCGAAGCGGGCCTAGTCGAGTTCCGGCACGGCTTCCATGACGGGTTTCGGCTCGCGGTCTTCCGTGAAGAGGCCCCAATGGGCTTCTTCCGGATGGTGGCCGGCGACGGCGCTCTCGTCATAGACACGCCAGGGCGCGTCGAAGGCCGAGAAATACGCGAAGGCGAGATCGCGCGACGGCGGCATCTGCTTTGCCAGCTCCTCAAAGAACGCCTTCTGCGCTTGCGGTGTGAAGCCTTCCTCTTCCGGCGCCGTCGGGATACCCGTTTCCTTGACGAGGATCGGGCCGCAAAAGCGCTCGGCTGCAAGGCGCGACGTCACCTGCTTCACGAAATCCGCCCAGTTGAAGGGCGGCGCATCGGCAAACCATTTCTCGAAGACGGGATGGACGTTCACGGCGAGGAAATCGAGCTTTGCGAGCACAGGCACGGCATCCGCGCCGTCCAGATAGGTGGCGAAAGGCTCGGTGACGGTGAGGGGCAGGCCCGGCGCGCGGTCGCGGAACTTGCCGATGGCCTTCTCCAGATCGGCCCATGTGCCGCGCCCCGACAGGACCATCTCGTTGCCGAGCGAGACGCCGGCGACGATGTCCGGATGGGCCTTCCATGCGGCGACGGCATTTTCGACCTCGCGGTCGTCCGCCGGGTTCCAGACGCCCATGACGACGGCGCGGAAACCCAGTTTCTTCGCGATGCCGGGGATGAGCTCGGCGCCGCTATGCGAACCATAGGTGACGAGGCTGTCGAACCAGGGGCGGAGCGCTTCCAGATCCGCGCGGATCGAGACTTCGCTCGCCTGCACCGGATTGCCCTCCCAGACCTTCAACTCGGTCGGCTGATAGGCGACGAAACGGCCTTCCGCCATCGCGTCCTGAAGGCGGGCGAGCGTGGGCGCCGCATCCTCCCGCACCGCGCATACGGGGGCGGCCCAGACGGGGGCGGCGATGAACAGGGAAAGCAGGGCGGCGAGAATGAAGCGCATGGGTAATGGCTAAGGCGCCATTGTGGCGATTTTCGGGGCGCGACGCGCACGCAAAAGCCCGGCTCCTCGCGGAGCCGGGCTCTCGTTACTTCAGAAGCTCGTCAGGCAGCCTTAGATGGCTTCCTTCAGGTCCTTCGCGACGCGGAAGGCAACCTTCTTGGAGGCCTTGATCTTGATGGCTTCGCCGGTCGCCGGGTTGCGGCCCATGCGGGCGGCGCGCTTGCGCAC
The DNA here is from genome assembly GCA_913057645.1 of uncultured Rhodobiaceae bacterium. GTDB lineage: Bacteria > Pseudomonadota > Alphaproteobacteria > Parvibaculales > Parvibaculaceae > Parvibaculum. The sequence goes on along the minus strand of CAJXOU010000053.1, from coordinate 13,742 downwards.
CTGCAGGATGCCGAGACCGGTGAGACGGACCTTGTTGCCCTTCTTCAGGTTCTTCACCGTAAGCTCGACGAAGTCACTGAAGAGCTCGGTCGCCGCCTTTTTCGACATGTCGTGCTTCTCGGCCAGTTCGGCGATCAGCTTGGACATGGGAACGGTCGGTGCCGTGGCGGGCTTCTTTGCAGCGGTTGCCTTGGCGGGTGCCTTCTTGGCAGCGGGTTTAGTGGCCATGATTTGAATTCCCTCGGATAAGTTCGGAGACGAGTGTCACTGAGTCGCGCGATTCGTCCAAGCGATAAGTTCATATATGGCGGGCATCGGACGAAAAAGCTGTTGAAAAGTGCCTGTGGCGCCTGCATTTCGCGGCCGCAGGCGAAACAGGCTCAGTCGAAGGCCTCGTCCCATGTGCCGCGCGTGGACGCTTTCGAATATTCGGTGGCGCGATTTTCGAAGAAATTGGTGTGCTCGATGCCGTTCAGCATCTCGTCCATCCAGGGCAGCGGGTTCTTTTCGGTCCGGTAGATGGGCTGCAGGTTGAGCTGCACGAGACGGCGGTCGGCGATGTAGCGGATATACTGCTTCACCTGCGGGGCATCGAGCCCCTCGACGCCGCCCATCTCGAAGGCGAGATCGATGAAGGCATCCTCGTGATGGATGATGGTCTCGCAGGCCTTGTAGATGTCCTGCTGGAGCTTCTCGGTCCAGATTTCGGGATTCTCGTCGACAAAGGTGCGGAACAGTTTCATGGCCGAAACGGTGTGCAGCGTCTCGTCGCGGGCCGACCATGTCACGATCTGGCCCATGCCCTTCATCTTGTTGAAGCGCGGGAAGTTCATGAGGATGGCGAAGGAGGCGAAAAGCTGGACGCCTTCCGTGAAGCCGCCGAAGACGGCGAGCGTCTTGGCGATGTCTTCCTTGGTGTCGACGCCCCATTCCTGCATGTAGTCGAATTTCGACTTCATCTGCTCGTATTTCAGGAAGGCCTCGTATTCGGCTTCCGGCATGCCGATGGTGTCGAGGAGATGGCTGTAGGCCGAAATGTGGATCGTCTCGATGTTCGAGAAGGCGGCCAGCATCATCTGCACTTCGGTGGGTTTGAAGACCCGCGAATAGTGCTTCATGTAGCAGTTGTTGACCTCGACGTCGGCCTGCACGAAGAAGCGGAAGATCTGCGTCAGCAGGTTGCGCTCGCCGTCGGTGAGGTTCTTCGACCAGTCCTTCACGTCGTCCGCGAGCGGCACTTCCTCCGGCAGCCAGTGGATGCGCTGCTGCGTGAGCCAGGCATCATAGGCCCAGGGATAGCGGAACGGCTTGTAGACGTGGCGTTCTTCGAGAAGGGACATGGCCGCTTTCTCCGTTTCCGGTGGTCAGGATTGCCCGCGGACCGGGCGCCGACATTCATATTGGAGACAATTATGGCCCGGCCTTGCGACCGGGCCATGAATTCAGTGCCTTACTGACAGGCGAGGCATTCTTCGTAGTCGTTGCTTTGCGCTTCCGCCGCGACGTCGTCGAGCGTCAGGACGTCGAGGACCTTGCCGGGCAGGAGCGAGACGACTTCGGCCTTTTCCGCGCGCTGGATCGAGAGCGAGCGGCAGTAATAGAGGCTCTTCACGCCCTGCCGCCAGGCGAGGTCGTGCAGCTTGTGGAGGTCGCGCTTGTGGACGTCCGCCGCGAGGAAGAGGTTCACCGACTGCGCCTGGTCGATCATCGGCGCGCGGTCGCCCGCATGTTCGATGACCCAGCGCTGGTCGAGTTCGAAGGCGGTCTTGAAGACGTCCTTCTCCTCGTCCGACAGGAAGTCGAGATGCTGCACCGAACCGCCGCTCGTCACGATGGAGGACCAGGTGTCGTCGTCGTTGCGGCCCTTCTGCTCCAGCAGCTTGGTCAGGTGACGGTTGCGGACGTTGAAGGAGCCCGACAGCGTCTTGTGCGTGAAGGAGTTCGCCGCGATGGGCTCGATACCCGGCGAGGTGCCGCCGGTGATGATCGAGATCGAGGCGGTGGGCGCGATCGCCGTCTTGTTGGAGAAGCGCTCCATGAAGCCGTAGTCGGCGGCGTCCGGGCAGGCGCCGCGTTCTTCGGCGAGCACCTTCGAGGCCGCGTCCACGCCTTCCTTGATGTGGGCGAACATGCGCTTGTTCCAGACCTTCGCCATGACACCCTCGAAGGGGATCATGTTGGCCTGCAAGTAGGAGTGGAACCCCATGACGCCGAGACCGACCGAACGCTCGCGCGTGGCGGCGTATTTCGCGCGGACCATCTCGTTCGGCGCGCGATCGATGAAGTCCTGCAGGACGTTGTCGAGGAAGCGCATCACGTCCTCGATGATGGTCGGGTGGTCCTGCCACTCGTTGTAGGTTTCGAGATTGAGCGAGGAGAGGCAGCAGACCGCCGTGCGCTGTTCGCCGAGGTGGTCGATGCCGGTGGGGAGCGTGATCTCGGCGCAGAGGTTGGACGTCTTCACCTCGAGGCCGGCGAGCTTGTGATGCTCGGGCCGCGCGTTGTTCACCGTGTCCTTGTAGATGATGTAGGGCTCGCCCGTTTCGATGCGCGAGGTGAGAAGGCGGATCCAGAGCGAGCGGGCGGAAACGGTCTTCTGGACCGCGCCGTCCTTCGGGCTCTTGAGCTGCCACTGGGCGTCGGCCTCGACGGCGCGCATGAACGCGTCGGAGACGAGAATGCCGTGATGGAGGTTCAGCGCCTTGCGGTTCGGGTCGCCGCCGGTCGGGCGGCGCATTTCCATGAATTCCTCGATCTCGGGATGATCGATCGGCAGATAGACCGCCGCCGAGCCGCGCCGCAGCGAGCCCTGGCTGATCGCCAGCGTCAGCGAATCCATGACGCGGATGAAGGGAATGATGCCCGACGTCTTGCCGTTGCCGCCGACCGTCTCGCCGATGGAGCGCAGGTTGCCCCAATAGGAGCCGATGCCGCCGCCCTTGGCCGCGAGCCAGACATTCTCGTTCCAGAGGCCGACAATGCCGTCGAGGCTGTCGGAGGCTTCGTTGAGGAAGCAGGAGATGGGCAGACCGCGCTGCGTGCCGCCGTTCGACAGGACCGGCGTCGCGGGCATGAACCAGAGCTTGGAAATATAGTCATAGAGGCGCTGTGCATGGGCCTCGTCGCCCTTGTCGGCATAGAAAGAGGCCACGCGGGCGAACATGTCCTGATAGGACTCGCCGGGCATCAGGTAGCGGTCGCGGAGCGTCGCCTTGCCGAATTCCGTCAGCAGCGCGTCGCGGCCGTGATCGACCTTCACGCGGGGACGGCCGTCCATCTGCACGGCCTGAAACTGGTCGCCGAATTGCATTTCCGGCTCGGCGGAGCGCTGTGCGAGAGATCGCACGCGGCTCACCGTCCGCTCACCGGTAATGATGCCCGACAGGCTGGCCTCGACCTCACTCATATCCACCGCTTTCGACGTATCGTTCAGCATATTTATTCCCCGGTTTGCCCCGCCTCGCCACATCCCGGCGGGCAAAAGATCGCCACCCGGCGGCCGGATAAACCGTCGCCGTCTCCCTGCCCCCTACGATGGGCAGAACTCGCGCCATTCCCGTGATTGCGCCGATGCCTCGAGTTGATCCCCCTTGGGCCCGACGCGTCCAGATATAGTATCTGTCTGTTCCCCGAGGTCAATCAGTTGTGTGCTGCCGGACTCAAAAAAATGGTAAACGGCGCACCCGGCGGCTGGCGGCGCGGCGAATTTCCGATGCATATTCAACGGGTTGATTCACAAGCTCCGCGAGCGCCAAGGAGACCCGATGCCCGACAGTTCCGCCGACCGCCGCCCCTTCTACCCCGAAATCGAACCCTACCGGACGGGGACGCTGAAAGTCTCCGATTTGCATACGATCTATTTCGAGGAGAGCGGCAACCCCAAGGGCAAGCCCGTCATCATCGTGCATGGGGGCCCGGGGGGCGGCTCGAATCCGACCATGCGCCGGACGCATAATCCGGAGGCCTACCGGATCATCCTGTTCGACCAGCGCGGCTGCGGAAAGTCGACGCCCCATGCCGAGCTCCGCGAGAACACGACCTGGGACCTCGTGGCCGACATGGAGCGCATCCGGACCCATCTCGGCATCGACAAGTGGCAGCTCTGCGGCGGCTCATGGGGCTCGACGCTGTCGCTCGCCTATGCGGAGACGCACCCGGATCGCGTCACCGAGATCATCCTGCGGGGCATCTTCACGCTCAGGCAGCGGGAACTCGACTGGTTCTACCAGCAGGGGACGGATGCGCTCTTCCCCGACGCCTGGGAGGACTACATCGCCCCGATCCCGGAGGCCGAGCGCGGCAACCTGATGGCCGCCTATTACAAGCGGCTCACCGGCGACAACGAAGCCGAGAAGATTGCCTGCGCCAAGGCATGGAGCATCTGGGAGGGGACGACGCTCTCGCTTTATTCCGACCCCGAGCGCGTGAAGCGCTTTGCGGACGGGCATTTCGCCCTCGCCTTCGCGCGGATCGAATGCCATTTCTTCATGAATCAGGGCTTCTTCGAGCCACAGGACCAGCTGATCCTCAACGCCGGCAAGCTGAAGGGCATTCCCGGCGTGATCGCGCAGGGGCGCTACGACGTGGTGACGCCGATGTTCACGGCATGGGAGCTCGCGAAGGCGTGGCCCGACGCCGATCTCAATATCGTGCCGGACGCGGGCCACACGGCGACGGAGCCGGGGATCGTCGATGTGATGGTCAGGGCGAGCGATCGCTTCGCCAAGGCGTGAACATCGGATGCGCATTCTCTATCTCGTGAACGCGCTCGATTCGGGCCCCGGCGTGCTGCTGGACGAGGCGACCCGTGCGGGGGCGGCGGCGACGCTCATTCATGCACCGGAAGCGACGGACATGGAGAGCGGCGAGAGGCGCGACGTACCGGAGAGTGCAGCGGGGTTCGACGGGCTCGTGGTGATGGGCGGGGTGATGGGGGTCTACGACGAAGACCGCTACCCCTTCATCGGAAAGACCCGGGCACTGATCCGGGATTTTCACGAGGCGGAGAAGCCCGTGATGGGCGTCTGTCTCGGCTCGCAGATCGTCGCGAGCGCCTTCGGTGCGCCGGTCTACCGAATGAAGGAGAAGCTGGATATCCATGAAGAGTGGGGATTCCTGCCGCAGACATGGCTCGGCGCGACGGCAGACGACCCGCTGCTGAAGGACGCACCACCGGACCTCCCGATCATGCAGTGGCATGGCGACACGTTCGACATGCCCGAAGACGCGGTGGCGCTGTCGACGCGGGACGTCTGTCCCAATCAGGCATTTCGTATCGGCGCGCGGACCTATGCTTTCCAGTTCCATCTCGAGATGACGCGCGAGGGCCTCGCCGGCTGGAGCGTATTTCGCGCCAATGCGGAAAAGAAGCCGCTGGCCGAAATCGAAGCGCTGATCGAACCGCAGATCGCGGCGCATCTCGGCGCGCAGCAGACGTTTGCGCGCCGAGTCATGCGGCGTTGGATGGCGCTGGGCGGATAGACAGCCCTTCACCGGACCGTCCAGCCCCCGCCCCAAACGATCTTCGATCGTTTGACCCTCCCCCAGGGGAGGGTGGGATTTCTAGAAATTCACGCGCCGGGAGATCGCGCCGTCGACCACGAGGTTGGTGCCCGTGGTGAACGAGGAAGCGGGGCTCGCGAGGAAGACCGTCGCATTCGCGATGTCCTGCGGCGTCGCCATGCGACCGGTCGGGTTACGCGACATGGCCTGCTTGAACATGTCGGGCATGTGATCCTCGATCATGTTCCAGACGCCGCCCTTGAAATAGACGGTGCCGGGCGAGACCGTGTTGATGCGGACATGAGCGGGCGCATGCTCGCGGGCGAGGCCCTTGGCGAGATGGATCTGCGCCGCCTTCTGCGCGCCATAGGCGTTCGCGTTGTCGTTTTCGGCGGCCGAGATCGAGGAGATGAAGGTGGCGGAGGCATCGCCGGACTTCTTCGCCGCTTCGGTGAGGAAGGGAAGCGCCGCCTCGAAAGCGTTGACCGCGCCGAGCACGTCGATCTCGAAACAGGCGCGCCAGGACTTCTCGTCATTTCCGTTCGCAAGCGCGGAGGCATTGGCGACGAGGATGTCGAGCCCGCCCATGGCCTTCGCCGTATCCGCGATCCACTTCTTGAGGCCCGCGCCGTCGGCGATATCGGCGACGCCACCCGTCGCCTTCACACCAAGCTTCGACAGCGCCGCCACGGCTTCATCCACCTGATCCTGATTGCGCGCGCAGATCGCGACATCGACGCCTTCCGCCGCCAGCGTTTCCGCGATGGCGCGGCCGATGCCGCGCGTACCGCCCGTGACGATTGCCTTCCTGCCCTTGAGACCGAGATCCATGGCTTGTGCCTTCCCTGAGGTGTTTTCGTTGGGCGGCACTCTAGCCCCGATGGGGCCTGCATCCAACCATCCCGAATATCAGAAGGGGCCGCGCGGATCGTCGGCTATGAACAGCTCGCGAAGGGCACGCAGAGCCTCCGCTGCGCGGCGGCGAACGAGCGCGAGCGCCGTTTCTTCCTGCGGTGGATCGAGGTCCAGGCCAACCTGCCGAACCACGCCGTCCGTCACCTGAATGGCCGTCAGCACGACGCTGCCGACGCGGGCACGAGCGCCGTCCTTCGTTTCCTTGCCGAGGCGGGAGCGCATGAATTCGTCGAGGGTGAGTTCGCGCTCCTCCGGCTCGAAGGCGAGGCCGTATATGTCGGCGACGAGAGCGGTGCGGGCCGAGGCGTCGAGCACGAAATCGACCGTGCCCGCCTCACGGGTCTGGCCGCGCTGGCGGCGGGCGCCGAAGAGGCGGTCGAGTGTCGGGATCATGTCGGCGGTGGTGAGCAGCATCACCACGTCGCCGGGCTTCACGCCCTGGTCGAGACCTTCGGTACGCACCACACCATCGCGCATGACGGAGATGACCGTGCTGCCCATCGGCAGCGGAAGGCGGTTGATGCCGCGCCGCACGAGGAGGCTCATCGGATCAACCGTATAGGCGACGACGCTCTTGCCCTTGCCCGCGGGCAGATCGAGCTCGACGCGGCGGTCGGGCTTCGGCCGGGGCGGCAGTTCGACTTCCGCAAAGCGGGCGACCAGAGGCACGGTCCAGCCCTGCAGGATGAGAGAGACGAGCACGATGACGTAGGCAATGCTGAAGATCGTGTTCGCGCCCTCGACCCCGGAAAGAACCGGGATGGTGCCGAGAAAGATCGGCACCGCGCCACGCAGGCCGACCCAGGAGACGAAAGCGGTTTCCTTCGGCGTGAAACGGAAAGGCGCGAGACAGAGCCAGACGGCGACAGGACGCGCGACGACGATGAGGATCAGCGCCAGCGCCAGCGCAGGCAGGAGCAGCGGCAGCAGCGCCGAGGGTGTGACGAGAAGGCCCATCATCAGGAACATGACGATCTGGGCGAGCCAGGCGACACCGTCCGAGAAGCGGGAAATCTCGCTCGTCGCACGGTGCGGATTGTTGCCGAGAATGAAGCCGACGATATAGATCGCAAGGAAGCCGCTGGCGCCGGCGCTTTGCGTGAGCGCAAAGACAAGCAGTGCCAGCGCGCCCGCAAGAATGGGATAGAGGCCGGAGGAGAGCTGCAGCCGGTTGACGGCACGCAACACGAAGAAGCCGCCCACGACGCCGAAGAGAACGCCACCGGCCATCTGCCAGAGGAAGTCGAGCAGCAGGCTGAGCGCCTCTTCCGTGCTGGCGACGCTCTGTCCATCCACGGCGATGGCGACCAGCGCAAGCGTGAGGAAGATCGCCATCGGGTCGTTGATGCCGGATTCGACCTCGAGCGCCGCGGCGACGCGCGCCTTCAGGCGGAGACCGCGCAAATGCAGCAGGAAGAAAACGGCGGCGGCGTCGGTCGAGCCAACGATGGCGCCGAGAAGCATTGCCTCTATCCACTCGAAGCCGAAAAGATATTTTGCGGCGGCACTGGTGAGCCCGGCGGTCAGGACAACGCCGATGGTCGCGAGGGCGAGGCTCGGCCCGAAGGCCCGGTTCAGCGCATCGCGCGTCGTACGCAAGCCGCCATCGAAGAGAATGAGCGCGAGAGCGAAGGAGCCGACAAGGTAGGCGACGCCGAAATCGTCGAAGACGATGCCGCCGGGGCCGTCCTCGCCCGCCAGCATGCCGAAGGCGAGGAAAACGAGCAGCAAGGGGGCGCCGATCCGCGAGGAGAGAACGCCTGCGAAGATCGAGAAGGTAATCAGACCCGCTGAAACCAGAATGATCTGGTTGGCAAAATCCATCCAACGTCACCAATGCTCATGCGGGTCCTGCCGACTGCATGTGCATCGCGGCCAATCGGAACAGAAATCCCTCGAATCGCCAAAAATCCGTCTTTGTCAGCGTACAGCAAGACGACAAGGGATTCCCGTAGCAATCGCCGAAAAACGGGCTCGTTTCTCAGCCTTTCTTTCCGGCGGCCTTGTTCTTCTTCCGCGTGGCGGCGGCCTTCTTCGCGGAGGCCGAGCGTTCCGATGCGGGACGTTTCGCCGCCGCCTCGCCGCCTTTTCGGCCGCCCTTCTTCGACGCGGACTTGTTGTCCTTCGTGCCGCGTCCCGAGCCCGACTTCTTGCCGCCGCCCTCCTCCTTGTTGACGGTGGCCCAGGCACGGCGCTCGGCCTCTTCCTTCTTCACGCCGCGCTTCTCATATCCCTTCTCGATCTCCTCGGCCTTGCGCTTCTGCTTGTCCGTGTATGCCGATTTGTCGCCACGAGGCATGAGTCTTTCCTCTCCGCAAGAGATGCGCCCCAGTGAAGACGAAACGCCGGCCCGGCTCGGCGGTTCCCCCTGTTCGCGGATGCGCAGCCCTGCTGGCCGCATTGACAGGCAATTTGCCTGTGACGCGAAGCGGCAATGACCCTATTCTTGACGCCAACAACCGGCGATGCCGGAAACAATAAAGGGAGAACGGGGATGGATCTCGCCATGAAGCCCGAGGATGTCGCCTTTCGCGACGAGGTGCGGGCGTTTCTCAAGGAAAACCTGACGGACGACCTGAAGGCCCATGCGCGGCTTACGCCGGGCATCCTTGCGGATCAGGATTTGCGCGTCGAATGGCTGAAGCGGCTGAACAAGCGCGGCTGGGCGGCGCCTTCATGGCCGAAGGAATATGGCGGTGCGGGGTGGAACGTGATGCAGCGCTTCATCTGGTCGTCGGAATGCGCGGCGGCGGGCGCGCCGGTGAGTTCCAACATGGGGCTCTCGATGGTCGGACCGACGCTGATGGGACACGGCACGGACGAGCAGAAGGCCTACTACCTGCCACGCATCCTGAACGGCGAGGACTGGTGGTGCCAGGGCTATTCGGAGCCGGGCTCGGGCTCCGACCTTGCCAGCCTGCAATGCCGCGCGACATCGGACGGCGACGACTACATCATCAACGGCACGAAGCTCTGGACGACAGGCGCACACCAGTCGAACAAGATGTTCTGCCTCGTGCGGACCGATCCCAATGCCGCGAAGAAGCAGGAAGGCATTTCGTTCATACTGATCGACGACTTCCAGGCGGAAGGGATCAAGGTCGACCCGATCATCACGCTGGCGGGCGACCACGAAGTGAACCAGGTCTTCTTCGACGATGTGCGCGTGCCGAAGAAGAACCGGGTGGGTGCGGAAAACAATGGCTGGACGGTCGCAAAATACCTGCTCGAATTCGAGCGAGGCGGCGCTGCGCATGGCGCAAACCTGCGCAACGCACTGAACAAGCTGCGCGTCATCGCCGGCACCGAACACGGCAGCGACGGCACCAAACTGATCGACGATCCAAGCTTCCGCCGCAAGGTCGACGAAACGGACGTGCAGGTGACGGCGGTGGAATTCACCGAGCACCGGATCATGTCGCAGCTTTCGAACGGCCAGAATCCCGGCGCGGCCGCCTCGATGATCAAGCTGACCGGCGCGGACACCAACCAACGCATCACCGAACTCGCCGTGGAGGCCATTGCCTATTACGTGCAGCCGGACGTGATGGAAGCACGGACATGGGGCGCGAACGTGCCGCCTGTCGGGCCCGACCACACGCTGATGGTGATGCCGAAATATCTCAACACGCGAGCCCAGACGATTTTCGGCGGCTCGAACGAGGTTCAGCACAACATCATGGCAAAGGCGGTGCTGGGGCTCTGAAGAAGGAACGGAAGGAAAAGGCGTGAGCGACTGGAAGCTGCCGAGAGAAGGCGGATGCCTGTGCGGGAAGGTGCGGTTCAAGGTGAGCGCGCCGCCGCTTGCCACCATGGCGTGCCATTGCAAGGGCTGCCAGCGACTGACGGCGAGTGCCTTTTCGCTGAGCGGGCTTGTGCCAAGCGACAGTTTTGAAGTGACGCAAGGCGAGCCCGCAATCGGCGCCCTGCACGGTGCGCACAGGCACTTCTTTTGCGATTACTGCAAGAGCTGGCTTTTCACGCGACCGGAGGGTCTGGACTGGATCGTCAATTTCCGCGCGACAATGCTGGACGACGCGAGCGGCTTCTCCGAACCATTCATGGAAACGTACACCTGCGAGAAGTTGCCCTGGGTGTCGACGCCGGCACGGTACAGCTTCACGCAGTTTCCCGAACTCGACGACTACACCAGGATCATCGAGGACTTCGCAGCGAAAGGCGCGCCGGGCTAGCCTGCCTCCGGGTCGCGGCCAACCGCCATGCGATAGGTCAAGCGCGCCAGCTCCTTCGTGAGTTCGGCGCGTTTTCTTTCGCTCACTTCCAGAAAGGCGACTTCGAGGATTGCGTTGTAGAGCATCTCGGAGATGAGCCATGCGTCTTCCTCCGGCATCGGCAGGTCGAGCGCGTCCGCCGCCTCGATGCGGACGCGCTGCGACAGCGCGGCGAGCGCCGCGCGCGTTTCGACGACGACGGGAAGCTGCGGAACGAAAGGCACCTGACGCAGGAGCACGCGAAAGACATCGCGCTCCGCTGCCATCGCGGCGACGGCACGGGCGGTCATATGCGAAACGCCCGCCCACGGGTCAAGTCCGCGCGCTTCGGCAAAGGCTTCTTCCATGTTCGCCTCGACCTTCGCCATGAGGCGCGCCGTGAGTTCCGCGACGATCGCTTCCTTGTTGGGGAAGAATTCATAGAGCGTCGCAATGCCGACACCCGCCTGCTCGGCGATATGATTTGTGGTGAGTGCCTCGTAACCCCGCTCACGCAAAAGCCGAGCAGCGGCACTGACGACGGCATCGTAACTTGCCTTCGAGCGGGCTTGTTTCGGCTGCTTTTTCGGTTTCAGATCAACCACTTGAAGGTTCTCCGGTGGGACGGCCCGCAGCGCCTCCCAAGGGCATTCAAATCCGAGTTTTCCGAGCAATTACTTGGATTATATTCGTGGCAGGGTTCGGAAGGCAAACGGGAGAGACTTGATGTCGATACAGGGCGAAGCGGCGAAAACCACCCTGAAGCGCGACGGGGCGGAGGCGACGGCGCCGCGCGACTACAGCAGCCCGATGCCACAACTCGACTTTTCGAAACCGGAGGGCGACCCGGGCCTGCTCGGCCCCGGCTCGATGGGCTGGAAGGTGAGCGCGAACCCGATCGTGAGCGCGGTCGGCGGCATTGCAGCGGTGATCCTCGAACTTGCGGAGAAACATGTGCGCGCGGGCGTCTGGGATCACTCGACCTTCAAGGTCGACCCGATCCGCCGGATGGAGCGTACCGGCATGGCGGCGGCGGCCGTGACCTATGGGCCGGCCAGGATGGCGCAGCAGACCTTCGACCGCGTGACGCGAATGCATGAGCGCGTGACGGGCACGACGCATGACGGTCAGGCTTACCGCGCGATGGACCCCAAGCTTCTCACCTGGGTGCATGTGACGGCGGCGTGGGGCTTTCTCAATGCGTACAAGCGCTATGCCGAGCCCGGACTCTCCATCGAGGACGAGGACCGCTACTACCGGGAAGGTGAGGTGATCGGCAAGGGCTTCGGTGCCGAATGGGTACCGACATCGAAAGCAGAGATGGACACCTACATGGCGGAGATGACGCCGAAGCTCTATGCGAACGACACAGTGCACGAATTCCTCGAACTGGTGCGCAATGCGACGCCGCTCGGCAGCGCGGGCAAGCCCGTGCAGCGCCTGATCACGCAGGCGGCGATCGACCTGTTGCCGAAGCATCTGCAGGAGCAATGCGGCGTCACGGTTTCCGCAGCGGCAAGGCCGATGGTGCGTCCGGCCGTGAGGGCGCTTGCGAATACGGCCGGTTTTGCGATGCGCTTCGCGAAGGCGTCCCCGTCACACCAGGCTTGCCGCCGCATGGGAGTCTCGACAGACTGTCTGCGCTGATATCGCCACAAAGCAGAAGAAGAAAATGAATCTGGATCTCACGCCTGCGGATGCTGCCTTCCGCGACGAAGTGCGCGCCTTTCTCGACGAGAACCTGACGCCGGAGCTCGCGGATGCGGGCAAGCGCACCACCTCCGTCTTCACGGACAAGGAGTGGAACCTCGCCTGGCAGAAGATCCTCTACAGGAAAGGCTGGGTCGCGCCGAGCTGGCCGGTCGAATATGGCGGCACGGGCTGGACCGAGATGCAGAAATATATCTGGACCTCGGAGTGCACGCGCTACGGCACACCGGGCCTTTCGCCCATGGGGCTTCGCATGTGCGGGCCGATGCTGATGAAGTTCGGCACCAGGGAACAGAAGGATTACTACCTGCCGCGCATCCTCTCCGGCGAAGACTACTGGTGCCAGGGCTATTCGGAGCCGGGCGCGGGATCGGACCTCGCCTCGCTTCAATTGAAAGCAGTGAGCGAGGGCGACGACTATGTGCTCAACGGCACCAAGATCTGGACCACGCATGCGCATTTCGCGAACATGATGTTCTGTCTCGTGCGCACGGATGCGAGCGGCAAGCCGCAACAGGGCATCACTTTTCTTCTTCTCGACATGAATACGCCCGGCATCAAGGTCGAGCCGATCATCACGCTGGCGGGCGAGCACGAAGTGAACCAGGTGTTCTTCGACGATGTGCGCGTGCCGAAGAAGAACCGCGTGGGCGAGGAAAACGACGGCTGGACGGTCGCGAAATATCTCCTCGAGTTCGAGCGCGGCGGCGCCTTCGCGGCTTCGCTCGAAGTCGGCATCGAGAAGATCCGCGAGGTCGCGGCGAGCGAAAGATCGAATGACGGCGAACGCCTGATCGACGACAAGGGCTTTGCGCGCAAGATCACCGAAGCCGCCATCGAGGTGAAGGCGATGGAGATGACCGAGCATCGCGTGATGGCAGAGCTTGCAGGCGGCAAGAACCCCGGCCCCGCTTCGTCGATGCTGAAGACGCGCGGCACCGAGATGCGCCAGCGCCTCGACGAGATCGCGATCGAGACCATCGCCTATTACTCAGGCGTCGATCAGCCCGATGCGCGCGCGCCGGGATCGAATGTCGAACCGGTCGGACCGGAGGAAGGCATGGTCTTCATGCCGACCTATCTCAACAATCGCGCCGCTTCCATCTATGGCGGCTCGAACGAGGTTCAGCGCGGCATCATGGCGAAACTGGTGCTGGGGCTTTAAGGGCGAGCCTGGTTCGTCGCATCCCCAATATGCGTCATGACCCGCTTTATGCGGGTCATCCACGTCTACCTTTCGTGAACGTCGCCCAAGACGTGGATGGCCCGGACAAGCCCACTGCTGTCCGGTTAAGCATATGCGATCTCCAGTTGCGCTGGATTTGGCGGTGTCGGATCGGGTGGCGGCTGCAACAAGTGGTGGATACTTCGTCGGGTGAGGAGGGTTGCGGGCATGAGACGGGC
>CAJXOU010000052.1 GCA_913057645.1 uncultured Rhodobiaceae bacterium | reverse complement strand
AAGTGGTGGTGTAGTGGAGGTGTAGGTGAGAGACACGACAGAGAGCCTGAGAGAGCAGAGTGCGGGAGATCGTCGACAGGGACAGATGTGAAGAGGGAGCAGCTAGGAGGCCGAAGGCCGCCTCACCATCGAGCCGCCGCAGAACGGCAGCGCCGATGTCGAGGCCGATCCCGAGGCGGAAGACGTCGACGAGAGTGAGCTGGAAGACGGCTCGATCGTTCTCTCGGACGGAGAGACGGCGGAGACGGGCGTCTGGCGCGCCTTCGCGCTGCGCAATCGCAGCGACGAGCAGGTCCTCCGGACGCTGGTCGCGGACCTGCGCGGCGAGGGGCTCATGAACCTGTTCTGGCCGCGCCCGCAGCTCGCCTTCGACCGCGCGCTGACGGCGGGCGGCGAGGATCCGGTGCCAGCGGTGGCGCAAGGCTGGCCGGGCTTTGCCGTGTATACGCTGGCGGGGGATGCGCAGAACAGCATCACGGTGGCGCTCCATGCCGACAGGGCAGACGCCGCCGGGCTCTATCTGTGGCACGAAGAGGCGTGGACGGCATTCACGCAGCGCCTTGCGCTTGTCGAAGGCGGCATGCTCGCGGTGATCGCGGCCTTCGCGGTCTACATGACGGCGCTCGGCATTCTCACCCGCGTGGCGGCCGCGCGCGCGACCGCGGCGCTTCTCGGCGCGGGCTTTCTCGTGCTCTTCGCCGAGTTCGGCTATCTCGGCGCGCTGCTCTCGCTGCCACCCTGGTGGGATCTTGTCGCGCGCACCATCGTGCTGTCGCTCTTTGCCTCCGCCGTCTTCATGCTGGAACGCTTCTTTCTCGACAGCGAGCGCCATTCGGCATCGCTCGCGCAAGCGACGCGGCTGATGGGCTATGCGGTTCTCGCAGGCATTCCGCTCGCCTTCATGACCGTCTCCGGCGCCGCGCTCTATGTCCGTGTCTTCCTCGCCATCGCACTGATCGGCGGTGCGCCGCTCGTCGTCATGGCGGCGCTTCGCGGCGTTCGCCCGGCGCAGCTTCTCATTCCGGGCGCGGCGCTTTTCGCGCTGGCGGGTTTTCTCGCCGCGTTCCATTCGGCGGGCTGGATGCCCGGCACCTTCGTGGGCACGGCCTTCAATGGCGGCGTCTTCACGACGGCGCTGACGCTTTTCGCCTTCGCCGCCGCCTATCACGCGCAGGGCGGCCGCCGCAAGGCGGATATCGGCACGCTCAGGAGCGAGCAGCGCCACGCCTTCGCGCTGACCGGCGCGCGGATGGGCGTCTGGGACTGGGACATCGCGAACGACAAGCTTTATGTCTCGCCATCCGTCGAGGCGATGCTCGGGCTCGACGCGGGAACACTCGACGGCAACGAGGTTTCCTGGCGCGAACACATGCATCCCACCGACCGCGAAACCTATCGCACCGCACTCAACGCCTATATCGAGCGCGGCAATGTTTCCTTCTCGCTCGAATTCCGCATGCGTCATTCCGACGGCGTGTTCCGCTGGGTGGCGTTGGCCGCAAGCTGCGTCGCGGGGCCGGAGAATTATGCGACGCGCTGCATCGGCACGGTGCGCGACATCTCGGCCCAGAAGAACGCCGAGGACCGGCTGATGCATGACAGTGTGCATGACAGCCTGACGGGCCTGCCGAACCGCGCGCTGTTCATGGACCGCATGGCGCGCGCGATACGCCGCCGCGGCCTGCTGGAACGGCCGCGGGCGGCGCTCCTGCTGATCGATCTCGACCGCTTCAAGACCGTGAACGACAGCATCGGCCATTCCGGCGGCGACGCGCTGCTGATCGCAATAGCGCGCAGGCTTGAATCGCTCGTCACGCAGGACGACACGGTGGCGCGGATCGATGGCGACGCCTTCGCCGTGCTGCTGACGACACGCACGGAACGCGACGACGCGCTCGCCTTCGCCGAACAGGCGGGCGAATTCCTGCATCAGCCGATCGAAGTGGCGGGCCACGAGGTCTATCCGTCATGCTCCGTCGGCGTCGCGATCTGCGAGGACGCGCATGAGCATCCGGAAGAACTTTTCACGGAAGCCGAAATCGCGATGTATCGCGCGAAACGGTCCGGCAAGGCGCGGATCGACCTTTTCGAGCCGGGGATGCGCAAGGAAACGGACGATCATCTCTCGCTCGAAACCGACCTCCGCCATGCCATCGACCGCAAGGAACTGGAAGTCTATTACCAGCCGATCATGTCGCTGAAGGATGGCGCGGTGCGCGGCTTCGAGGCGCTGATCCGCTGGAACCATCCGAAGGAAGGGTTGCTGACGCCCGACAGTTTCGTGCCGCTGGCGGAGGAAACCGGCATCATCACGGAGATCGGCCGCTTCGCGCTCCGCGCGGCAAGCGAGGAACTCGCGACCTGGCAGAAGCTCTTCCCGATGGAGCGCGCGCTTACCGTCAGCGTCAACGTATCGAGCCGCCAGCTTCTCCGTCACGACCTGATCGAGGACGTGAAGCGCGTGCTGAACCGCATCGACATCGAACGCGGTTCGCTGAAGCTCGAAGTGACGGAATCGTTGGTGATGGAGAACCCGGAATTCGCCGCCAACATGCTCACCCGGATCAAGGCGCTGGGCGCGGGGCTGTCGCTGGACGATTTCGGCACCGGCTATTCGAGCCTCTCCTACCTGCAGCGCTTTCCCTTCGATACGCTGAAGGTCGACCGTTCCTTCGTGGCCGGCATGTCCGCCGACCGGGAAACGCCGCTCATCATCCGCTCGATGGTGACGCTGGCGCACGATCTCGGCATGGAAGTCGTCGCGGAAGGCACGGAAAGCGAAACGCAGGCCGCCGATCTCGCGCATATGGGCTGCGACTACGGGCAGGGTTATTATTTCGGACAGCCGATGCGCGCCGCCGAAGCACTCGACTTCATTGCGCATTACTGGAAACGCTGACGCGTTTCCGGGGGCGCATTACTGGAAACGCTGACGCGCTTCCGGGGGCGCATTACCGGCAGCGGCAGGCCCGCGTCAGGCGTGACCCGCCTCGCCGGACAGGAGCGAAATGTTGACGCCGAGCTTCGCCAGCGCCTCGTGATATTTCGCGTCGAGATTGAGCCCGAAGAGAAGGTCGGGGTCGGGCTCGCAATGGAGCCAGCCATTCGCCTGGATTTCCGCATCGAGTTGACCGGGCGCCCAGCCCGCATAACCGAGCGCGAGCAGCGCGCGGCTCGGCCCGCAGCCCGTCGCCATGGCGCGAAGAATGTCGACGCTGGCGGTGAGCCCGACATTCTCGTCGACCGGCAAGGTCGAGTCTTCCGAGAAATAATCCTGCGTGTGGAGCACGAAGCCGCGCCCCATCTCGACCGGACCGCCCGCGAGCACGGGGCAGGCGATATGGTTCGGCGCATGGATGTCGGGCGCGTGAATCGAGAGACGGTCGAGCAAATCCGGGAAGGTGATGTTCTCGGCGGGCTTGTTGACGACGATGCCCATGGCGCCGTCGGGATTGTGAACGCACATGTAGATGACAGTCCGTTCGAAACGGCTGTCGCCGATCGCCGGCATCGCGATCAGCATCTTGCCCTCCAGAAATCCGTCGTCTCCGGGGCGGTAACTCAAATCTGCCGACATAGGGTCCATGGCGAAAACATGCCTCCACGTCGCCGGGGCGCAACATGCGCCGCGTTCTGAAATCCTGCACCCTTGCGCGCCCGATGTCACGTCTCGTTGTGGCGGAACGCGCTCACGCGGTTTTGTATCCGCGCGAGCGGTGCGGGATGATAGGCTTGAAGAAAATCAGATGGCGCGTCCGCGCGCGGAGGCAAGCGCGGCCTGCGCGAAGGACGGCGAATACGTGAAGGTTTTCATGCGCTCAAGAAGATATGACGGTTTTCTGCCGCTTGTGCTTGCGGCAATACTGCTCGGCGGTCTCGCGCTCGTGTCTCGCCCGGCAGCCGCCGCCATCACGGAAGGCGTGACGCGGCTCGCGCTCGTCGCGGCATCGAGCGCGCATAATGGCGGGCCGGTGCTTGCGGGAATCGACCTGGGTCTTGCGCCCGGCTGGAAGACCTATTGGCGCAAACCCGGCGACTCGGGCATAGCGCCGCGATTCGACTGGTCCGCGTCGGAAAACGTCGCGGGCGTGGAACTGCTCTGGCCCGCACCGTCGCGCTTCGACGAACCGGGCGACATCACCTTCGGCTACAGGAACGGCGTGCTGTGGCCCGTGCGCGTCGTGCCGGAGGACCCGGCGCTGCCGGTCACGCTGCGCCTCGACATGCACTACGGCATCTGTTCCGACATCTGCGTGCCGCGCGAGGCAGCGCTCGAACTCCTGCTTCCGTCCATGCCGCCCGACTGGCAATTGACCGAGACGGCGAGCGCCGAACGGCTTGACGCCGCGCTCGCTCGGGTACCCGTGCCGCCCGCCGACCCGGATATTCTCGACGTGCGCTGGCGCGAGGATGCGGCGCCGACGCTTGAAGTGCGGCTGAAGGAATGCGGCGCGGATTGCACGCCGCCCGCGCTCATCGCCGAGGGTCCGCGCAATGTCTGGTTCAGCACCCCGCGCGTGAAGCGCGAGGGGGACAGCGTGGTCTATGTCATGGAGGTCGAGGTGCTCTCTCCCGCCATGCTGGACGGCAAGGAACTCACTTTCACGCTTTCGGGGCCCGACACGGCGCTGTCTGTCCGCAAGAAAATGTGACCCCGTTGAGGGCTGGCCCCGCCACCCGTTTGGGGCTTTAATGCGGCCCAACAAGACGCGCCCTGTCCGGCGCGCCCCGCAATTTCCCAGACAGGAGGAGGCTCGAATGGCCATCAACGTCGGAGACAAGATACCCGAAGCGACGCTCATGAAGCTGACCGACAAGGGCCCCGCACCCGTGAAGACCGGCGAGTTCTTCAAGGGCCGCAAGGTCGTCGTCTTCGCGCTGCCGGGCGCCTTCACGCCGACCTGCTCGAACCAGCACCTGCCGGGCTTCATCAAGAGTGCGGACGATTTCAAGGGCAAGGGTGTCGACGAGATCGCCTGCCTGTCGGTGAACGACGCCTTCGTGATGGGCGCCTGGGGCAAGCAGCAGGGCGCGGACGGCAAGGTGACGATGCTCGGCGACGGCAATGGCGACTTCACCAAGGCCCTCGGCCTCGATTTCGACGGCTCGGGCTTCGGCATGGGCACGCGCTCGCTGCGCTACTCCATGCTGGTCGAGGACGGCGTGGTGAAGAGCCTCAACAAGGAACCCAACCCCGGCGAGGCGAAGGTCTCGGGCGCGGAGACCATGCTCCAGCAGCTTTGATCGAAAGCGTGAGAAACGGAAAGGGCCTCTCCCGGGAGGCCCTTTTTCATTTCGGGTTCGGCATATAGGGCGCCATGCCCTGACGCGCCAGCGCGTCGGCGCGGTCGTTTTCCGGGTGATCGGAATGACCCTTCACCCAGTGCCAGCTCACATCATGGGTTTCGAGCGCCGCTTCCAGCCGTTTCCAGAGCTCGGCGTTCTTGACGGGCTTCTTTGCCGCGTTCTTCCAGCCGTTCTTTTTCCAGCCGTGAATCCACTTCGTGATGCCATCCTTCACATAGGTGGAGTCGGTATGGATACGCACCTTTGCGTTGCGCTTCAGCGCCTCGAGGGCCTGGATCGCGGCCATCAGTTCCATGCGGTTGTTGGTGGTGGCCTGTTCGCCGCCGCATAGTTCCTTTTCGTTCTCTCCGTAGAGCATCAGCACGCCCCAGCCGCCAGGACCGGGATTTCCCGAACAGGCGCCGTCCGTGTAGATGTCGACGACCTTCTCCGCGCTCATGCGTCGAGCCCGTAGCCCGCGGGCGATGTGATGGTGCGGTGGAAGCGCAGCCGCGTCAGGAATTCCTTCGGGTTCTTCGGCTGCACGAGCGCGCCCGGCGTATGATTGATGAGATCGTAGAGCCGCGTCAGCGCGAAGCGCAGCGCCGAGCCGCGCGCGAGAAGGGGCAGCGCATCGAGCTCACCGCGCCCCAGCGGCCGCACCTGTGTGTAGGCCTGCAACAGGCCGCGCGCCTTCGTGATGTTGAAGGAGCCGTCATGCTCGAAACACCAGGCATTGAGGCAGATCGCGAGATCGTAGGCAAAGGCGTCGTTGCAGGCGAAATAGAAGTCGATGAGGCCGGAAAGCCGGTCGCCGATGAAGAAGACGTTATCCGGAAAGAGGTCTGCATGGATGACGCCGGAAGGCAGATCGCGCGGCCAGCCGCGCATGAGTTCGGTGAGCTCCCGGTCGATCTCCTGTGCGAGGCCCGGCTGCCAGGCTTCCATGCCCTCGCGGCAGGAATCGAAAAGCGGACCCCAGCCGTCGATGTCGAGCGCGTTCTTTCGCGTGAGACCGAAATCCGCGCCCGCGAGATGGAACTGCGCGAGAGCCCGGCCGACCTCGACGCAGTGGCGCGGCTGCGGGCGGCGCACGGAAATGCCTTCGAGAAAGCTGACGATCGCGGCCGGCCGGCCGGCCAGCTTGCCGAGCGTTTCGCCTTTGCGGTTCCGGATCGGTGTCGGGCAGTTGATGCCGCGCGCGACCAGGTGGTTCATCAGCCCGAGGAAGAAAGGAAGGTCGCCTTCCACCACGCGTTTTTCGTAAAGCGTGAGAAAATAGGTGCCTGCATCGGTGTGCAGCATGAAGTTCGAATTCTCGACGCCCTCCGCGATGCCCTTGTAGGACATCAGCGTGCCGATATCGTAGTTGGCGAGGAAGGCTTCGAGTTCCTCGTCGGGCACTTCCGTGTAAACGGCCATTGTTCCCCCGTCAGACGGCGAGCGCGCGCGGCAGCTTGAACTGCACGGATTCGCGCCTGACCGGGACTTCCTCGACCGTGACGTCGAAGCGTTCGCGGAATGCATCGATGACTTCGTCGACGAGAACGTCCGGCGCGCTTGCGCCCGCCGTGAGGCCGACCGAAGCGGGATGCCCGAGCCCCCTCCAGTCGATGTCGGAAGCGCGCTGCACGAGCGCCGCGTAGGCGCAGCCCGCCCGCTCCGCGACTTCGACGAGCCTCATGGAATTCGACGAATTGGGGGCGCCGATGACCAGCATCGCTTCCGCGCGCGGCGCGATACTCTTCACGGCTTCCTGCCGGTTCGTCGTCGCATAACAGATGTCTTCCTTGTGCGGGCCGGCGATCGCGGGAAAGCGCCGCCGGAGCGCCGCCACGATTTCGGACGTGTCGTCGACGGAAAGCGTCGTCTGCGTGACGAAGGCGAGTTTTTCCGGATCCCGCGGCTCGAACCGTTCGGCATCGGCGACGGTCTCGATGAGTTTCACCGCGCCTTCGGGCAGTTGCCCCATCGTGCCGATGACTTCCGGATGACCGGCATGGCCGATCAGCAGGATTTCGAGGCCGCGCGCATGAAGCCGCTCGGCCTCGACATGGACCTTGGAGACGAGGGGGCAGGTGGCGTCGAGATAGAACAGGTCGCGCGACTGCGCATCCGCTGGCACCGATTTCGGCACGCCATGCGCGGAGAAGATGACGCGGGCGCCGGCCGGCACCTCGTCCAGCTCCTCGACGAAGACAGCGCCCTTGCGCTCCAGTTCCTCGACGACATAGCGGTTGTGAACGATTTCGTGACGCACATAGACGGGCGGCCCGAACTTCTCGAGCGTCAGTTCCACGATCTGGATTGCCCGGTCGACGCCCGCGCAAAAGCCGCGCGGGCTCGCCAGCAGCAGTGTCAGGGGGGGCTTGGCCTGTCTCTCGCTCATGTCATTCGCTCACGGGCGTCCGGCGGGATCTAACGTGAATTTCGCCTCCGGGAAGTCCTCTGTCCGCCTTGTGACTTCCGGACCACTCCGATAGAGTTTCGGCGCCGCCGGGGGCGCTCCCGGGCCTTGCCTAACCTCATGAAATGCAAGGCTTTAAGACGCCATCCGTGCCCGGTAATAGAGGGGGCTGCCGGGGGAAAGTCAAGAAAGCCCGCCTTCGCCTTCGGCCCTTGTCCGACAACAGACCGAGTGATCACAGATGCCGCTTCCGACCGCGCTTCGCCGTCCGCTGAAACTCTCCTCACGCATTCCGGGCGCGCCCGCGCTGGCCACTCTCGCGCTGCTCGCGCTCGCCGGCTGCAGCTCCGTCGGCAACATGTTCGGCGTTGTCGACGAAACCAAGGATGGCGGCACGACGCTCTATCCCTGTCCCGCCGTCGGCGTTCTGAAGGGCACCGACCACGTTACCCTGGTCACCGGCGCGGGCACCGATCTTACGGATATTGTGGCCAAGGCCGAGATCGGCAAGGTCGTCTCGAGCTGCAAGTACAACATCGACGAATCGACCATCACGGTGGACCTCGCCTTCGACGGCCTTGCGGAACTCGGACCTGCCGCGACCTCCCGCGAGCTGACGCTCAAGACCTTCGTCGCGGTGACGCGCCGCTTCAATGCCTTCGACAAGAAGCAGGTCTATGAGGTGCCCGTGACGTTCGAGGCGGGGCGCCGCCAGGTGGGGTTCGTGAAGACCGTGGAAGGAACGATTCTGCCTTATGGCGGAACGGCGGATGGCCGGATTTACCAGATTCTGATCGGCTTCCAGCTCACCCCGGATCAGCTCGAATATAACCGGAACGTCGCCTATATCCCGATCCGCTAAGGAATAATCCCCAGAAATCGGCGCTTTTCGGCGCTTCGTTGCACCGCCGCATTTGACTCTGGCGGGCCGGGCCATATTATCGCTCATACACAGACGAACCCTGCGGGAGAGACCAGACCCGCATCATGCGTAGGGTCCGGCGCCGAAGGAGCAACCGCCCCGGAAACTCTCAGGCAAAACGGACCGCAGGGGGATGAATCTCTGGAAAGCAGACCGGAAAGGATAATCCGGTCTCACCGAAGGGCGTAAGCGACGAGCCTTTTCTATCGGCTCAGCGCGAAATCTCTCAGGTTCAGCGACAGAGTGGGGCGCTACAGGCGGAGCAATCCGCCGGGGTAGCGGCCACTTGATTCGCATTTCGTCTCCTCGGGAGACAGCCTGGACGCCCGATGTCGGAACCTGCCGCAACTGCTGACACCCTGAAGACCACGCCGCTTCACGCGCTCCATGTCGAGCTCGGCGCGAAGATGGTGCCGTTCGCGGGCTACGACATGCCGGTGCAGTATCCGGCGGGCGTGCTGGCGGAGCATCTGCACACGCGTGAGGCGGCGGGCCTCTTCGATGTTTCCCACATGGGGCAGGCCTTTCTCACCGGCCCGGATCACGCGACGGTTTCGGCCGCCATAGAGGCGCTGGTGCCGGGCGACATCCGCGAGCTTGAGCCGGGCGCGATCCGCTACACGCTGCTCCTGAACGAGAAGGGCGGCATCCTCGACGATCTGATGGTGACGCGGACGGCGAAGGACGGCGTGCTCTTCCTCGTCGTGAACGCGGCCTGCAAGGACGCCGACTTCGCCCACATCGAGAACCATCTTCCGAAGGGCGTGGCGCTGACGCGGCTCGCGGACCGCGCGCTGATCGCGCTGCAGGGCCCGAAGGCGGCGGAGGTCTTTGCACGCTTTGCGCCCGACGCCGCGACCCAGGCCTTCATGACCGGAAAGGAAATGAGTGTCGCGGGCCTTCCCTGCATGGTGAGCCGCTCAGGCTACACAGGCGAGGACGGTTACGAAGTCTCCGTGCCGGAGGGTGACGCCGCCGCGCTTGCGAAGAAGCTGCTGGCCGAAGCGGAAGTGAAGCCCATCGGGCTCGGCGCGCGCGATTCTCTGCGCCTCGAAGCCGGGCTCTGCCTCTACGGCCATGACATCGACGAGACGACGACGCCTGTCGAAGGCGCGCTCACCTGGACGATCTCGAAGCGCCGCCGCGAGGAAGCGAACTTCCCCGGCGCGAAGATCATTCTCGACCAGATCGCGAATGGCGCGCCGAGAAAGCGTGTCGGCTTGCTGCCGGAAGGCAAGGCGCCCGCCCGCGAAGGCACGGAAATCACCGATGCGTCGGGAAAGAAAATCGGCGTCGTCACGAGCGGCGGCTACGGGCCGAGCGTCGGCGGGCCGATTGCCATGGGGTATGTCGAAACCGGTTCGGCGAAGGCGGATACCGGGGTCGAATTGATGGTGCGCGGCAAGGGGCGGCCGGCGAAGGTCGCGGCCATGCCGTTCGTCAAGAAACGTTTTCACAAGCCGGGCAAATAGGCCGGCGCGGACAAGGACCAGGGGACAGTCATGAGCGACATTCGCTTTACGGATCAGCATGAATGGGTACGGGTCGATGGCGACATCGCGACCATCGGCATCACCGACTATGCGCAGGAGCAGCTCGGCGACGTTGTCTTCGTCGAACTGCCTGAAGTCGGCAAGGACATTGCCGCCGGCGACGAAGCGGCCGTTGTCGAAAGCGTCAAGGCCGCGAGCGAGGTCTACTCGCCGGTGAGCGGCGAAGTGGTCGATGTGAACGGCGACATCGAGGCGACGCCTGCCGGCGTCAACGAGGACGCGATGGGCGACGGCTGGTTCGTGAAGCTCCGCCTCTCGAACCCCGCCGAACTCGACAAGCTGATGGACGAGGCGGCTTACGCCGAATTCGTCGAAGGCCTGCAGTAAACCGGTATTCAACGATCCCTACCCGCCATCCGGCGAAAGGACATCGAGATCATGCGTTACCTGCCCCTGACCGAAACCGACCGGCGCGAGATGCTGGGCGTCATCGGCGCGAAAAGCGTCGACGAGCTGTTCCGCGACGTGCCGGAAAGCGCGCGCCGCGACGGGCTCGTCGATCTGCCGCGCCGGAAGGGCGAGCTCGATGTCGAGCGGGCGCTCGGGCGCATGGCCGCGAAAAACGTGGCGGCGGGCTCCGTGCCTTTCTTTGTCGGCGCGGGCGCTTACCGCCACCATGTTCCGGCTTCGGTGGACCATCTGATCCAGCGGTCGGAATTCCTGACCTCCTACACGCCCTACCAGCCGGAAATCACGCAGGGCACGCTGCAGTACCTCTTCGAGTTCCAGACGCAGGTGGCGATGATCACCGGCATGGATGTGGCGAATGCCTCCATGTATGACGGCTCGACCGGCTGCGGCGAGGCGGTGCTGATGGCGCATCGCGTGACGAAGCGCAGGAAGGCCGTTCTGTCGGGCACACTCCATCCGCAATATGCGTCTGTCGTGAAGAACCTCTCGGACTTCGCCGACTACGAACTCGAAATCTTGCCGCCCGCGTTGCCGGACACGATCGAAGACGTTGCTGCGCATATCGACGACAAGACGAGCTGCGTCGTCGTGCAGACGCCGGGCTTCTTCGGCGAACTGCACGATCTGCGCGCAATCGCGGAAGCCGCCCATGCGAAGGGCGCGCTGCTGATCGCGGTGGTGCCGGAAATCATGTCGCTCGGCGCGGTGACGCCGCCAGGCGAAATGGGCGCCGACATCGTGGTGGGCGAGGGGCAGTCCATCGGCAACGGGCTCAATTTCGGCGGGCCTTATGTCGGCCTCTTCGCGACGCGCGAGAAATATGTCCGCCAGATGCCGGGCCGCCTCTGCGGCGAAACGGTGGACGCGGACGGCAATCGCGGCTTCGTGCTGACCCTCTCGACGCGCGAGCAGCATATCCGCCGCGAAAAGGCGACCTCGAACATCTGCACCAATTCCGGCCTTTGCTGCCTCGCTTTCACGATCCACATGTCGCTGCTTGGCGAGGAAGGCTACAAGCGCCTGGCGCGGATCAACCACGCCGCCGCGGTCAGTCTTGCGGAGCGGCTGGCGAAGGTGCCGGGTGTCGAAATCCTGAACCAGGCCTTCTTCAACGAGTTCACCATGCGGCTGCCGAAGCCGGCGGCGGAAGTCGTGGACGCGCTGGCGGAAAAGGGCGTGCTGGGCGGCGTGCCCGCCTCGCGCCTGCTGCCCGGCGTCAAGGAGGTGGAAGATCTCCTGATCGTCGCCTCGACCGAAATCAATACCGATGCCGATCGTGCCGCATACGGCGCGGCGCTGAAGGAGGTGCTCTAAATGTCAGGCATGAACAGGCAGGGCCGTCCGAGCTCCATCGACAATACGGCGCATGGCGGTACGCACAGCACCTTCACCGGTAACAAGGCGCTTGAACTTGAAGAGCCGCTTCTCTTCGAACTCGACAATCCGGGCGCTTGCGGCGTGGATTTCGACGAGCCGGAGCCTTTCACCTCTCGGCTCGGCAGTTTCGAACGGCAGGGCCGCATCGGACTTGCGAGCGTGTCGGAACCGGAAGTCGTACGCCATTTCGTGCGCCTGTCGTCGAAGAATTATTCGATCGATGCGGGCCTTTATCCGCTCGGTTCCTGCACCATGAAGCACAATCCGCGTCTCAACGAGAAGATGGCCCGCCTGCCGGGCATCGGCGACGTGCATCCGCTGCAGCCGCAGCAGACCGTGCAGGGCGCACTCGAACTGATGAGCGAACTTGCGCACTGGCTCAAGGAACTGACCGGCATGCCTGGCGTCGCGCTGTCGCCCAAGGCGGGCGCGCATGGCGAGCTCTGCGGCATGATGGCGATCCGCGCGGCACTGACCGCACGGGGCGAGGACGACCAGCGCTCCCGTGTGCTGGTGCCGGAATCGGCGCATGGCACGAACCCCGCGACCGCCGCGCTGCTCGGCTACAAGGTGGATGCGATCCCCGCGACGAAGGATGGCCGCGTCGATCTCGAAGCCTTCAAGGCGAAGCTCGGGCCCGATGTCGCGGCGATCATGCTGACGAATCCGAACACCTGCGGCCTTTTCGAGCGCGACATCGTGGAAATCGCCGATGCCGTGCATGAAGCGGGCGCCTATTTCTACTGCGACGGCGCGAACTTCAACGCCATCGTCGGCCGGGTGCGGCCGGGCGATCTCGGCGTCGACGCCATGCACATCAACCTCCACAAGACCTTCTCGACACCGCATGGCGGCGGCGGGCCGGGCGCGGGTCCGGTGGTCTTCTCGGAGGCGCTGGCACCCTTCGCGCCGCTGCCTTACGTCGTGAGCGGCAAGGACGGCTTCCGCATCGTCGAAACCGAAGAAGCGGCGAAGGCCGACGGCACCCAGCCTTTCGGCCGCATGACGGCCTTCCACGGCCAGATGGGCATGTTCGTTCGCGCGCTCGCTTACATGATGAGCCATGGTTCCGACGGACTTCGCCAGGTGGCGGAAGACGCGGTGCTGAACGCGAATTACGTGCTCGCCTCGCTGAAGGATGACATGTCGGCGCCCTTCGAGGGCCCCTGCATGCACGAAGCGCTGTTTGATGATCGCTTCCTGAAGGGAACGGGCGTCGAGACGCTCGACTTCGCCAAGGCGATGATCGACGAGGGTTATCATCCGATGACCATGTATTTCCCGCTGGTCGTCCACGGCGCGCTGCTCATCGAGCCGACAGAAACGGAATCGAAGCAGTCCATCGACCTCTTCATCGCGACGCTGAAGGACCTCGCGCGCGCGGCGAAGTCGAACGACAAGGACCGCTTCACCGGCGCGCCCTACATGTCGCCGCGCCGCCGGCTCGACGAAACGGCCGCGGCCCGCAAACCTGTGCTGCGCTGGGCGCCGCCCATGCCGGCGCAAGCGGCCGAATAACGGGAGGCCGCAAGGCCTGAAAAGACGGGGAGGGGGAACATGCGTCTCGGCGCAGGGCGCATCGCGCTTGCGGTGCTGGCGGTCATAGTCGTTGGCGTTGCGATTTTCGGCGTTGCCAAGTGGCGCGAGATCAATCGCGTGCGCTTCGTTTCCAGCATGTTCTCGGGCGTGGAGCAGGTCGATCGTTTCCGCGACATGGACAGCTATTTCCCCGTGCGGGCTTTCCAGCGCTCGGGACCGGTCTCGGTGCTGCCCGCAGGGTCGAAGATCACCCTGCCGGAGACCTTTGACTGGTACGGCGAGACGCGCGAGATCGCATCGTTTCTCGATGAAACGGACACGACCGGCCTCCTTGTCGCCAAGGGCGATGGCACCCTCGTTTATGAGAAATACTGGCGCGGCAACGATGCCGATACCCGCTGGATTTCATGGTCCGTCGGCAAGTCCTTCATCTCCGCTCTTGTTGGTATCGCCATCGAGGAGGGGAAGATCGCGAGCATCGGCGACCAGCTCGTGAAATATGCGCCGGAACTCGAAGGCACCGCTTATGACGGCGTGACCGTCATGGATGCGCTCGAGATGTCTTCCGGTGTCGCCTGGAACGAGGACTACAGCGATCCCGAATCCGACATCGCCCATTTCGGCCGCGCGCTGGCGCTGGGCGACTCCATGGTCGACTTCGCGAAGACGCTCAAGCGCAAGCACGAGCCGGGAACCGTCAACTACTACAACAGCATGGACGCGCAGGTCCTCGGCCTGGTGCTCCAGAACGCAACGGGCATGAGCCCGTCCGAGTATCTGGAAAAGAAGATCTGGTCGAAGATCGGCGCCGAGCATGACGGGTACTGGGTGTTGGACGACACCGGAACCGAACTCGCCGCAGGCGGCGTCAACATGACGCTCAGGGACTATGCACGTTTCGGTCTTCTTTATCTCAATGAAGGGAGCTGGCATGGCGAGCAGGTCGTGCCCGCCGACTGGGTGAAGGCGTCCCACACGCCGGATGCCCCGCAGCTCATGCCGGGCGAGCAGGAGATATCGGACACGATCTGGGGCTATGGCTATCTCTGGTGGCTGCCCCGCGAGGTGGACGGGCCCTATGCCGCGGTCGGCATCTACAACCAGTTCATCTATGTCGACCCGGCGCACGACCTCGTCATCGTGAAGACGTCCGCCAACAGCGATTACGGCCAGACCAACGACGAAACGAGCTGGCGCGAGGACGAGACGGTCGCGCTCTTCGAGGCAATCGCGGAAACGGCGGGCACCGCCAATTGATGGACGAGAAACGGTTCATCGAACTCGCGCTGACGAACGAGGTGAACCGCGAAATCCTGAAGCGGTTGCCGTCGCTCGGCCTTGCTGACGCATGGCTCGTCTCCGGCTCGCTCTTCCAGACGGTATGGAACGCACTCACTGGCCGCGCGCCGGACTACGGCATCAAGGACTACGACATCTTCTATTTCGATGCCGACACGAGCTTCGAAGCTGAAGACGCCGCTATTCGGCGTTGCGCGGAGATATTCGCAGCCACGGATGCGGAGATAGAATTGAAGAACCAGGCACGGGTTCACCTCTGGTACGAGCAGAAGTTCGGCACCGCCTATCCGCCGCTGCGCTCCTCCTGCGAAGGCATCGACCGCTTCCTCGCCCCCGCCTGCATGGTCGGCATCGCGCCGGATAGACGCGTTTACGCGCCGCACGGCTTTGCCGACATCGAAACCATGACCATCCGCCCGAACCGCGCACCGAATTTCAGCGCGGAGCGCTATGCCGAAAAGGCCGCGCGCTGGAAGGAAAAATGGCCGGAGCTGACGGTGCTTCCCGCCTAGGCCGCAAGCAGTCGCTCCTGAAAGAACGAGATGACGCGCTTTGCCGCTTCCATGGTGGGCTCGCCGTCGCGCGCGATCAGGTCGACGGTGAGCACGCTATGCGGTTTCGGTGCGGGTGAGTCGGGATTGGCACTGGAGTCCTCGAGTTCGATGCCCTCGAACCCGTCGCCGAGTTCGCGGCGCAGCGTCTCGAACTTCTCGGGCGGGGACATGACGTCGCCCTTGAAGCGGAGCCCCAGCACCTTGTCGCCCCGGGCGCAGCGATCCTTCACACAAGCAAGTTCCTCCGGCGAGATATGGAGCGCGGCCTTGCGTCTGGCGCCGAGCGGTAACGGCATCGAGGGCTGCGACAGCACCGGGGCCATCATCGCCGGCTCCATCATCATGGAGAGCGCGAAATTGCCGGAGAAGCACATGCCGACCGCGCCGACGCCCTTGCCCCCCGCCTCGCCATGGGCATGGCGTGCCAGCGCCCGCAGCCAAGTCGTGACCGGGCTCGACCTGTTCGAGGCGAGCACATGGAATTCCCGGCGGATGCAGAGCTGGACGATCGACGAGAGAGCGTAGGCCGGCGTGATCGGCTTTCCCGCCTTGCCGAGAAGCAGCGGCATGTAGACCCGAAAGCCGGCATCCACCACCCAGTCCGCGAAGCGGATCACCTCCGGCGTGATGCCCGGCACCTCGTGGATGACGATGACGGCGGGTCCCGTTCCCCGCACAAAGACGGGCTTCGCCTCGCCTTCATGGGTGAAACTCGTCGCTTCGTAATTCTCGAGCATCGCTGCCTCCCCGGTTGAAGGCTCATTGAACGGGAGCGGGCGCTCGAAAAGCAACGAAAAACCCCGCCCGGCGGACAGGCGGGGCGGGGTTTGACGGAAAGAGAGGTCTTCAGTGCAGCTTGGAGGCGAGGTCCGAAATGGACTTCTCGATGAGCTGCGCGTCCTTGCTTGCGTCCACCTTGTCGGCGATGACGCGGCGCGCGGCGCCGACGGCGACTTCCGCAGCTGTGGCGCGGACATCGTTGATCGCCTGGGTTTCGGCCTGCGCGATCTTGTCCTCGGCGAGCTTCGTGCGGCGGTCGACCTGCGCTTCCATGTTGGCGCGGGTTTCCTTCGCGAGCTGCTCGGCCTCGGCCTTCGCCTGCGTGACGATGTCTTCGGCTTCCTTCATCGCCTCGCGCTGCTTGCGCTGGTAGGAGGCGAGAAGCTGCTGCGCTTCCTCGCGGAGCCGGCGCGCCTCGTCGAGCTCGGCCGCGATATCCGCAGCGCGCTTGTCGAGCATGCCGCCGATCATCCCCGGCACCTTGTAGTAGAGCACGAGCCCGACAAAGCCGAGGAACGACACCAGAACCCAGAATTCGGGGGTAGCAAACATGTGGCCGGTCCTTCGCTTACTTGAGTTCGGTGTCGACCGCGCGTTCCGTGGCGGAACGGTCGGCCTCGCCGAGGAGCTGGGCGACGATGGCATCCGCCACGTCGACCGCGACAGTGCGCACATTCGCGAGCGCGGCTTCCTTGGTCGCCGCGATCTGCTTTTCAGCCTCGGCGATCTTCTCGGCCAGACGCGCCTCGATGGCGAGCCGCTGCCGCTCCGTCTCCTCGTGCAGCCGGTCGCGTGTTTCCTGCGCGATTTCGTGCGCCTTGGCGCGGGCTTCCGCCAGCGCCTTTTCATAGGCTTCGATCGCCTCGTCCGTCTGCCGCTTGAACTGTTCGGCCTGGTCGAGGTCGTCGGCGATGCGATCGCGGCGCTCTTCCAGCACGGTGGCGATGCGCGGCAGCGCCACGCGCGACATCATGACGTAGAGGTAGCCGAAAACGATCACCAGCCAGACGAGCTGGGGAACGAAGGTATGGAACTCTAATTGCGGCATGCCGCTTCTCCCGAAAGCGATAGCTGGCGCCGCGGAGATCGCGGCGCCAGAATCCTCAAGAACTCTTGAGTGCGTTCGCTAACCGATCAGAACGCGAAGAGGATCAGGAACGCGACGGCGAGGCCGAACAGGCCCGTCGCTTCGGCGAGCGCGAAGCCGAGCAGCGCGTTACCGAACTGGCCCTGGGCCGCGGCCGGATTGCGCAGCGCGCCGGCAAGGTAGTTGCCGAAAATCGTGCCGATGCCGACGCCGGCGCCCGCGAGAGCGATACAGGCGATGCCCGCACCGATGAGCTTTGCGGCTTCTGCTTCCATGGTCTTAAGTCTCCATTGTCGTAAAGGGCGGGCTGGCGCCCCGTTGCGGTTGATCGGACGGGACGCTTGCCCCGGTTGGCGAACGCCTCAATGCATGTGCAAGGCGTCGTTCAGATAGATGCAGGTCAGGATGGCGAACACATACGCCTGGAGCGCCGCCACCAGCACCTCGAGGCCCGTCAGCGCCACCATGAAGGCGAGCGGCAGCAGGCCCGGCAGATAGCCGAACGCGCCGAGCGCGATCACGAAGCCGGCGAACACCTTCAGCACCGTATGGCCCGCCATCATGTTGGCGAACAGTCGGACAGAGAGGCTGATCGGGCGCGTGAGGTAGGAGACGACTTCGATCGGCACCACCAGCGGCAGCAGATAGGCAGGCACGCCGTGGGGCACGAAGAACTTGAAGAAGCCGAAGCCATGGACCGCGAAGCCGAGGATCGTCACGCCGATGAAGATGAAGAAGGCGAGCGCGAAGGTGACGAT
Source organism: uncultured Rhodobiaceae bacterium (assembly GCA_913057645.1). Lineage (GTDB taxonomy): Bacteria > Pseudomonadota > Alphaproteobacteria > Parvibaculales > Parvibaculaceae > Parvibaculum. The sequence continues at coordinate 6,643 of CAJXOU010000052.1, read as the reverse complement.
GATGTGGCTCGTGACCGTGAAGGAATAGGGGACCATCCCGAGCAGGTTGAGCGCCAGGATGAACATGAAGAGCGTGAACACGAATGGGAAGAAGCGCAGGCCGGCCGTGCCGACATTGTCGCGAAGCATGTTCGCGATGAATTCGTAGGAAAGCTCGACGATGGACTGGAGCCGGCCCGGCACCATCGCGCGGCGGCTCATGCCCGCCAGCATCAGGATCGTCAGCAGCGCAGCCGCGATGACCATGAAGAGCGAGGAATTGGTGAAGGAAGCGTCGATGCTGCCAAGCTGCAGCGGAAAGTAGGTCTTGATCTCGAATTGATGCATCGGGTCGATGGCAAATCCACCGCCGCCATGTTCCGCGTTTTCTACCGACACGCTCGCCGCCCTTTTTGAATGGGGCCTCAGCCCGAATGATCGCCGCCTGCGTCCCGCTCGGCCGCTGCGGTAATCTGCTGCGCCGCCCGATACACGTTCAGAATGCCCGCCGCCACGCCGATGAAGAAGAACACCAGCATCAGCCAGGGCGTCGTGCCGAGCCATTGGTCGAGAACCCAGCCAATCGCTCCGCCGACGAAAACGCCCGCCACCAGTTCAGTGGTCAGGCGAAAGGCGATGCCCATTGCCGTGCCCCGGCCTCTGCCCGGCGCTGGCTTCAGGTGAGCCTGCTGCGTTTTCCGCAGCCGGGCGCCGAAATCCGCAAGATCGGAGTTCCGTCCCTTTTCCGCAGGAGACCCCAAAGGAGATTTGCCGTCCTGATCGTCCGCCAAAACCCCGAGACCTCCGCGAAAAAGCCCTGCCAAACCGGAAGAAATGGCGCAGAGCCCTGCCTCAAGCCGCGCGCACCCTACTGGCAGGGTCATAACCTGTCAAGGACCGCTGGAGGGAATATAAGTCATTGATTTCAATGGGTTTTAAGGCGTCTTTCGCGCCTGCGGCATTCGGCCTCGCCGCCATCGTTGAGCGAGTCTCTCATCCCCATGAAAAAGGCCTCCGAAAGCAGAGGCCTTTCCCTTGCGTCATGGCGCCGATGAGCCCCGTCAGGAGGCCTCGCGAAGCGTCTCGGCGACGTCGAGATCGACCGAGACGAGGGTCGAGACGCCGCGCTCCTGCATGGTGACGCCGTAGAGGCGGTTCATGCGGGCCATGGTGAGCGCGTGATGGGTGATGATGAGGAAGCGCGTATCCGTCGTCCGTGTCATCTCGTCCATGAGATCGCAGAAACGTTCCACATTGGCGTCGTCGAGCGGCGCGTCCACCTCGTCCAGCACGCAGATGGGCGAGGGGTTGGTGAGGAACACCGCGAAGATGAGCGACATGGCGGTCAGCGCCTGCTCGCCGCCCGAGAGGAGCGACATCACCTGCAGCCGCTTGCCCGGCGGGCGCGCCATGATTTCGAGCCCGGCTTCCAGCGGATCGTCCGATTCGGTGAGCTTCAGATAGGCTTCGCCGCCGCCGAAGAGATGGGTGAACAGGCGCGAGAAATTCGCGTTCACCTTCTCGAAGGCCTCGAGCATGCGCTCGCGGCCTTCGCGGTTCAGGTTGCCGATGCCCTGGCGGAGCTTGGCGATGGCGCTGACGAGATCCTCGCGCTCGGCGGTCATGGTTTCGAGCTGCTCGGTGAGTTCGCGCGCCTCTTCCTCGGCACGCAAATTCACGCCGCCGAGGCTTTCGCGCTCGCGCTTCAGGCGTTCGAGCTTCGCGTCGATCTGCTCGAGGTCGGGAAGTTCCGTCCCCTCTTCGAGATTGGCTTGCGCGAGCGCGTCGGCCGGTTCGCATTCGAGCACTTCGCGGATGCGCTCTTCGGCCTCGGTGCGCCGTTCCCGCGCGCCGTCGACGAGACCGTCGATGCGGGCGCGCTCCTCGCGCGTTTCGCCGAGCTGATGCTGCACGTCCTTCGCGTGCTTCACGGCTTCCGCGAGATGCTTCTCCGCGGTTGCGAGTTCGTCCGCCGCGTGCGAACGGCCGGTTTCGGCCTCCGAGATATAGGTGAGCAGCGCGCGGCGCTTCTCCTCGATCTCGGCCGGCACACCTTCAAGCGTTTTGAGTTCGGCTTCCGCCTCGCTCTTGCGTTCTTCCAGCGTACCGATCTGGCGTTCGGCATTCGTCGCACGAAGCTGCCAGGCATTGCTTTCCTCGCCGATCGCAGTAAGGCGGCGCGCTCGCGCGTCGGCCTCGCGGCGAAGACCCTCATGTTCGGCGCGCGCTTCCGAAAGCTCGAGACGGAGCGCCGCGACACGGTCGCGGAGCTCGCCCGCCTTCGCGCGCGGCTCTTCGTCGGGCTTCAGGTTCTGAAGCGCAACTTCGGCTTCCTCGAGCGAGCGGGCAGCCTCGACCTTGTCGCCGGAAAGCCGTTCGTCGGATTCGGCCAGCGCATCGAGACGCGAAAGCTGCGCCGAGGCGGCGCGTTCCGCCGAGGCGAGCGCATCCCGGATGCGGCTGTGCTCGCCTTGCGCTTCGCGCAGGGCCGAACGGCGCGCCTGTTCCTGCTGCGTTGCCTCTTCCGAGGCGACATGCGCCGCATCGAAGGTGGTGCGGGCTTCGGCCGCCGTCGCGCGGGCGTCGGCAAGCTCTTTTTCGAGATCGGCGAGCCGGTTGCGCTGTTCGAGGCGGCGCGCGGAAGCGGTCGGCGCATCGGCAGCGGCGGTGTAGCCGTCCCAGCGCCAGAGCGAGCCTTCCTGCGTGACGAGCCGCTGACCGGGGGTGAGCAGCGGCTGCAGCCGCTGCCCTTCCTCAACGGACACCACGATGCCGATCTGCGACAGGCGCCGTGCGAGCGCGGAAGGCCCCTTCACGAAATAGGAAAGCGGTGTCGCGCCTTCGGGAAGCGCCGGCGTCGCATCGAAGGGCGGCAATGCACTCCAGTGGATCGGAGCGGCGGCGTCGTCCGGCACGGCGAGGTCGTCGCCGAGCGCCGCACCGAGCGCGGTTTCATATCCATGTTCGACGGACACGGCATCGATCACCGGCGGCCAGAGATCGCTTTCGCCGATGGCGAGAAGATCGGCAAGCGTCTTCGCTTCCGCCGCAAGGTCGCCTGCTGCGCGCTCGGCCACCTGCATCGGCTCGCGCGCGGCCTTTTCGGCCTCCTGCGCGCGGCGGCGGGCTTCTTCGGCTTCGAGCGCAAGCCGCTCCGCCTCGCTCACACGGCCCGCAGCCTCTTCGAGTTCGACGGATTGGAGCGCGATCTGCGCTTTCTTTTCTTCCGCGTCGGAAAGCGTTTCGCGTTCGCGTGCGATCTCACCGAGCTGGCGTTCGAGTTTCTCGATCCGCTGGCGTCCTGCCTCGATCGTGCGCGTGAGGCTGGTGCGCTCGGCGTTGAGCGCGGCAATCTCCTGATTGATGGCGTCGAGTTCGCTCTCGGTCGATTCCAGCGCGGTCTGGGTTTCCGCGACGCGCGCCTGCGCCCCGGCCTGCGCTTCGCCCTGGCCCTCCTCGGCGGCGCGAAGCTCCTGCGCTTCCGTTTCCAGCCGCGAAATGGCGCCTTGCGTATCCTCGATCAGTTCGCGTTCGCGACCGAGATCCTGTCCGATCTGCTGCAGCCGGGCCGTGAGGCGGGAAGCCTGTTCCTTCGCGCGCGCTTCCTCGGCGTCGAGATTGTCGCGTTCGACGGTGAGACGGTGAAGCCGCGCGGCGGCCTCCGCTTCCTTTTCGCGGAGCGGCGGCAGCCGGTCGGCGGCTTCCGCTTCCATCGTGCTGGCGGCCGCGGCTTCGCGCGTGAGTTCCGCAACGCGCACATCCGTCTCGGCGAGCTTCTCTTCCGACTGCGCCAGCGAGGTCACCGCCTGGCTCCAGCGCAGATGGAGGAGGATCGCTTCCGTCTCCCGAATCTGGCCCGAGAGGTTGCGGTAGCGCACCGCCTGGCGCGCCTGGCGCTTGAGGCTCGCGAGCTGGGATTCGACCTGCGCCACGACGTCGTCGAGGCGGGTGAGGTTCGTCTCGGCGGCCTTGAGCCGGAGTTCGGCTTCGTGGCGGCGTGTATAGAGACCCGTGATGCCGGCCGCTTCCTCGAGAATACGGCGGCGGTTGATCGGCTTCGAGGAAATGAGCTGCGCGATCTGGCCCTGCCGGACGAGGGCGGGCGAGTGCGCGCCCGTCGAAGCGTCGGCGAAGAGAAGCTGCACGTCGCGCGCGCGGACCTCGCGGCCGTTGATGCGATAGGTCGAACCCTGTTCGCGTTCGATCTTGCGCGAGACCTCGATGACGTCGCAGTCGTTATAGGCGGCGGGCGCGGAACGGTCGCCATTGTCGATATAGAGAACGACTTCGGCGTGGTTGCGCGCAGGCCGCCCCGACGTGCCCGCGAAGATCACGTCTTCCATGCCGGAGCCGCGCATGTTCTTGAACGAGTTCTCGCCCATGACCCAGCGCATGGCTTCGAGCAGGTTCGACTTGCCGCATCCGTTCGGGCCGACGACGCCGGTAAGACCCGGCTCGATGATGAGATCCGTCGGGTCGACGAAGGACTTGAAACCTGAAAGCCGGAGGCGATTGAACTTCACTGTCTGTCTCGATCTCTGGGTTGTCTTGTGTCTTCGGACTGCCGCAACAAACAAGTACCTGCGGCGCTTACTCTTCTTCGGCCTGAGTGGCCGCGCCCGCGGTGCCCGGCGCAATGGCCTCGCCCGCCAGCGCCTTCTCGATCAGCGGTTCGAATTCGTTCCACGGTATCGCACCCTCGACCTTCTCGCCGTTGATGAAGAAGGTGGGCGTGGAGCGGATGCCGAAGGTCTTGGCGCCGCGCGTCGCCACTTCCTTCACGTGGTCGAAGATGCGCTGATCCTTCATGCACTGGTCGAAGCGCTCTTCCGAAAAGCCGCCCTGCCGCGCGATCGCCTTCAGGTCTTCCATCGGCGTCTGCGTGAAGGCCCATTGGGTCTGGCGCTCGAACAGCGTGTCGACGAAACCGAAATAACGCTCGGGCCCCGCGCAGTGCGACAGCATGAAGCCCGCTGTCGCGATCGGGTCGAACGGGAAGTCGCGCAGGATGTAATGGACCTTGCCCGTATCGATGTAGTTTTCCTCGAGCTTCGGCAATGTGTTGACCGCGAAATCCGCGCAATGATTACAGGTCAGCGAGGCATATTCGATGACCGTCACCGGCGCGTCGGGATCGCCTTTCGTCATGTCGCCGAGCGGACCCGCAACCAGCAGTTCCTTCTCGAAGGCCGTGTCTACCCTGCTTCCTTCCGCCACGTCGCCATCAGGCGCGAGGAAGAGGTAGCCCAGATAGCCGAGCACGAGGACAAGTATGACGGCAGCGCCGGCGGCAATGGCTCTATTTTGATTCACGAGGACATGTTCCTACCAGATGTTGGGGCATTATGGCCGTGGCGGCGGGGGCCCTCAACCAAACCTTTCTGTTGCCTTGGGCCGAGAATCGGGACTCGCGAGGCTAGCCTTGGCCGCTCGCGCCGATGATCCTTTCGCCGAGCTTCTCGAGCGCCTGTTTCAGCGCCGGTTCTTCAATTTTTTCAAGACCTTGCGCGAGCGCGGCCCGCTCTTCCGCCTTCAGCGCCCGGATCTTCCTGTAACGCGGACGGGCCTTCGCGGGCAATGGGCCCTGCACGAGTTTGAGGCGGGCGACGGCGCTGTATCCATAATAGGCGTTGATGCGCTCGAGGATCTGCGGTTCGAGGTGCCGGATTTCGACGGCGATGGGCCCGTCGACGCGCACAGTGAGTGTCGCACCGCTGCGCCGGCTTTTCGCATCGTTCTCCGCCGAAGTCCTTGGAAAGACGAGCTTTTCCGGCGCCGAATATTCGGCGAGCCCGGCGCCGACGATCTCCGGCCAGTGCGCGAGGACGTGCGCTTCGCGGAAGCCGCGCTTGGCGAAGGCCGATTGCGCGGCGGCGAGCACGCGCGCGCCGATGGGCGGCGGGCGGTAACGCATCGAAGCGACGGGGCGGCCATATCCGGTCATGGCGCGCATTCTGACTCGAAATCTCTCCTCATGCGAATTGACGGCACCGGCTCCGGCAGGCGATGAGTAGGGGATGGCGGCGAAGGACAAAAAGCCCAGGGAAAAGCCCAATAAAAACAACGGCAAAGCGGTCGCCGCGCCGCTGCTCGCCTGGTATGACAGGCATGCCCGCGTGCTGCCCTGGCGCGCGCGGAAGGGTGCGGCCGCGGACCCTTATGCCGTCTGGCTTTCCGAAATCATGCTGCAGCAGACCACGGTGGCGACCGTCGGCCCTTATTTCATGCGGTTTCTGACGCGCTGGCCGACGGTGGAGGCATTGGCGGCGGCGCCCCAGGAAGAGGTGATGAAGGAGTGGGCGGGGCTCGGTTACTACAGCCGGGCGCGCAACCTCCATGCCTGCGCGAAGACGGTATCGTCCGAGTACGGAGGGAAATTTCCCGATACGCTGGAAGAGCTTGGGCAACTGCCGGGGATAGGTCCCTACACGGCGGCGGCGATTTCGGCGATCGCTTTCGGGCGCAGCGTGACGGTGGTCGACGGCAATGTCGAGCGCGTGGTGGCGCGGCTCTTCGACTTGCGCACGCCGCTGCCCGCCGTGAAGCCGGAAATCCGCGAAAAGGCGGCGACGCTGACGCCGGAAAGCCTAGCCGGCGACCTCGCCCGGCGCATCACCTACCACGCCCCGCCGGCCGGCACAGCCGCGCAGCCCCGCAGGAGACC
>CAJXOU010000051.1 GCA_913057645.1 uncultured Rhodobiaceae bacterium | reverse complement strand
CCGCCGCCCCCGGCATCCGCGCGCGCCCCCACCGCGCGCTGAAACCCGGCGGCCGCCTCTTCGCGAGCTTCAAGGCAGGCGGCAGCGAAGGCCGCGACACGCTCGGCCGCTACTACAACTATCCCTCGAAGGAAGACCTCGCCTCATGGTTCGCCGCGAGCGCCGCATGGTCCGGCGTCGAAATCGAGGAGAGCAAGGGCGGCGGTTACGACCGCAAGCCGACCGACTGGCTCATCCTTCAGGCGGTGAAGCCCTTCTGACGAAAACCGGGCATAAGTTTGTGGCCCACCCTCCCCCTGTGGGAGGGTCGAAAAACGCAAGCATTTGCGCCGCGTTTTTCGGGGAGGGGAAGTCGGCGACGACCCGCCTCATGAACTTTTCGCAAAGCTCCCTTTCCTTCCCGCCCCTGTAAGGCTGTTGTAAGCAAGACACGCTTTTCTCATGCGCAGTCCCGCAAAGGAGTCTTGTGCATGAACTGGAAGCCCCTCGCCGCGGCCACCGCCGCCTCCCTCCTTCTTCTCTCCGGCGCCGCAAGCGCTGCCGTTCCCCCCGGCGGCGAACTCGATTTCACCGTGATGCGCGGCGGCGACGAGATCGGCACCCATCGCCTCGTCTTCACCCGCGACGGCGACGAGCTCAAGGTGAAGATCGACACCGATGTCGCCGTGAAGATGCTCGGCATCGCCGTCTACCGCTTCGAGCACGACGGCAGCGAGGTCTGGCGCGACGGTCATCTCGTCGCTCTCGAGTCGAAGACCAATGACGACGGCACGCCTCACCATCTCGCGGTGAAGGAAGACGGCGGCAAGCTCGTGGTCGATGGCGACGGCCGCCGGGCCGACGAGGAAATCGGCGTCATCCCCGCAAGCCTCTGGAACGACGACCTCGTGAAGCAGAGCACGCTCCTCAACACGCTGGACGGCTCCAGCATGCCGGTCACGATCACCAATCGCGGCACGGAAAATGTCGACGTGAACGGCAAGACCGTCGCCGCCACGCATTATTCCGTCACCGGCAAGCTCAACCGCGAGCTCTGGTACGACGATGAGGGCGTGCTGGTGCAGGTGAAATTCGACGGCTCCGACGGCTCCGAAATCACCTACGTCCTGCGCTGATCTCCCGTTTCGTTTGTGTAACCCGCGCGCCGGCTTCCGCCGGCGGCGCATCCTCCCGGGAGTGGTCGTGCGTCCGATGCTTGTCGAACCCGAAAACGCGGTGCGGCCCGCCGTGGAAACCTTCATCCGCGGGCGCTATGCCTGCACCTATGATGCACGGCTCGCCGCCCTGCCCTCGCGGCTCTTCGCCGTGCTCGGCAATGACGGCGCGCCGCTCGCCGCCGCGGGCCTCCGCCTCCACGAGGACGGCTTCTTCTCCGAAGCCTATCTCGACGCACCGCTCGAAACGCTGGCGGCGGCGCTCGGCCATGCCTTCGAGCGCAGCGAATTCCTCGAAGTGACGACGCTGGTCAGCGCCACGCCCTTCGCCCTCTTCCCGCTCATGGCCGCCATGCTCGCCTGGGGCCGCGAGCGCAATCTTGGTTGCGGTGTCTTCACCGCCACCGCGCCGCTTCGCAAGCTCTTCTCCCGGCTCGGCATCCCCTTCGTACCGCTCGTCGCGGCCGATCCCGGCCGCCTTCCGAATGCGGTGGACTGGGGCCGCTACTACGAGCGCGACCCCTGGGTCTGTCTCATGCCGAACCCTGCCGCGCCCGCCACCTGTCTTCTTCCCCGCGCGCGCGTGATCGCCAGTCCCTCGGAGGCGCGTCTTCATGGCTGAGGTCATCGAGGCGCTCCGGCATGGCGCGGCGCACTGGCCCTCGCGCATCGCCTTTCGCGATCACATGGGCGAGGTGAGCTACGGCGCGCTTGCGCGCCGCGTCGCGGGCATCATGGAAACGCTGCGCGGCGGCGACACGCCCATCGGGCTCATGGCGGAAAACGGCATCGGCTGGGTTGCCGCCGATCTCGCGGTGACGGCCTCGGGCCGCCGTTTCGTCCCCCTGCCGCCCTTCTTCTCCGACGATCAGCTTCTCCATGTCGTGAAGGATTCGGGTCTGGGTCTCATCCTTGCGGACGATGCGCTCATCGAACGCGCCGCACGCTTCGCGCCAGTCAGTCCCATCCCCGGTGACGAAAGCGATGCCTCGGCGCTGGCCGGCGCCTTGCCCGGCGAACGCATCATCTACACCTCCGGATCGACCGGCCAGCCGAAGGGCGTGCGCCTCGGCGACGCGCAGCTCGATCATGTTTCGCGCGGCCTCGCGGCGGCGATTTCCGCTACGCAGAAGGACAGCTACCTCTCTGTTCTGCCTTTCCCTCTTCTCCTTGAAGAACTCTGCGGCATTCACGTGCCGGTCATGGTCGGAGGCGTCTCCACCATCCGGAAGGATGTCGCCGCCGAATGCGCCGGCGGCAATCTCGACGCGATCCGCCTCGCCTTCGCCGAAACGCAGCCCTCCGTCAGCGTTCTCGTGCCGGAGCTTCTGCGGGCCTGGGTCGGCTCGCTCATTCTTTCTTCCACGCAGGCGCCGGCCTCTCTCCGCGTCGTTGCCGTGGGCGGCGCGCCGGTGCCGCCGCAGGTGCTCGATGCGGCCGGCAATCTCGGCATTCCCTGCCTCGAGGGCTACGGCCTTTCCGAATGCGGTTCCGTCGTCGCGGTCAATCGTCCGGGCAGCGCAACGCCCGGCACGGTCGGCCGCCCGCTCGACGGTCTCACCGTCACCATCTCCGGCGGCGAGATCGTGGTCGAGGGGCCGAGCGTCATGTCCGGTTATGTCGGCCGCCCTGAGCATGATGGCCCGTGGCACACCGGCGACCTCGGTCATTTCGATGAGGCGGGCAATCTCGTCGTCGAGGGCCGCAAGGACGCCATGCTCGTCACGAGCTACGGCCGCAACGTGCAGCCCGAATGGATCGAGGCGCGCCTGCAGGGCGACCCGCGCATTCTCCGCGCGACGCTGGCGGGCCACGGACAGGCCTGGCCGACCGCACTCGTCGTGCCCGGCGCCTTTGCGGGCGACTTCTTCACCGCCGCCCGCCCGGGCCAGGTGCTCTCCGCCCTGCACGAAATCTGCAGCGGCGTGCCGGACTACGCCCTGCCCCGCTCCTACATCGCCACCACCAACGCCGAAATGCAGGCGCTTGGCCTCACCAGCCCCAATGGCCGTGTCAGGCGCAGGGCCATCGAAGCATGGCTCCGCACGGCGAATGCCAGATCACGCAGCAGAACGGCCCTCGTGCCGGAGGAGTTTCCGAAATGAGTTTCTACGACCGTCTGATGGCCGAAACGCAGGCCGCGCGCGATGCCTTTTTCTCCATCCCCATCGTGCTTGAAGCAGCCGGGAACGGCGTCGATCGCGACCTCTATATCGCCTATCTCACCGAGGCCTATCACCACGTCCGTCACACCTGCCCGCTTCTCGCCCATGCGCTCGCGCATTGTCCGAAGGAGGACAGGAGCTACCGCGCGGCGCTTCTCGAATATCTCGACGAGGAACAGGGGCACGAGGAGTGGATCCTCGACGACATCGCCCATCTGGGCGGCGACGCGGAAGCGGTGCGGCGCGGCGACGGCGACTGGCCCGTCCGTGCGATGGTCTCCTGGGTCTATTACGCCGTCGAATTCCTGAACCCCTATTCCATGCTCGGCATGGTCCTCGTGCTCGAAGGCACCTCCGTCGACATCGCCTCCGCGGGCGCCGATGCCGTTCGCAAGCGTCTCGGCATGGTCGGCGAGGAGCGTGGCTTCTCCTACCTCACCTCGCATGGCGCGCTCGACAAGGAACACATCGTCTTCTTCCAGAACCTCGTGAACACGGTCGAGGGCGAGGAGAACCGCCGCGCCATCATCGACACCGCCAACATGGTCTATGCGCTCTGGGGCGAAATGTTTTCGAAGCTCGCGCGCAACGACGAAAAGAGGAGTGAACGAAATGCAGCGTGACGCGAAAGTCGTCCTGATTACGGGTGCGGGTTCCGGCATCGGCGCCGCGCTCGCGAAGGAGGCCGCGCGAAGCGGCGCGCAGCTCGTTCTCGCCGGCCGCCGCGCCGAGCCTCTCGCCGATGTCGCCGACGCTCTCGGTGCGCAGCGCACGCCGATCCTCGTTCAGGCGGATGTGACGTCGGCCGAGGGGCGGCGTCTCGTTCGCGAGGCCTGCATGCAGGCGGGCGGGCGCATCGACATCCTCTTCAACAATGCCGGCGTCGTCCGCACCGGCCCCGCAAGCGGGATGGACGAAGCCTCCGTCCGCGCCATGATCGAAACCAATCTCGTGGCGCCCCTCCTCCTCACCCGCGACCTCCTGCCCATGCTCCGCCGCTCGAAGAGCCCGCGCATCGTCAACATCGGCTCCATGTTCGGCGACATCGCCTTCCCGCTCTTCGCCGTCTATTCCGCGACGAAGTTCGGCCTTCGCGGTCTGACGGATGCGCTGCGCCGCGAGTTGAAACCGGAAGGCATCGGCGTCACCTATGCCGCGCCCCGCGCGGTCCGCACGCCCGCCGCGCAGGAATTCGACGCGCTTGTCGAACCCTTCGCCATGAAACTCGACGCCCCCGAAAAGGTCGCCCGCCGCATCTGGCGCGGCGCGCTCAAGGGCAAGCGCACGATCTACCCCTGGCCCGAGCGCCTCTTCATCCATGTGCAGCAGTTCCTTCCCACCGCCGTCGACAAGGGTCTCGGCAAGCAGCTCGCCGCCGTCGCCACCACCTCGCCGCGCGAAGCCGTCACGCAACCGGAGGTCCGGAAAAACCGGGCATAAGTTTGTGGCCCACCCTCTTTGTGTGAGGGTCGAAAAACAGAATCTGTCACCCCGGCGCCTGTCCCGGCGAAAGCCGGGAACACCGGGGTCCATGGGCGGTTCATCCGCATTCCATTCTTGTCGGGTCGGGAACTTGTCCCCACCGGGGACAACCTCACATCATCCGTATACTGACATACTGGAAAAACCATTTGTGACGTTCCGATGACAGTTCGGTGACAGTCGCGGGTGGGTTATCCCGCAAGCGCCGAATTTGCGAGCCGCGCCAACGGCTTGGCAGGGGCCGGGGATAACCCCACACCCACTGTCACAATTCACCCGGGCTCCGGCGCGGCCGCGAGGCACGCCTCGATCTCGGTCCGCGCCTTCCCTCCGCCAGCCAGGGATTGCCCTCCGCCGCTGCGGCAGGTGCGCTAAGCCCAAGCATCAAAAGGAAAATTGCTGGATATCCCCGGTCCATAAATGAACACCTCCGCCCCTTCAAACCGGGCTCCATAGGCCCTAGACTGCGCCCAAACGCCACTCAGGATTCCGGGACCGCTCATGTTCGTCCATTTCTTCCATGAACTCAAAAAGGCCAATGTTCCCGTCAGCTTGCGCGAATATCTGACGCTGCTGGAGGCCATGGACGCGGACGTCATCGACCGCAAGGTCGAGGATTTCTACTACCTGTCGCGCGCCTCGCTGGTGAAGGACGAGCGCAACCTCGACAAGTTCGACATCGTTTTCTCTCATGTCTTCAAGGGCTTGGAGATGATGGGCGATGGCGACGTCGCGCAGATCCCCGAAGACTGGCTGCGCGCCCTCACCGAGAAATTCCTGACCGACGAAGAGAAGGCGCAGATCGAGGCGCTGGGCGGCTGGGAAAAGATCATGGAGGAGCTGCAGAAGCGCCTCGAGGAACAGAAGGAGCGCCACGAGGGCGGCAACAAGTGGATCGGCACGGGCGGAACTTCTCCTTTCGGTGCAAATGGTTACAACCCGGAAGGCGTGCGCATCGGCCAGAAGGAAGGCCGCCACGGCAAGGCCGTGAAGGTCTGGGACAAGCGCGAATACAAGAACCTCGACGACCAGATCGAACTCGGCACCCGCAACATCAAGGTAGCGCTACGCCGCCTGCGCCGTTTTGCGCGCGAAGGCGTGCCGACCGAACTCGATCTCGACGGCACCATCAAGGCGACCGCGCATCAGGGCTATCTCGACCTGAAGATGGTCCCGGAGCGCCGCAACAAGATCAACGTGTTGATTTTCTTCGACATTGGCGGCTCGATGGACAGCCACATCAAGCTATGCGAGGAGCTGTTTTCAGCCGCGCGCACCGAGTTCAAGAACCTCGAATATTTCTACTTCCACAACTGCCTCTATGAAGGCGTCTGGAAGGACAACCGCCGCCGCCACACCGAAAAGCTCAACACCTGGGATGTGCTCCACAAGTATCCCTCTGATTACAAAGTGATTTTCGTCGGCGACGCCACCATGAGCCCTTACGAGATCACCTATGCCGGCGGCTCCGTCGAGCACTGGAACGAGGAGCCCGGCGGCATCTGGCTCGAGCGCGTCAATCAAATCTACGAAAGCGCCATCTGGATCAACCCGATCCCCGAGCGGCACTGGGAATACACACCCTCGCTCCAGATCATCAAGCAGATCATGGGCGAACGCATGTTCCCGCTGACGCTGGAAGGCCTCGATCACGCGATGCGCGAGCTTTCGCGCTAGCGCCGTCTGTCGCGCTCGATCTCGCCGTCCACGAGATTGATGTTGCGCTCGGTCGCCTCGGCGAAACCGGGCTCATGCGTCACCGCGATCACGGTCCTTCCCTCCTCGCGCACGAGTTTCTCAAAGATTTCCTGCACGATCTCGCTGTTCTTGCTGTCGAGGTTGCCCGTCGGCTCGTCGGCCAGAATGAGCGCCGGATCGTTCGCCAGCGCCCGCGCGATGGCGACGCGCTGCCGCTGCCCGCCGGAAAGCTGGTCGGGCCGTTTCTTCGCCTGGTCCGCGCTCTCCAGTTCTTCCAGCAGGGCGTGCCCGCGCTCCTTCATCCCGGCATCGCTCAGTTTCCCGAGCTTCTGCATCGGCAGCATGACGTTTTGCAGCACGGTGAATTCCGGCAGCAGAAAGTGAAACTGGAAAACGAACCCGATCTTGCGCAGCCGGATCGCGGCAAGCCGGTCAGCGCTGAGCCCGCTCGTCTCCAGCCCATCGATGAACACCTGGCCTGTTGTTGGCACATCGAGAAGTCCCAGCAGATAGAGCAGCGACGACTTGCCCGATCCGGAAGGCCCGGTCACGCTGACGAACTCGCCTTGCCCCACCGTGAGATCGATATTCTTCACCAGCGTGACGGGCACCGCCTCCTGCAGAATGCGGGAAACACCGCGCGCTTCGACAAGCGGGTGGGCGTCGCTCATGCCGCCCCCCGGATGATGTCGACCGGCCGCACCTGTGCCGCCTTCCGTGCCGGATACCAGGCCGCCGCCACGGCGGAAACGACCGCGAAGAAGCCGCCAAATCCGTACTGGAAGACGCCGCGCTCAAGCGCGATCCCCTGCTTTTCCGTCATGCCCGGAATGGTGATCTGAACGGAGGCGAGCATTTCGAGGAGGATGTATCCGATGCCCCATCCCATCGCCATGCCGATAAGCCCCACCACGACGCCCTGCACCAGAAAGATCGCCTGAATGTCGAAGGCGCGGAAACCCATCGACATCAGGATCGCGATATCGCGCCGCTTCTCCATCACGATGGTCGAGATGATGTTGAAGATACCGAAGGACGCGACCACCATGATCGCGCCGACGATCGAATAGGTGATGATGTTGCGGGTAACGAAGAGTCCGAGAAAGTCCCTGTTCACCTCCTGCCAGGATTCGGAGCGATATCCCCACCGGCTCTCGATCCGCGCCGCGATCTCTTCCGCTTCGTCAGGATTGCCGACCTTGATGCGGATACGGTTCGCAACGAACGGCTTCTCGAGCAGAACCTGTGCATCCTTGATCAGCATGTAGACCTGCCCCTGGTCGAGCAGCAGGTTGCCGGTCCGGAATATCCCGACGACCTTCATCCGCCGCACAAGTCCCGTCGGCGAGACGACGGTCGCCAGATCGTCCATCTTCAGCCCGAGACGGTCGGACATGCCGCCGCCGATGACGATGCCCTGCGACGCCGTCTTGAGCCGCATCAGGCTCCCCTGCCGCATGTCCTCCTCGACCGTCGTGAGGTGCCGCTCCTTTTCGGGGTCGATACCCGCGATCGAGGCGCCGACATCCTTGCTGGCATAGCGGACAATGGCCTGCCCCGTCAGCGCGGCTTCTGCAACGACCCCCGGCTGGCGGGAAAGCTCGTCCACGATTGCGCCGTGATTCTTGATGCCGCGCAGATATTCCCTCGGCTTGGTGTTGGTCAGGTCGACGGCCGCCCCGGGAAACGCGATATGAACCGGCTGTTTCGCAGCCGTACGGAACTCGTCCTTCATCGTTATGTGCGGTGCATTGTCGACGAGCTGCTGGACGAGATCCTTCTCGGAGCCGGACATGACGGCGGAAGCCGCAATGAAAAACCCCACGCCAAGGGCAACGCCCAGCGTCGAAACGATCGTCTGTCGCCGCCTGTAGGTGAGCTGCGCCGCGGCAATGCTGAACATGACCTGCCAGAACATGGGAGGTATCGCCTATGAGCCGGAGTCCCGGGGTGAAGGCTGTGCGCGCACGCTGTCGCCTTCGGTGAGGTCGGACGGCGGCTCGGCGATAACGGTCGCCGTCTCGTCGAGCCCCGAGAGAATCTCGGCGTTCTCGTCGCCGACCGCGCCGAGCTGCACGCTTGCCCGCTGTGCTTCGCCATCCGAAACGATCCAGACCGAGGGGCCGGAAAGCGAGGAAACCGGAACCAGCAAGGCATCGTCCTCGCGGCGGACGATAATATTGATCTCGGTCGTCATGCCGGAGATGAGCGGCGTGTCGGAGGGAAGAGAGATGTAAACGCGATACGTTCGCCCGACGGGGTCGCCATAAGGCGTGATGCGCTCCACGTTGCCCTCAAGCGCACGCCCCGGAAAGGCATCGGCCCGAATAAGCGCCTTCTGTCCGGGAGCAACCTTGGGAATATCCTCTTCGTCGACCTCACCATCGATCTGCAAAGAGGAAGGATCGCCAACCGTGAACAGGACCTGGCCCGGCTGCACCATGTCGCCGATCTTGATCTTGTGCTCGGAGCGAAGCACGGTCCCGGCAATGGGCGCATTGATGAAATGATCGTCGAGCCGCGCCTTTGCCCCGCGCAGCGCGGCAAGCGCCGCCAAATGCGTGCTTTGCGCCTGATCGAGCGTCGCCTGGCTGGCATTTCCCGTGCGCCGCAACTTGCGGGCTCGTTCCAGCTCAGCTTCGGCAAGCTCCAGACGCGCCGAGAGTTCCTGGACCCGCGACATATCCTCATCCGTCTCGATCACGGCAAGTGTGTCGCCCTGCTCGACAACATCGCCTTCGCGCTTCAGCACATCGGTGACGCGGCCGGAAATCTTCGTCCCCACCCGCGCATATCTGATGGGCTCTACCGTGCCGGTCGCGTAGACAGCTTCGACGGCAGCGCCGCGGTGCGGCGTCGTGACGACGACCGCAATTGGCCGGAAAGCCTGGAAATAGATGAAGATGAAAGCAAGGAGAACCGCAGCGGCAATACCGCCCGTCCAGATCATACGCTTGTTCAAAACGCCTCCGCCGGTGGCCCGGACTGTTCTGGTCGTCTAGCTTGTATCAGAAGATAGCAGGCTTCGCGTTATCCGGGGAAAACTCGGGGGCGCGGAATGTCGCACTCAAGGGGGAAGAGAATGCAGGAAAAAGCACTTCGGGCGGTTGCCTGGGCGGACTTCGCGGTCACATTGCCTTTTGCGTTGCCTTTCATAGCCGACGCAATGATCGTTCTGATCTACGGCATCGACAGAGGGCTGGACCTCGGGACACCGGCGCTGTTATTCGAGATGGGACCGCTGGCCATGATGTTCGTGCACATCATGGGTGTGCTTGGTGTCGTCTGGGCGCTCGCACGGCTGCGCAACCTATCGCCCGATCTGACGCGCATCGACGCCTTTGCCCGTATCGCTGTGGCGGTTCTCATCGTCTACGCCATGATGGAGGGCGCAACACCTGTCCTCTGGCTGTTTGTGGCAACGGAGATTGCGGGCAGCATCGTGGAGTTCATGGCCTTGCGCAAACCGGACGAAAGAACTGGCGCATAACCGCAATCAGTGGAAATCCCTGCTCTTCGGCACGAAACGCGCGGCGCGCATTCGTTTTTCTTCCTCCTTCGCCTCGTTCACCTGACGAATATCCCGCGCAGGCCGCCTGACTTCATCCGTTGGGGAAAGCGCGGCCTCTCCAATGTCGTTGTCCGTAGAAAGACGGCCGAGCTCCTGTGTCCAGTCCTCGAGATCGTCCGCCACGATGTGGATCACGATGCCTTCCTTCTGCACGCGCCCGCGCACGAAAAGCAGGCGTGAGGTGAGCACCACGCGGCGGCGCTTCTCGTAGAGCTTCGGCCAGATGATGATATTGGCGATACCCGTCTCGTCTTCGAGCGTGGCGAAGATCACGCCGCTCGCGGTTCCCGGCCGCTGACGCACCAGCACAAGCCCCGCCAGCGTAACCCTTGTCCCCGCCTCCACCTTTTTCAACTCCGCATTCGGCAGGATTCGTTGTGCGGCGAACCGGTTGCGCAGGAAGGAAACAGGATGCGCCTTCAGCGACAGCCGCAGCGTCGCATAGTCGAGCACGACGTGTTCCCCCGGCGGCATCGCAGGCAGCATCGTTTCTTCTTCATGCTGAAAGCCGCCTTCCTCCAGCGCCGCGAAAAGCGGCAGCGACGAAGGCATTTTTCCGCCCTGCCCGTTGCCATATCCACCGAGACCTCGCACGGCCCACAATGCCGCCCGGCGATCGAGGCCGATCGAACGGAACGCGTCCGCATCCGCCAGCCGCTCGATGAGCCGGGGGGTGAGGCCGGTTTTCAGCCAGAGATGGCGAACGGAATCGAAACCCTGCCCGCGCTCGCTTTCAATTGCCATCGCAACGGCCTCCGGCACGCCTTTCACCTGCCGGATGCCGAGCCTGACGGCACATTTCCCCGCTTCCGTTTCCTCCAGTGTGGAATCCCAGTTGCTGTGATTGACATCGACGGCCCGGACTTCGATGCCATGTTCACGTGCATCACGCACGAGTTGCGCGGGCGCATAGAAGCCCATCGGCTGCGAATTGAGGATCGCCGCACAGAAGACATCCGGGTAATGGTATTTGATCCACGCCGAAACATAGGCAAGCTGCGCGAAACTCGCCGCGTGGCTCTCGGGAAATCCGTAATCGGCAAACCCCTCGATCTGCTTGAAGCAGCGTTCCGCGAAATCCTGTTCGTAGCCGTTTTTGACCATGCCGCCGATGAACTTGTCGCGGTAAAGCCCGATGGTTCCCGACTTGCGGAAGGTCGCCATGGCACGGCGCAACTGGTCCGACTCGCCGGGCGTGAAACCTGCCGCCACGATGGCGATCTTCATCGCCTGTTCCTGGAAAAGCGGCACGCCATAAGTCTTTGAAAGGACTGCCCGCAGTTCTTCCTTCGGATAGTCGACCTCTTCTTCCCCGTTCCGGCGGCGGAGATAAGGATGCACCATGTCACCCTGAATGGGGCCGGGCCGCACGATCGCCACTTCGACCACAAGGTCGTAGAAGCACTTTGGCTTGAGACGCGGCAGCATGGACATCTGCGCACGGCTTTCCACCTGGAAGACCCCGATGGCATCGGCCTCACAGAGCATGCCGTAAACTTTGGGATCGCCCTGCGGCACGGTGGCCAGATCGAAATGCCTGCCGTAATGCTTCTCGATAAAATCGAAGGCGCGCCGGATGCAGGTGAGCATGCCGAGCGCCAGCACATCGATTTTCAGAATGCCGAGCGTGTCGAGATCGTCCTTGTCCCATTCGACGAAGGTGCGCTCGTCCATCGCCGCATTCTGGATCGGCACCACTTCTTCGAGCGGCCCTTCCGTAATGACAAAGCCGCCGACATGCTGAGAGAGATGGCGGGGAAAACCGATCAGGTCGCCGGCCAGCCGGAGCGCAAGCCGCAACTGGCGGTTTTCGGGATCGAGCCCGATCTGCTCCGCGTCTTCCGCCGATATGCCGGTATTGGACCAGCCCCAGGTCGAACGCGACAGTGCGGTGATGACATCCTCCGACAGGCCGAACACCTTGCCCACATCGCGAATGGCGCTGCGCGAACGATAGGAGATCACGGTGGCGGCAATGCCCGCCCGGCGCCGTCCGTATTTCCTGTAGATATACTGGATCACCTCTTCGCGCCGCTCATGCTCGAAATCGACATCGATATCCGGCGGCTCGTTCCGGTCCTTCGAGACGAACCGCTCGAACAGAAGATCGACTTCGGACGGATTGACGGAAGTGATTTCGAGACAGAAACAGACGACGGAATTGGCCGCCGAGCCGCGCCCCTGACAGAGAATGCCCAGACGCCGCGCCTCCCGGACGATGTCATGCACCGTCAGGAAGTAAGGCGCATATTGCATCTCGCCGATCAGCGCGAGGGCGTGCGCGATGGTGTGGCGCAATTTGTCGCTCACCCCCCCGGGAAAGCGCTTTTCCGCCCCCTCCCATGTCAGCCGTGTAAGCAGTTCCTGCGGCGTTTCATTTTCGGAAAACACATCGGCCGGATACTCATAGCGAAGTTCGTCCAGCGAAAAACGGCAGCGGCGGACGATCTCCCGCGTGGCGGAAAGCGCTTCGGGAAAATGAGCGAGGAGCCGCGCCATTTCCTCGCCGCTCTTCACATGCCGTTCCGCATTGGCGGCAAGCCGGAAGCCCGCTTCCTTCAGCGTGCAGTGCTCGCGGATGCAGGTCACGACATCCTGCAGCGGCTTCCTGTCCGGGGTGTGATAGAGGACGTCATTCGTCGCAAGCAGCGGCACGCCCGCTTCCTCCGCAAGGCGGGTCAGAAACACGTGGCGCCTTTTATCGTCGGCGCGGTAGAGAGGCGAAAGCCCAAGCCACACGGATCCGGGGAAGGCATCCTTCAGGCGCTTCAGGCTTTCTCCGAACGCCTTGTCCGGCGTCGCGGGCGGCATGGCGATGAAGCATTGGCCCTCGCCATGCGCGAGGATATCCGCCATACCGAGATGACATTCCCCTTTTCGCGCGCGGCGGTTGCCAAGCGTCAGCAACCGCACGAGACGTCCATAAGCCGCGCGATCCTGCGGATAGGCGATTGCCTCGAACCCGTCCTGCAGCACAAGCCGTGTTCCGACAACGAGCCTTATCCCCGCTTTCTTCGCAGCCGCATGCGCGCGCACCACGCCCGCCATCGTGTTCCGGTCGGCAACCCCGATCGCATCGAGCTCTTGCGCCGCCGCAGCGGCTACCAGTTCCTCTGCATGCGACGCACCACGAAGAAAACTGAAATTGGTCGCAACGGCGAGTTCCGCAAAGAAAGTGTTCATTCGAACACCCCGTGCAGAAACCAGCGGGGACCCTCATTGTCCCGGTGGTAAAGTCCGTCACGGTAAAGCCAGAAACGGCGCCCTTCGTCGTCTTCCACGCGGTAATAATCTCGCGTCCGCTGGTTCCCTTCCCGCCACCATTCGGGAGAGACACGCTCCGGTCCCTCCGCACGCAAAACCCGATGGGCGATTTTCCGCCAGTGAAAAATACGCGGTGGCCCTTCCGGCACTTCGGCAACGACATCGACGGGTTCGGCCGCCGGCAGCAGGCGCAAGGGTCGCGGCAGGCTGCCACCCAGAACGGCAGCACGGTGCTCGTCCATATACGTCTTCCAGCCAAGCATCGCAGGTGTAATACCGCGCAAGGCGGGAACGGTGGCACCTCCGCGTTCGGGAATATGGCTCGCCCTCGGTTCGAGCCTCAGCACACGGTCCGCCCCGAAGCGATTGCTGACCCGGTCCACGAATTGCTCGAGGCCGAACCGGCGCTCTCCCGTCTTGTCGAAGCCTTCTTGCTCGGGAGAAAGAGGATCGACGGCCAGACAGGCAAGCGTGATGGCCTCGATGCCGAAGCCCAGATCGAAATCGTCGCCGAGGGAACCGAGCTTCTCACGGAAGAGCCCGGCGAGATGGGACGCTTCATGCGTGGCGAGACTGGTGCCGGCAAAAAGCCGCGTCACCTCGCCATCGACACGGAAAAGCTGCAGTTCAAGCCGCCGCGCTCCCTTGCGTTCCTGTTCGAGCACTTCGCAAAGGTCGGCGGCAATGCGCTTTATGGCGTCCTCGATATGCGCCTGCCGCGTCAGCCCTTCGGCGAAAGCGAGGCTCGCCCGATAGGGGACATGCGGCAGGTTGGGCGATATCGGTTCCGGCTCGAAACCAAGCGCCTCATCGAGACGGCGCGCGATGTTCGCCCCGAAACGCGCCGCAAGCGGTGCCCGCGGCTTGCCGTAGAGGTCCCCCACGCGCTTCAGGCCGAGACGCACAAGACCGCTGATTTCCTCCCCGCCGAGACGCAAGGCCGCAACGGGCAAGCCCTGCAACGCTGCCGCCTCCTCGCCCGGCGGCACGATGCAGGAAACCTGACAGCCATAGCGCGCGCAGGCCCAGGCAGCACCCGGCGTCGACGCAATCGCGCATCGCGCCGTCAGTCCGAAACCTTCAAGCCGCCCGCAAAGAAGCGAAAGCAGTTTCGTTTCACCGCCAAAGAGGTGGGCGCACCCCGTGATGTCGAGCAAAAGGCCGTCCGGCTCTTCACCGGCACCCACAGGGTCTGCAGCAACCCAGGGCGTATAGCGGCCACACCAGACGGCGAGCCGGTCGAGTGCCTTCCGGTCCGCCTCGTTGTCGCTTGCATGCAGTTCGAGCTTTGGGCAAAGCGCCATGGCATCCGGCACCAGTTGACCGGGCTCGGCCCCTGCAGCAAGAGCGCGCCCGTCACAGGCCACGAGACGCATGCCTCCTGCCCCTGCCCTAACAAGGGCACGGGGCTTTTCCGCAGCCGCGAAAGAGGCATTTGTCCGTTTGATGTCCCGGTAAAAGCGCTCGATCGGCCAGTGCGGCAACCAGATCGCGGCAATCCTTCGTTTTTCTCCCATACGCATACCCGGAAGCCTTGAATAGAACAAATAGGGAACAAACCTAGCTGCAACCCGCCAGCCAGGCGAGTCGAATCTGATCGCCCCGACACTCCCGCCCCTTCTTGCTCGAAACAGGGATAGGATTAGATCATTGGAGAAGAGACTCCCCCCGAACTTCAGGAGACAGGACGGCATGCTGACGCAGTCAAAGACAAAACAACTCGCATTGGGAACCGCGATTGCCGCGACCCTTGCGCTTGCCGCCTGCAGCGATCCGGCAGCGGAGCAGGCCCGCCTCGACGCCATCGACCACAAGAACTGCGTGGAACTTGGCTTCGAACCCGAGACGGAGGCCTATGGGAACTGCCGCCTCAAGATGAAGGAAATTCGGGCCAAGGAAGAAGGCAACCGTTCTCCGAATGTCGGCTTTGGGCTCGGAGTCGGCATAGGTCTTTGACGGCGAAGGAGTAAGAGATGCGTATCCTACAAGGCGGATTGGCGGTTGCGCTCTTGCTGGCGCTCGCCGCTTGCGCGAGCCCTCAGGAAGAAGCCGCGCGCATGGCCGCGCAGCAGCAGGCCGACGAAGCCGAGTGCGAAAAGCTCGGCTTCACGCCGGGCTCGGAAGCCTTTTCCAACTGCATGCTGAAGCTCAAGGAAATACGGGCACAGGAGGAAAACACCCGCGCATTGCGGCGCGCCAACGCGCCCTCGCCCTGGTGGGGCCCCTATCCCGGTTACCGTCCATATCGCTACTGGTAGCCGGCGCGTCTCAGGCAGTCTGCCTGAGAAAGACAATATCATCGCCCGCCGCCCGCGCTTTCGCCGGAGCAGGCTTTGTTTCTCCTTCCTTCACCGGTGAAACACGGGAGAGAACGCGTTCTTGCGCGTTCCATTCCACCCGCCACCGGCCCGGCTGCCCGCCGCGGCACCGGGCGAGAGAGATGTCCCAGCGCGGACATCCCGGCAACCTCTCCATTTCATCCGCATAAAGAATATTCCGGCTTTCGGCACCCGCGACGTGCCAGCGGGTAACGGCGACACTGGCGCTGCCCTTTGCGTGTCCGGTAAACAGCAATACCGGTGTCTGGGTTTCTTCGGCCGCGAGCTGGAGCCGCCGCGTCGCGGCAAGACTGAGCGCGGAAGACCGGCCATCCACTTCGCCCGCGACAAATGCGAAAGCACGGCTGCGCAGTGCTTCTTCCATGACCCACAGGCAATCGCTGTCGCCGGGCGGTGCCGCCAGAAGAAGCCGGGCCGGATCGAGCCCGAAGGCCGCAATTCCTGGCCCATGGAGCCGGCCCATGTCGAACGGCGGCCGCCATGCCTCGCACCACAGGACAGGCCGAGAAGAATCCTTCATCGCACAAACCGCCAGCGCGGCGAGAAATCCTGTCGCCGCCCCCATATCGCGATAGGCGGAAGCCGCAATCTCATGCAACGCACCTTTCCTGAGCCCTCCGTCCGGCAGGGCTTCGTTGATCCCTGTCCCGAGCGAAATCGCACCGGGCAAACCGGCGTTCCCCGGTTCGCCTCCGGCTATTCGCTCCTTCAGATCGGCAATGAGCGCGCGTTTATCCACAGGTTTCCGCTCTTTTTGTTCATGATTTGTTCTAGTTTCTGCTTGCCCCAAGGTCAAGCCGCTATTGCAGGCGGGCCTGAAATTCCTCTGTCGAATTGGTCCGCGGGAAGGGCGTCTCGGGTACCGGCGCATCGAGAAAATCACAAAGCGGCTCCCAGCCCTCCACCACATCGAAGACAAGCAGCCGCTCGGGCGCGATGGTGCGCTTCACCTCGGCCTCGTGGCGCGCCAGGACATCGAGAACATGTGTCTCGCTGAGATCTCCGTCGAAGGTCTTCCTGGTGATGAGATCGTTTGCCATCGTCATCACGGTCCGCATCGGTTCTTCGTCCGGCACCCCGCCCTTCATGGCCGGAAAGATCGTGCTCGAAATACTCTTGTACCAGCGATGCGGATCCCGCTTCGAAAGGATGACTTTCGCATCCGGGTAATATGCGGCGAGTTCCCGCCAGAAATGACAACTCGGCCAGTCGACGCTCGCCTTGTAGCCCTCGAGCAGCCCGTCCCAGTCCACCGCATCGCCCCTGCCCGCCGCCAGCCAGGTTGCGGCCTGCCCAGGATTCGCGAAAACCTCGGTCATGTGGTGGCAAGGCCCGAAGCCAAGCTGCTCCAGCGCGAGCTTGAGCGAAAGAGTTCCTGTGCGCCCGAAACCGGCGCCAATGACCGACAATGCCATGAAGATTTCCGCAGCACAGGCTCAAGCTTGCGCCACGCCCCAGTAGTTGAACCCCGCGAAGCGTGGGGTGGATGGCAGATACATCGTCTCGAGACCGGAGATACGAAACCCGCCCTTTTCGATCAGCGACGGCATCTTGCGGTTGAGATTGCACCCACCGAACAGGACTTTCCAGACGGGGTTGATACGGTCCTGCCACTTCGCAACATTGTCGTCCGGCGCCGCACCATGCTCGCAGAAGACAAGCTTGCCACCCGGCTTCAACACACGGCGCATGCCTTCGAGTGCCTTAACGGGATCTGGAATCGTGCAGAGGCTGAAGGTACAGAGCACCGTGTCGACACTCTTGTCCTCGAGGGGAATCTGTTCGCCCGGCAATCCAATGAACTCGACGGGAAATGCAAGATCCTTCGCGCGTTCCCCCGCAAGCTTCCAGGATTCCTCCGAAGGATCGAGACCGATCACTTTCGTTACCTTCGCCTGATCGTAATAGGGAAGATTGAGTCCGGTGCCGATGCCGATTTCGAGAACGGTTCCTTCCGCCATCGGCACGACCTTCTTGCGCTGATACCGGATCGGTTTGGTACCACAGGCGCAATTGATGATGTGCGGAACGATACGGCGCTCGTAAAAGCTCATGGCCAGCCTCCCTGACATAAAACGGCGTCAGTATGGCGTCACACCTCGCCTAGCGCCACTCCGAAACACCGAAGCGGAGCAGTCTGTCGCCATCGACCGGACCGATCGTCCGGCCACGCCCCTTGACGCCGAGAGCCGCCGCGCCGAGTAACCGCTTGTCACGCAACACCGTGGCCTGCCGGACGGCGGCAGACAGGACCTGCCACACCGCATCGGCATCGATGAGGCCCGCTCCGGCGGCGACAGGACGTCCTTCCCATGCCGAAGCAAGCAACCTGTCTTTCGGGGCCGGCCCGGGCGGCAAGGGCACGCCTGCTCCGGCGTCCGCCAGGATCGCTGCGGCAAATCCTGCGACAGCTGCACTTCTGGACTGCACGGCAACAAGATCGAGCCCCCCTTGCGTCGGCGTTCCCGAGCGAACGCCACCGAGAGCCGCACCACCCTGAACGCCTTCTCCAAGCGCCACGAGAAACTCGACCAGCACCGGCGGCATGTCGGCATCTCCCGAAAGCCGCACGCCCGGCTCCTGATGGAAAGCAACAGCATCGCCGAGCGACACGGCAACGAATTCGGATCCCCCTGAATTTCGTGCAGCCTCGAGCATGGTTTCGAGCACGGTGTCGCAAACGGCGCCTGGCAATACGGCGAGAAGCGGTGGCAATTCGGACGAATAGATATCTCGAAAAAGGCTTGCCGTTTCGATGGCAAGACGCCCTGCCTTTCCGCGGGGCAGAACATTCATCGCGCCTCTGGCCAGCAGTTCCGCATCCGCGACGACCGACCGGGAAAGATCGCGCGCGGCGTCCATCGCCGCATCGAGTGCATCGCGTGCACCGGAACCTCCGGCGGAGAAGGTGAGCCTGCCGGGCCAGATCTCGAAGGTTTTTTCCACGGGAACCGTCGTCGCGAACATGGCCCGGAGTCTACTCCACGATGATTACGGACGCATCCGTATGAAAAACGGACTTCTGATCGAAACGTGCCTTGTAGAGAGATTTTATTTCTGCGACGGCGGCGCTGGTTTCGACCGTTGCCGGATGAACGATGACAAGCACCTTCGTCGCCTCGCGAACGACTGGCGCATCCGCAACGGACGGATCGCGCCATTGCCCATAAGCATCGATTACCGTGAACCCGTCGGGGAAGCGTGGCGTGACGACGTCTGCGAGAAACCCCTTCCAGTCTTCCTCGCTCACAACCTCGCCACCCGGAAGGTCGAGCCCGAAATAGAGTGTCGTCTCGACGGATTCGGCGCGCAACGGACTGCACGCAAGGAGCGCTGCGAGAGCGGCCACGACAAGAGAAAAACGGTGCAAGGAAAGACCCTCCATCCGCGCATTCTTGGCAGAGAGGGCAACGGCTTGTCCAGCGGGGCGTCAGGCCGCTTCGCGGATCGCAATGTCTGCGAGGCGAACGCGCAGCCCGTCGAGCTCCGGCGTCATGATCAACTGACAGGAAAGCCGGGACCAGTCGCCCCCATAATTCTGGTCGAGCATGTCGAGTTCGTCCTCGCGCGGCTCGTGGAGCTTTGCCGCCCATTCAGGGTCGACCTCGACCTGACAGGTGCCGCAGGCGCAAGCGCCGCCGCACTCCGCAACGATGGGGAAGCCATAGTCGCGGATGATCTCCATCACCCGCCAGCCTTCCACCGCCTCGAGCTCGTGCTCGCGGCCCTTGCCGTCCAGAAGAATGATACGCATGACTGACCCCTGCACTCGTTACGCAACGCCGAGCTTTTTCTGCAGGCTCGTCGAGGACGTCGTGTACTGGAAGGTGACCTTCGCATCCGGATAGGCATACCGGACCGCGGCCTGCGACATCAGCGCCGCCTCATGGAAGCCCGACAGGATGAGCTTCAACTTGCCCGGATAGGTGTTGATGTCGCCGATGGCGAAGATGCCCGGCTCGCTCGTCTGGAACTTTTCCGTATCGACGGGAACGAGATTCTCGTGAAGGTTCAGCCCCCAGTTCGCGATCGGACCGAGCTTCATTGTGAGGCCGAAGAACGGCAGCAGCGTGTCGCACTCGACCTGGAACTCGTTGTTGTCGTTCCCCTTCACGGTCACGCCTTCAAGTTGACCATTGTCGCCATGCAGCGCCGTGATCTGGCCGAGATGGAACTGCATCTTCTTTTCTTCGACCAGCGCATGCATCTTGTTGACGCTGTCGGGGGCGGCGCGGAAGCCGTCCCGGCGATGGATGAGCTGCATCGACTGCACGATGGGCTGCAGATTGATTGTCCAGTCGAGCGCGCTGTCGCCGCCGCCCGAAATCAGTACGTTCTTGTTGCGGAAATTTTCCATCCGCTTCACCGAATAGAAGACGGACTTGCCTTCATAGGCCTCGATGCCCGGGATCGGCGGCTTTTTCGGCTGGAAGCTGCCGCCGCCGGCCGCGATGACGACAACCTTCGCTTCGAAGACGAGACCGCCATCGGTTTTCACACGGAAGCGGCCATCCTCAAGCTTCTCCAGCTCTTCCACCATCTCGTTGTAGTGGTACTGGGGGCCGAAGGGTTCGGCCTGCTCCATCAGCCGCTCGGTAAGCTCCTGACCGCTGACGACGGGAAGCGCCGGAATGTCGTAGATCGGCTTTTCCGGATAGAGCTCAGCGCACTGGCCGCCCGGCTTGTCCAGGATGTCGATCAGGTGGCACTTCATGTCGAGAAGCCCGAGTTCGAACACCGCGAAGAGACCGCAGGGCCCCGCTCCGATGATGACCACGTCCGTGGAGATCGTTTCTTGCGTCATCTCAGCCACCTGTCGTTTCGCCCGCCGCACGGACAAGAATAACATACCAAATATGTGGTTATTTCTATTTCACAACCGTTGACGCCTATATAGGTCTCCGGTTCCGCAACGCCAAGCGAAAAATCGCCTGATTGACCGTGACAAAACGGCGTTCATGCCTATCTTACGCTACGCATATGGCAGCGCAGCATGACCGCATGCCGCACCACCCCACGCTCATAGCGAGAAGCCGATGGTTAAATGCAACACGATGCCCGAGGTGCGCAGGGAGATCGACCGGATCGATCGGCAACTCGTGAGGCTGCTGGCGGAGCGGCAGGGCTATATCGAGCAGGCGGGTGCGATCAAGGGCGAACGGACGGCGGTCCGCGACAATGCCCGGATCGAGGACGTGGTGCAGAAGGTGCTCGTTGAGGCGGACCGCGAAGGCCTGAGCCGCGCGATCGCAGAACCGATCTGGCGGCTCCTGATCGAGAAATCGATCGAGCACGAATTCACGGTCTTCGACGCACGGCCCGGCAAGGTCAGTTCGGCTTCATGAGCGCCATCTCCTCGGAGGCGGCACGGGCGACGCTCGGCCGCCGGGACAGCGCGTCGAAATAGCGCTGCAAGACAGGCCACCGGCCGAGATCGATGCCGGCGTATCCGCAAAGCGACAGCACGAACCAGGCATAGGCATCCGCCACCGTGAATCGCCCGCCGACGAGAAAGTCCTTGTCCGCCAGCGCTTTTTCAAACACCTCGAACTTCACCGGCGCCACTTCGTCGCGCGCAAAGGCCTTTGCTTCCGCAGGCGCGTGTGGATTGAAAATCACGGCCAGCACCTGCTTGTGAAGCTCGGTGCCGACAAAGTTCAGCCACTCCTGCAGCCTGTAGCGTTCCATCGTGCCGTTCGCCGGGGCAAGCCCGCTCTCCGGCGCGAGATCGGCGACATATTGAAGGACCGCCGTGCCTTCGGTGAGAATCTCGCCATTGTCGAGACGGAGCGCGGGCACCTGCCCCTTCGGGTTGGCAGCGTAATAATCCGAACCGTCATCAAGCGTCTTGGTCGAAAGCGCGACGCGATGAAACCCCGTGCTGTCGCCCATTCCGGTTTCGTGAAGCGCGATCCGCGTGGCGATGGAGCAGGCCATCGGCGAGAAATAGAGATCCATGTGAAGCCCCTGGTTTGAATTTTATACCAATCCGAACAATAATAAGAACGCGACCCGGCGAGCCGTCAATAATTATTTGCGAATTAGTACAAAAATGACCAAAAAGCCCCGCGGACGGCCACGTTCCTACGATCCCGAGAAGGCACTCGGCGCTGCGCTGGAAACATTCTGGGAGGCGGGTTTCTCAGCAACCTCGCTCGACGACCTCGCCGCCGCGACGGGCATGAACCGGCCGAGCCTCTATGCGGCTTTCGGCGACAAGAAATCGATCTACCTGAAATCCTTCGAGGCCTTCGCCGAAAACCTGCGGACGGCCTTGCGCGAGGCGATGGGGGCGGACATGCCGCTCGGCCGCGCCCTCGAAACCTTCTACGGGGCGGCGATCGAGATCTATCGCTCCGGCCCGCACGGACCGCGCGGCTGTTTCATCGCCTGCACGGCACCCGCCGAGGCGGCCCGCGACGCCGACATCCGCGCCGCGCTTCACGATGTGCTGAAGGAGATCGACGCCGCGCTGACGACGATTTTCTCAAGGGCGCAGGCGAAAGGCGAAATCGCGAAGGACGCCGACGCCGCGGGGCTGGCGCAACTGGCGGCCGCGGTGCTGCACAGCATCGCGCTGCGCGCGCGCGCCGGCGAAACGCGCGACGGCCTGCACGCATTGGCGCGGCAGGCCGTGAAATCGCTCGGATAGAAAACGGAAAAAGGCCCGTCAGAACTGCTTTTCGGGCAGGTTGACCTTCAGCCCGTCGAGCTCGTCCGTCACCTTGATCTGGCAGGACAGCCGCGAGTTGTCGCGCACGTCGAAGGCGAAATCGAGCATGTCTTCTTCCATGCTTTCCGCCGGGCCGACTTTCTCTTTCCACTCTTCGGCGACATAGACATGGCAGGTCGCGCAGGCGCAGGCGCCGCCGCAATCCGCGTCGATGCCGGGAATGGAATTCTTGATGGCCCCTTCCATCACCGTCATGCCGTTCTCGACATCGATGGTGTGTTCCGTGCCGTCGTGCTCGATATAAGTGATCTTCGCCATCTTGCTTTTCTTGGTCGGAGTTGGAAGGAACCGGGCAAGGCCGGAAGGCCCCGCGTCGGGCCGGCACATACATGACGCAGGGCCGATTTCTTTTCAACCCCTCAATCGGGCAAGGGCTTTTCGCCGCACGCGACGCAGCGTCAAGGCGCCGTTGTTCCCCCGTCACGGGCATCGCATAGTCTTGGGCGAAGACAGCCGAGGGAGGGCGGAGAATGGCCGGAAAGCTCAATATTCTTTTCATCACGGCGGACCAGTGGCGCGGCGAATGCCTGTCCGCGCTGGGCCACGAAATGGTGAAGACGCCGAATCTCGACGCGCTGGCGGCCGACGGCGTGCTGTTCAAACGGCACTACGCGAATGCCGTCCCCTGCGGACCGTCGCGCGCCTCGCTGCACACCGGCATGTATCTGCAGAACCACCGCTCCGGCACGAACGGGACGCCGCTCGACGCGCGCCACACCAACTGGGCGAAGGAAGCGGCGAAGCTCGGCTACGACCCCGTGCTGTTCGGCTACACGGATACGAGCCAGGACCCGCGCGAGGAGGATCCCGAAAGCCCGTGGCTGATGACGTATGAAGGGCCGCTGCCCGGCATCCGCCCCGTCTGCATGATGGGCACCTGGCCGACGCCCTGGACGGACTGGCTCGCGGCGAACGGATACGAGGTGCCGAAGGACATCCGCTATGCCTATGGCGAGCGAGCGCCCGGACCGGAATACGAGGACGGCGCGGACGTGCCCCGCCCGCTCGTCTATCCGAAGGACGCCGACGACACATCGTTTCTCACGAACCGGCTGATGGACTTCATCGCGGAGTCAACCAAGCCCTTCATCGCGCATCTCTCGATCCTGCGTCCGCACCCGCCCTTCGTTGCGCCGGAACCTTTCAACGCGATGTATGACCCGCAAGCGGTGCCGGGCTTCAAACGGAAGGAGACACACGAGGAGGAAGGCGAACAGCATCCGTGGCTGCAGCACCAGCTCGGCCGCAAGCTCTATCGCGCGCCGGCGGTCGAGAAGAAGCTCAGGCGCATGAAGGCCGTCTATTACGGGCTGATGTCGGAAGTGGACGAGGCACTCGGCCGCGTCTTCGCATTTCTGAAGGAGAGCGGCCGCTGGGACAACACGCTGATCGTCTTCACGTCGGATCACGGCGAGCAGATGGGCGACCACTGGCTGCTCGGAAAATGCGGCTATTTCGATGCATCGTACCGCATCCCGCTGATCGTGCGCGATCCACGGGAAGCGGCGGATGCCGCGCGCGGCAGCACGGTCGATCTGTTCACGGAAAATGTCGACATCATGCCGACCATGCTCGATCTGATCGGCGCGGAGATACCGGTGCAATGCGACGGCGCATCGCTCCGCCCCTTCCTCGAGGGCCGCGCGCCGGCGACATGGCGGCGCGAGGCGCATTGGGAATACGACTTCCGCGACCCCGCCGACGACAGCGCCGAGAAGCGGCTGAACCTCACGCTGCATCAATGCACCATGAACATCATCCGCGACGAGAAGTTCAAATACGTCCACTTCACGAAACTGCCGCCGCTCCTCTTCGACCTCGAAAAGGACCCGGACGAATTCACGAATGTCGCGAACGACCCCGCCTACACTTCCGTCGTGCTCGACTATGCGCAGCGGCTTCTGTCGTGGCGCATGAACCATGACGAGCAGACGCTGACGCATATTTCGCTGACCGACGACGGCCCGGTCGAGCGCCGCTCGGCGCGCTATTGATCCGTAAACGGACGGATTTTCGGGCGCGCCGAAAGGTTCCCTTCCGGGGACAAATAGTTCCAAAGCGGGTACAAGTCGCGCGTTTTGCGGGCTGACTGTCACAATTCGCGGGTTTTGGGGTGTCGCTTCAACCTGTTGATTCCAATGCCGAATCCGGAGAGCCGGGGATAAGCCGGAGTCGACCGTCACCGAACTGTCATCGAACCGTTACAAAGGGTGTTCCGAGGGCGTCCAGGCCAACTAGTCCCCGGTGGGGATAACCGGCTCGCGCGCCCTTCCCTTCGCAGTTGCATGACGGGGATATGTTGCAGCGCGACGGACGGCGCCGAATTATTCCCGGAAGCGGAAAGAGAATCTTTCTGAAAACTTGTCCCCGCTTTCCATCCACCTCCCCTTCACGTCATGCCCGGGCTTGACCCACTGCTGTCCGGTTAAGGAATGGGTGGACGGGTTGCATGGCTTGGATTCAACTGTGTTTTGCGACGAACGCGGTTGAATGAAGCTCGGAGAGCCCAAGCCATGCGCT
>CAJXOU010000050.1 GCA_913057645.1 uncultured Rhodobiaceae bacterium | reverse complement strand
CATGCCAGATGCCGGTGGAGGCCACCGCGAGGCTGGCGCCGAGACCCGAGTCGCCGGCGGGGTCCATGCCGGGCATGGGCGTGGCGGAGTAGCCGTCAATGAGGAACGGCGCGCCCCACGCGGAGCCGTCGAACTCAGCGCCCATGATGTCGCCGGCCTGACGGTCGTAGTAGACGAGCCCGAGGCCGGCGCTGGTCACGGCCAGCGAGGTGTGCAGCCCGACGAAGGGACGCAGGTCCTCGACAAAGTCGTCTTCGATCGTGTCGACGCAGGAGCCCATGTAGCAGGCCATGGAGTCGCCACACTCTTCGGCGCAGCCAGCGGTCGGCATGACGCACTCGCCCGCTGCCAGACAGACCGCGCCTTCGGGGCAGAGGTCCGCGCGGCAGTTCATGACGTTTCGATGACAGTTCGATGACAGTCGGCCGTTTTTATCCCCGGTCGCTTGACTCCCGGTTATATTTCGATAATAGTCAAAATATGGAAATGGAAACAGCCATCACTTCTCTCTCCGCTCTCGCGCAGGAAACGCGCCTCGCGATTTTCCGCGCCCTTGTCCGCGCCCATGCGCCGGGCGAAGGGAAGGGCGGCCTCGCGGCCGGCGAGATCGCCACGGCGCTCGATGTCGCGCCCGCCACTTTGTCCTTTCATCTCAAGGAGTTGCAACATGCGGGGCTGATCGTTCAGCGCCGCGAGGGCCGCTCCCTCATCTACAAGGCGGACCTCTCCGCCATGCTCGGCCTCACCGGCTATCTGCTCGACGATTGCTGCCAGGGCGCCTGCGGGAGTTTGTCCCCCTGCGCGCCGGGCAGTGCCACCATGCCCGAAAAGGAGTGCGTCTCATGAAGCGTTTGCATGTCAGCTTTGGCGTCCAAGACCTTGAAAAGTCAGTGCTTTTCTATTCCACCCTGTTCGGTTCGGAGCCTTCCGTCAGCCGCCCCGGCTATGCGAAATGGATGCTCGAGGACCCGCGCGTCAATTTCGTCGTCGAGTCGCTCTCCGGCGAAAAGGGCTTTTCCCATGCCGGCATCCAGGTCGAGGACCAGGAGGAGCTCGAGCCGATCTTCAGCAGGCTGAAGGAAGCGGAAGCCCCCTACCTTCCCGAAGGTGTCACAACCTGCTGCTACCACAAGTCGGAAAAAAGCTGGACGCAGGACCCCGACGGCGTGCGCTGGGAAGCCTTCTACACCATGCACCAGATGGAGGAATTCGGCAGCGGTCCGGAACTTCAGAGGCTCGATGTGACGTCTACGGATCAATCGGCATGCGGCTGCTCCGCACCGGCCGCGAAGGTGGAAGAGGAACCCGCCGGCTGCTGCTGAGGCCGCCGTCTTTCAGGAGGGAACGCCCATGAGCGGCGCGAACGACACCTACAATGTACTCTTCCTGTGCACCGGCAATTCGGCGCGCAGCGTCATGGCGGAAGCCTATATGAACTCGCTGCCCGCGAAACGCTTCAAGGCGTACAGCGCGGGCAGCCATCCAGGCGGCACCGTCAATCCTTACGCCCTCGACGTACTGCGCACCGCACGTCTTTCGACGGAGGGGCTGCGCTCCAAATCATGGGACGAGTTCGCGGTGCCCGGCGCGCCGAAGATGAATTTCGTCTTCACCGTCTGCGACAATGCGGCGGGCGAGGTCTGTCCGATCTGGCCGGGCCAGCCGATGACGGCGCACTGGCCCTTCGCGGATCCCGCCGCCTTCGAGGGCAGCGAAACCGAGAAGCGCGCCTTCTTCCTCGATATCTTCCGCCAGATCCGCGCGCGGATCGACATCTTCACCAACCTGCCGATCTCTTCGCTCGACAAACTCGCGCTGCAGAAACGCATCGACGAAATCGGCCGCGACCCGGCGAAGGCGAGCTAGATGAGCGATACGGAAGAACCGCGCAAGCTCGGCTTTCTCGACCGCTGGCTGACGCTCTGGATTTTCGTGGCGATGGCGCTCGGTACGGCGCTTGGCAGCACGGTCGCGGGCGTGCCGGCCGCGCTCGAAGCCTTCTCCATCGGCTCGACGAACATCGCCATTGCCATCGGGTTGCTGGCGATGATGTATCCGCCGCTGACCCGCGTGCGCTACGAGGAACTGCCCCGCATCTTCGAGGACCGCAAGGTGCTCATGCTTTCCCTCGTACAGAACTGGCTCATCGGTCCGGTTCTCATGTTCGCGCTCGCCGTGATCTTCCTTCGCGACGAGCCGGCCTACATGACCGGCCTCATCCTGATCGGGCTTGCGCGCTGCATCGCGATGGTCATCGTCTGGAACCAGCTGGCGCGCGGCAGCAACGAATACGTGGCCGCGCTCGTCGCCTTCAACAGCCTGTTCCAGCTCGTCTTTTTCAGCGTCTATGCGTGGATCTTCCTCGCCGTGCTGCCGCCGCTCTTCGGGCTCGAGGGTCAGATCGTTGCGGTGAGTTTCTGGACCGTCGCGGGGGCGGTGTTCCTCTATCTCGGCGTGCCCTTCGCCGCCGGCTATCTGACACGGCGTTTCCTGCGCCCGCGCATCGGGGCGGAGGCTTACGACAACGGTTTCGTGCCGCGCATCGCGCCGCTCACGCTCGCCGCGCTTCTGTTCACGATCTTCGTCATGTTCGCGCTGAAGGGCGAGGCGGTGCTCGCACTGCCGCTCGACGCCTTGCGGATCGCGGTGCCGCTCGCGCTCTATTTCGTCATCATGTTCCTGGTGAGCTTCGCGATGAGCCGGCTGCTCGGCGCCGACTATCCGCGCACCGTGTCGCTGTCCTTCACGGCGGCCAGCAACAACTTCGAACTCGCGATCGCGGTCGCCATCGCCGCCTTCGGCATCGCGTCTCCCGTCGCCTTCGCCACCGTCATCGGTCCGCTTGTCGAGGTGCCGGTGCTGATCATGCTGGTCGGTGTCGCGCTTCGTCTGCGCGCGCGCTGGTTCGGGACTTCCGCGCCGCAGGCCGCCGAATAGAAAAGGCCCGCGCCTTGACGGCGCGGGCCTGATCTCTGTTTTCGAAATCGAGGAGCGAATTACTCCTTGGTTTCACCCATCGGCGCGGTCTCTTCGCCCGGCGCTTCTTCCATGGGCTCGACTTCCTCGCTCATGTCATCAGCGGCTTCTTCCATGTCGTCGCCGGCTTCTTCCATGGCTTCGCCCATGTCTTCGGCGGCCTCGTCCATGGCCTCGCCCGCTTCTTCCATGGCGCCCTCGGTGTCATCCGCGGCTTCCTCGGCGTCGGTCGCGGCGTCGCTCCCATCCATGCTGTCCATGGCGTCGTCGGCGGCTTCCTCGGTCGCGTCCATGGCATCGCTGGCGGCCTCACCGGCCTGGTCCATCGCGTCTTCCATGGTCGTGTCTTCCGGGTTCATCACCCGGTAGCCGATCACCAGCACCACAGCGAGTAGGATGATGGCGATGGCGGTCTTCATGAAGTTGGACATGATCTTTTCCTCTTGGCGGTCGTTTCGCCCATTGTTTCACCCCGGCCGCAAGAACTTGCGGCCTGAACAGGGCCCCCCGTTTTTTGTTCTCCCACGGTTTAGACAGGCGCCCGGCCCCGATGTTAGGGATGATTTGGGGCAAAATGCCACCGTGAAACAATGATTATTGGAAATCTTTTGCGGTTGTTGACGTCAGGTCACGCTCAAAACGGCCCCGGAACGGTCCCGGTGCGCCGCGGCGTCGCGGAGCCGGGGCCTTGCCGTTCGCGCGGGCGCTGCGCTAAGTAGGCACGGCAATCACAGGAAGGGAGACGCGGCCCGCGAAAGCGGTGCGCGGACACGGGCATGGCGAAGGAACTCACCCATTTCATCAACGGCGCTCATGTGCAGGGCAAGAGCGGCCGTTTCCTCGACGTGACCAATCCGAATACGGGCGAGATCACGGCGCGAACGCCGCTTGCAACCACTGCCGAACTGCGCGGCGCCGTCGACGCGGCGCAGAAGGCGTTTCCGGAATGGGCGGCAACCAATCCGCAGCGCCGCGCGCGCGTCATGTTCGAGTTCAAGCGTCTCCTCGAAGCGAACATGAACGAGCTTGCCGAGATGCTCTCCTCCGAGCACGGCAAGGTGATCGCGGATTCGAAAGGCGACGTGCAGCGCGGCCTCGAGGTGATCGAGTTTGCCTGCGGCATCCCGCATCTCCTCAAGGGCGAATTCACCGAAGGCGCCGGCCCCGGCATCGACATGTATTCGATGCGTCAGCCGCTCGGTGTCGTCGCCGGCATCACGCCGTTCAACTTCCCGGCCATGATCCCGATGTGGATGTTCGGCGTCGCGATTGCCTGCGGCAACACCTTCATCTGCAAGCCCTCGGAAAAGGATCCGTCCGTGCCGCTTCGCCTCGCGGAGCTGATGATGGAGGCGGGCGCGCCGGCGGGCGTGCTCAACGTCGTCAATGGCGACAAGGAAGCGGTCGACGCGATCCTCACTGATCCGACCATTCAGGCCGTGAGCTTCGTCGGTTCGTCCAACATTGCCGAATATGTCTATGCGACGGGTGCGGCGCATGGAAAGCGCGTGCAGGCGATGGGCGGCGCGAAGAACCACGCGATCATCATGCCGGATGCCGACATGGACCAGGTGGTGAACGACCTCATCGGCGCCGGCTACGGCTCGGCGGGCGAGCGCTGCATGGCGATCTCCGTCGCGGTGCCGGTCGGCGAACAGACGGCCGAGAAACTCGTCGAAAAGCTGGTGCCGCGCGTGCAGGCGCTGAAGGTCGGTATCTCGACCGCGGCGGACAGCGATTACGGGCCGCTGGTCAGCAAGGCGCATATGGACAAGGTCAGCGCCTATATCGACACGGGCGTCAAGGAAGGCGCGGAGCTTCTGGTCGATGGCCGCGGCTTCAAGCTGCAGGGCTATGAAAACGGATTCTTCCTCGGAGGGTCGCTCTTCGACAAGGTGACGCCGGAGATGCAGACCTACACGGAAGAGATTTTCGGCCCCGTGCTCCAGATCGTGCGGGCGAAGGATTTCGACGAGGCGGCGGCGCTGCCGACGAAGCACCAGTATGGCAACGGCGTCGCGATCTTCACGCGCGACGGCGACGCGGCGCGCAGCTTCGCCTCGCGCGTGCAGGTCGGCATGGTCGGCATCAACGTGCCGATCCCGGTGCCGCTCGCCTATCACACGTTCGGCGGCTGGAAACGTTCCGCCTTCGGCGATACCAACCAGCACGGGCCGGAAGGGGTGAAATTCTGGACCCGGGTGAAAACCGTTACATCGCGCTGGCCGACCGGGCTCAAGGAGGATTCCTCCTTCGTCATTCCGACGATGAAGTAGGTTGTTCGATACGATTTGCAAAAATGGCGCTTCCAACCGGAGGCGCCATTCCTATATGTGCTCCACCTCTTTTTCTGCGGAGTCGCATCATGAGCGGCGAAACGACACTCGATCTCGAAGCTTATCTTGCCCGCATCGGCTATGACGGTCCGCTCGCGCCGACGCTCGAGACGCTGCAAGGGCTTCACTATGCACATGCCCTGTCGATTCCCTTCGAGAATCTCGACGTGCTGGCGAAGCGGCCTATCCTTCTCGATCTTGCCTCGCTGCAGAAGAAGCTCGTGAGGGAAAAACGTGGCGGCTACTGCTTCGAGGTGAACGCGCTCTTTGCGGCCGTGCTCAAGGAACTCGGTTTCGACGTCACGACGCTGATCGGCCGCGTGCGCTGGATGTCGCCGGAAGAGGTCGACACGGCGCGCTCGCACATGCTGATGAGGGTGGAACTGCCGGAGGGGAGTTATCTCGCCGATGTCGGCTTCGGCGGGCTCACCATGACGGGGCCGATCCGCTTCGATACGGGGATTGAGCAGCAAACGCCGCATGAACCGCGCCGGCTTCTGACCCATGAGGACGGTTTCGAGCTGCAGGCGAAGATCGCGGGCGACTGGACGCCGATCTACCGCTTCACGATGGAGCCGCACCGCCGCACCGACTACGAGGTCGCGAGCTGGTACACCTCGACCCATCCCTCCTCCATCTTCGTGCAGTTCCTGATCGCGGGCCTGCCGCGAGAGGGTCAGTGGCTCTCGCTCTTCAACCGGGACTTCAAGATCCGCGGCCTCGACGGCAAGGCCGAGACGCGCGTGCTCGACAGTGCGGACGAGATTGCGGAGGTCCTGGAAACGCATTTCGGCGTTTCGCTCTCGGAGGAAGACAAGGCGCTCGCCATCGAGCCCTATCTCGACCAGTGGCGGGCCATGGCGGGCGGCTAGCCGCCGGGTTCGAAGCGCCACTTGCGGCTGATCGCGGGTGCGAGGTCGATGCCGTTCTTCAACGCAAAAAGCAGGATGTGACCGAGCACGTCGGCGGTTTCGTTCGCCAGTTCCTGGCGCAGTTCGGCCTCGCTGAGACCCCGCTTCCGGCCCCGATCCGTCAGCTTCATCCAGACCTGGGTCAGTTCGCCGAGTTCCTCCTGAAGTTTGAGGATGAACCAGTCGTCGTTTCGCGTTATGCCGTTCGCAGCAGCATAGCGCTGCGACGCGTCTTCGAACTGACCGGCGAGCCTGCTCAAATGCTGCATGCGGATGACCTCTTCTATCGGCGGGCAGGGATGATGACCGAGTCGTCCTGTTCGCGCAATGTTCTCCCGATGTGCTTTCGCCCATGAGGTCCGGTCCGCTTGCTCTTTTTCGCGAGAAGATCGCGAAGCGGCAGATCGCCGAAGACAAGGCGCAGGCTCATGTTGCGGAGCGTCTGCAACATCTCGCGGATGAACTCGCCGAATGGAAGCCCGGCAAGAAGGCGGGGCCGCTTGCCGCGCTCGGCTTCGGCAAGCCGGTCACACCGCCCGAAGGGCTCTACATCTGGGGCGGTGTCGGGCGCGGCAAGTCCATGCTGATGGATCTCTTCTTCGAGACCGTCGCCATCGAGCCGAAGCGCCGCGTCCATTTCCATGCCTTCATGCAGGAAGTGCATGAACGCATCTTCGACTGGCGGCAGAAGGAGAAGGAGGGGGAGGTTAAGGGGTCAGACCCCATTCCGCCCGTCGCCGACATGGTGGCGAAGGAAGCCGCGCTGCTTTGCTTCGACGAATTCCAGGTCCACGACATAGCCGATGCGTCGATCCTCGGCCGGCTCTTCTCGCAGCTCTTCGAGCGGGGTGTGGTCGTGGTCGCGACATCGAACCGGGCGCCGGACGGGCTCTATGAGGGCGGGCTCAACCGGCATCGCTTCCTGCCGTTCATCGATCTCGTGAAGACGAAGATGGATGTGCTCCATCTCGACAGCGAGACCGACTACAGGCTCGACCGGATCAGGGGGCTGCCCGTCTACCACACGCCCCTCGGCGCGCAGGCGGATGAAGCGCTCGACGATGCCTTCGAGAAGCTGACGGATGCCGCCCATGGCGAACCGATGACGCTGTCGCTCAGGAGCCGCGCCGTCGAGGTGCCGGAAGCGAGGCACGGGGTTGCGCGCTTTTCCTTTTCCGACCTCTGCGCACGGCCGCTCGGCGCCGCCGACTATCTCAAGATCGCGCAGTGCTTCCATACCGTCATCATCCGCGACGTGCCCGTGATGGGCCCCGAGAAGCGCAACGAGGCGAAGCGTTTCGTCACGCTGATCGACGCGCTCTACGAAGCGAAGACGAAGCTCATCCTGTCGGCGGAAGCGCTGCCCGAAAATCTCTACGCGCAAGGCGACGGCGCGTTCGAATTCGAACGCACGGCTTCGCGGCTGATGGAGATGCAGAGCGCCGACTATATCGCGCTCAGAAGCGCGGACTGATTGAGCATCGGGTTCCGCTTTCCGGCGTTCAGTCGTCCGGCGCTAGCGTCTTCCAGGGAAGAAGCGTGAAAAGCGCCTTCAGGAAAAGGCCGGAATCCTCTGCAAGAGGCATCGCCTCGCGCACGGTTGCGCCGTGATCCGCGTCGTCCAGCAGTACGAAGGGCGCATGGGGAAGACGTGCCGACTGCACCGGCACGAGGCCATCGCTTTCGACGCCGCGCCGTTCGAGCCAGGACCTGGGGATCGTGTAGGGAAAACCGGCATCAAGCCATGTGTCGGATTTGAAACGACCCGCTACCGCAAGGACCGGTATCCCGGCGGTGACTTCCTTTATCGCGCTGTCCTGCTCTTCCAGAAACGCACGCCGTTTTGGCGTACTGAGATCGGCGACTGCCTTGAGCGATCCGCCGAGAAAGACAAGGCTCGCTTCCGACAAAGCCGAAGCGCCCGGATCGGCAAGCACCGTGTCGGCGATCGGCGAACCGCCAAAGGGCGGT
Source organism: uncultured Rhodobiaceae bacterium (assembly GCA_913057645.1). Lineage (GTDB taxonomy): Bacteria > Pseudomonadota > Alphaproteobacteria > Parvibaculales > Parvibaculaceae > Parvibaculum. Next base: position 17,236 of record CAJXOU010000050.1, on the reverse strand, counting down.
TGCAAGGCGATCCAGCATCGCACCTTGTGGCGCAGTTTTTCTTCGGCACCAGCCAGGAAGACGAGAACGTCGATGCCGCCCTTGGAATGGGTGATGAGGCAGACCGGTTTCTCACTCGCCTCGACATGGCGGCGGATCCATTCCGCATTCTCTTCCGACGAGGCGGCGGTATTGCTGCCGGCGATCTCGAAGGTGACGCCTTCTTCGGCGAGCCAGCGTTCCTGCGCCTGGAAATAATCGGCGAGGCCCACCTCGCGCGCAGGCATGAGGAAGTCGGAGAGAAAGGACGGCACCATCAGCACGTGCAGCCCCTCGAGGCGATGCCTCACGGGTGCGAAGGCCTCCTCGACCTTTACCGGGTCGAGTTCTCCTTCTGTCGTCAGGGTGACGAGGTCCGCCGTTCGGTCCTCGGCGCTCGCAGGCGTGTCGGTCGCGAAGGCGGCGCCGGGTTTCCAGAACGGATGGGTGAGCAACATGCCGCTTGCCACGAGCAGGATGACGAAAGCCGCTGCCGCCAGGACGGCGATGCGGCGTCGGCTCGCAAGAAGCGAGCGCAGATCGCCGCCAGGTGTTTTCACGCGGCGGTTCATGGGAGCATCGTCACGGGCAGCGCCGTTCCGTTCTCGTTGCGGTTCCTGCGTCGGAGATTAGCAGCAAACAACGGGGAGCGGCGTTCTCAGAGGCCCATATAGGGCGAGTGCGTCGGGCGGAGGCCGAGGCCCGTCGCCGTCTTGTCCGTGGCGGCTGAGGCGTCGGCGAGTTTGCGCGCGGAGGCGTCCGGCACCATGTCGAGGCGATAGTCCCAGGACTGGCCGAAGGTCGCCGACATCATGCCGAAAGAGACCGCCTCTTTCGGTTCCTGACGCGCCGCCTCGCGGGCGATTTCGAGCGAGAATTCATGGGCGGCGCGGCGGTCCACCGGCGCGAAGCCGAGCACCTGCGGATCGAGCTCTGCCGCGGCGACCTGGGTTTCCTTGGTTTCGCCGTCGCCGTTCCTGAAGAGGGCGATCAGACCGCCGAAATCGTCCTTCGTGGCGGTGGAGTTCCTGTCCTCGCAAAGGGAGCGGCCTTCGCGGAGCGCCGCTTCGAGGAAGCGGCAGTCCTTGCCCGTGAGCGCGGAAAGCGCATGCTCGCCGAGATCGCGGCCCGTCATGATGGAGGAGGAAATGCCGGCGATGGTGAGCACCTCGCCGACGGTCAGCGCGCCGATCGCCGGCGCCGCGCAACCGGACAGCCCAAGAAGGCCCACTCCGACAACGGCTGCACTGGCCGTCTTCGAAAATCTGACTGAAAATCTGCGACGGATCATCTGCGCCATAACGCACGCCCCCAACCAACTGGTCCTGAACGGGTGCAATTTCCACGCCGCCCGGGACTTCGGCGCGGATCCCCCCGGACCCTGCGCCAGCCCGCGCTGCGAACCCCTTCAGCATCGCGGGTCAACCTTTACGTTGAGTAAAAATGATGCGGCTGCCGGGCCCTTTGTGTCAATGCGAGACAGGATTCTTGGTTAAGACCGGCGCTTTCTCTCGCATCGCCCGTTCTGCGTCTCCGTTGCGGAACACGCGGATTCACGCTACTAGGCTCGCAGATTAACCACGGCGCAGGCATATCGGAGGCTTCAACACCATGGCGCGCAAGAAAATCGCACTTATCGGCGGCGGCCAGATCGGCGGCACGCTGGCTCTTCTCGCGGGACTCAAGGAGCTTGGCGACGTCGTCATTTTCGACATCGCGGAAGGCCTGCCGCAGGGCAAGGCGCTCGATCTCGCCCAGACCGGCCCTGTCGAGGGCTACAATGCCGCGCTCTCCGGCGCCAACGACTACAAGGGCATCAAGGGTGCCGACGTCGTCATCGTAACGGCCGGCGTGCCGCGCAAGCCGGGCATGAGCCGCGACGACCTTCTCGGCATCAACCTCAAGGTGATGAAACAGGTCGGCGAGGGCATCGCGAAATATGCGCCCAACGCTTTCGTGGTCTGCATCACCAACCCGCTCGACGCGATGGTCTGGGCGCTGCGCCAGTTCTCGGGCCTGCCGCACAACAAGGTCGTCGGCATGGCGGGCGTGCTCGACAGCGGCCGCTTCCGCCTCTTCCTTGCGGAAGAATTCGGCGTATCGGTCGAGGACGTGACGGCCTTCGTGCTGGGCGGTCATGGCGACACGATGGTGCCGCTGCCGCGCTATTCGACGGTTGCGGGCATTCCACTTCCCGACCTCATCAAGATGGGCTGGACCACCAAGGACAAGCTCGACAAGATCATCCAGCGCACGCGCGACGGCGGCGCGGAAATCGTCGGCCTGCTGAAGACGGGCTCGGCCTTCTACGCGCCGGCCGCTTCCGGTATCGCGATGGCGGAAGCTTACCTCAAGGACCAGAAGCGCGTGCTGCCCTGCGCCGCCTATATCAACGGCGAATATGGCGTGAAGGACATGTATGTCGGCGTCCCGGTGGTGATCGGTGCGGGCGGCGTCGAGCGCATCGTCGAGATCGACCTGAATGCTTCGGAAAAGAAGCAGTTCATGAATTCGGTCAATGCGGTGAAGGGCCTGGTCGATGCCTGCAAGAAGATCGACCCTGCCGTTGCCAAGGGCGCGGCGAAGAGCAAGGCCGCCAAGGCGAAGCCCGCCAGGAAGAAATAGCATTCCGGTGTCATGCCGCGAGGAAAGGCGGGCCTGCGGGCCCGCCTTTTTTATTGGCACTTGCCGTGTCAATATGCCTTGCTTGCAGAGGGCCAAGTGCCTATTTAATGCTATACATTAAACAGGGTGAGCGGGAGATTTGAAAATGAAGCGCGTGGTGGCGGCCGGCTTGGCCGGCGTGGTCGTTCTGGCGGCGATTCTCTGGGCGGTCGTCTGGTTCTCACCGTCGGCGCAGGACGCGCTCATGCGGCGCGTCGTTGCGGCCAATATCGGCGGCAACGAGGCTGTGCTGAACGAGGATGCGCTGCATGTCGTTCTCTGCGGCACGGGCTCTCCCATGCCGGACCCGGATCGCGCACAGGCCTGCGCCATCGTCTATGCAGGCGGCAAGGTCTTCGTGGTGGATTCAGGCCTTGGCGGCTGGGACCGGCTTGCCCGCTTCCAGCTCCCCGTCGGCGGCCTCACGGGCATCCTCCTCACCCATTTCCATTCCGATCATATCAGCGGCATTCCCGACATCGCGCTCAACAGCTGGGCCTCGGGCCGGCGTGAGGCGCTCACCGTCTACGGGCCGCCCGGCGTCGAGACGGTGGTCGCGGGCTTCGATCTCGCCTATTCACTCGACGACGGCTATCGCATCGCCCATCACGGGCCGGATTTCTTTGCCGAGGAGGGCGCGGACTATCAGCCGGTCGTCGTCGACGTTCCGGATCGCAATACCAGTGTCGTCGTCTTCGATGAGGGCGGTGTGAAAGTCACCGCTTTCCGCGTTTCCCATGAGCCTGTCGACCCTGCCTATGGCTACCGGATCGACTACAAGGGCCGTTCCGTCGTCTTCAGCGGCGACACCAAAAGGGACGCGAACATCGCGACGTTCGGCAAGGATGCCGACGTCCTGATCCACGAGGCGCTCGCCGCCCATATGGTCGGGATGCTCGAGGAAGGTCTCGAACATCAAGGCGACCGCCGCGCCAAGGTCATGCACGACATCCCGGACTACCACGCCACGCCGGTGCAGGCCGCCGAAAGCGCGAACGAGGCGGGCGCGAAGCTCCTCGTCTACACGCATATCGTCCCGCGTCTGCCCAATGCGATTGCCGAGCGGGTGTTCCTGCGCGGTGTCGCGGATGTTCGCGGCGAGGGCGTGTTGCTCGGGTATGACGGTCTCTATCTCGAGCTCCCCGCGGGCTCGGAAGAGATCGTGGAGCACGACCTGAGGTGACGCAGCGTCACCTCCCGCGAGGCGGGCCGGTTCCGGATTTCCAAAGGCGGCAGGGGGATTTGCGCCGTTCGCCGGGTGCCATCTGCCGGTTGCGCCCGCCCGCTCGGGTGGTATAACTCCGGGCCATCCGACATATCTATCGGGCAAATTTTCCCTTCTGGCGCCGCGGACTCCCGCGCCGTCATCCAGCCGGACGGATTTTCATGAATATTCACGAATACCAGGCCAAGGCCGTGCTTGCGAAGTATGGCGTGCCGGTACCGCGCGGACATGCGGCGTTCACGCCGGAAGAGGCGGTTGCGAAAGCGAACGAACTCGGCGGACCGGTCTGGGTCGTCAAGGCGCAGATTCATGCGGGCGGACGCGGCAAGGCCGGTGGTGTCAAGGTCGTGAAGTCGGTCGAGGACGTCGAGAAGGAAGCAAAGCGGCTTCTCGGTTCGACGCTCGTGACGCACCAGACGGGCCCCGACGGCAAGGAAGTGAACCGCCTCTATATCGAGGAAGGGTCCTCCATCGACCGCGAACTTTATCTCTCCATCCTGGTTGACCGCGCCACGTCGCGTGTCTCCTTCATCGTCTCCACCGAAGGCGGTATGGATATCGAGGAAGTGGCGAAGAAGACGCCGGAAAAGATCCTGAGCTTCGACGTCGATCCGGCGTCGGGCATCAGCGGTTTTCACGGGCGCAAGGTTGCCTATGCGCTCGGCCTTCAGGGCGATCAGGTGAAGCAGGGCGTGGCGCTGATCGACAAGCTCTACAAGGCCTTCGTTTCCGAAGACATGAGCATGCTCGAGATCAACCCGCTCGTCGTCACGGGCGAGGGCAACGTGGTCTGCCTCGACGCGAAGGTGAACTTCGACTCGAACGCGCTCTACCGCCACAAGGACATCGTCGAGCTGCGCGACCTCACCGAAGAGGACCCGGCCGAAGTCGAAGCGTCGAAATACGACCTCAACTACATCAAGCTCGACGGCCAGATCGGCTGCATGGTGAACGGCGCGGGCCTCGCCATGGCGACCATGGACATCATCAAGCTCTATGGCTCCGAGCCCGCGAACTTCCTCGACGTGGGCGGTGGCGCGACGAAAGAGAAAGTCACGGCGGCCTTCAAGATCATTCTCTCCGATCCGAACGTCGAAGGCATTCTCGTCAACATCTTCGGCGGCATCATGCGTTGCGACATCATCGCGGAAGGCGTCGTCGCCGCCGCGAAGGAAGTCTCGCTCGGCGTGCCGCTGGTCGTCCGGCTCGAAGGCACCAATGTCGAGCTCGGCAAGAAGATCATGGCCGAGTCGGGCCTGCCCATCATCTCCGCGGACAACCTCGCCGATGCGGCCGAGAAGATCGTCAAAGCCGTGAAGGAGGCCGCATAATGTCCGTTCTCGTCGACAAGAACACCAAGGTCATCTGCCAGGGCTTCACGGGTAATCAGGGTACGTTCCATTCGGAACAGGCGATTGCCTACGGGACGAAGATGGTCGGCGGCGTGAGCCCCGGCAAGGGCGGCACGAAGCATCTCGACCTGCCCGTCTTCAACACGGTTGCCGAAGCCGTCGAGAAGACCGGTGCGACGGCGTCTGCCATCTATGTGCCGCCGCCCTTCGCGGCCGATGCGATCCTCGAAGCGATCGACGCGGGCATCGAGCTTGCCGTCTGCATCACCGAGGGCATTCCGGTTCTCGACATGGTGAAGGTGAAGCGCGCGCTGACAGGTTCGAAGACGCGCCTCGTCGGTCCGAACTGCCCGGGCGTCATCACGCCGGGCGAATGCAAGATCGGCATCATGCCGGGCCACATCCACAAGCCCGGTTCGGTCGGCATCGTGTCGCGCTCGGGCACGCTCACTTACGAAGCGGTGGCGCAGACGACGGCGGCGGGGCTCGGCCAGACGACCTGCATCGGCATCGGCGGTGACCCCGTCAACGGCACGAACTTCATTGACTGCCTCGACCTGTTCCTCAACGACCCCGACACCAAGTCGATCATCATGATCGGCGAAATCGGCGGCACGGCGGAAGAAGAGGCGGCCGAATTCCTGAAAGCCTCGAAGATCAAGAAGCCGGTCGTCGGCTTCATTGCGGGCGTAACCGCGCCTCCGGGCCGCCGCATGGGCCATGCGGGCGCGATCATTTCCGGCGGCAAGGGCGGTGCGGAAGACAAGATGGAGGCCATGCGTTCGGCCGGCATCACGGTTGCGAATTCGCCCTCGGCTCTGGGCACCACCCTGGTCGACGTCCTCAAGAAGTAGGACCTTCGGCCGGTGCGGGGCGTTTCGGCGGGGTTTTCGGGTTTCCGGGAGCCCCGCACGTCTTTTTGACCGGCGGGGAGCGCAGACAGTGTTAATCTGTCATCGAACTCCTATATTCATGAGGCAGGAGTAAGCGTTTGCGGGGCTGACTGGGGCGATTCCAGTATGTGCCTTTGTGGCAAATGATGTTTGACGGCCTGTTGCCCGTATGGCAATTTCCTCTCATGAAACTCACCGACTGGCTTGAATCGCAGAATCTCACGGCAAGCGCCTTTGCCGACCAGTTGGGGGTGTCCGTTTCCACCGTCACCCGCTGCATGAACGGCCAGCGGCGGCCGGAATGGCAGACGCTGGATGCGATCTACAAGGCGACCGGCGGACAGGTGACGCCGAACGACTTTCTGTCCGATGACACGGCTCTTCCGGAGGCGGTTCAGGCCGCGCCCAAGCCAGATGGACCCGACCCCATGAGCAGCAACGGCACGAACGACCGCCTCGAGCGGACGTCCTTCCTTTATGGCGCCAATGCGTCCTTCGTGGAGGAGCTTTACGCGCGCTACCAGGGCGATCCGCAGTCGGTCGATGCCGAGTGGCGCACCTTCTTCGACGGGCTCGGCGACGACAAGGAAGACGTTCTGAAGGAGGCGAAGGGCGCCTCATGGGAACGCGACGACTGGCCGGTGATCGCGAACGGCGAACTCGTCAGCGCGCTCGACGGCAACTGGGGATCGGCGACAATCGAGGCCGGCAAGGTCAAGGAAAAGATCGCCGAGCGCCGTCCTGCCGCCAGCCAGGATGAAATCCGCGCGGCCACGCTCGATTCCGTCCGTGCCCTGATGATGATCCGCGCCTATCGCATTCGCGGTCATCTCGACGCCGATATCGATCCGCTGCAGCTGCGTCCCAAGTCGCAGCACCCGGAGCTGCAGCCGGAAAGCTACGGCTTCGGTCCCGACGACCTCGACCGCCCGATCTTCATCGACAATGTGCTCGGTCTCGAGACGGCGACGATCCGCGAGATGCTCGACATTCTGCGCCGCACCTATTGCGGCACGCTTGCCGTCGAGTTTATGCATATCGGGGACCCGGAAGAGAAGGCCTGGATTCAGGAGCGCATCGAAGGTCCGGACAAGGAAATCGCCTTCACCGACATGGGCCGTTCGGCGATTCTCGACAAGATGATCGCGGCCGAAGGCTTCGAGAAGTTCTGCGGCGTCAAGTATGTCGGCACAAAGCGCTTCGGTCTCGATGGCGCCGAAGCGATCATTCCGGCGCTCGAGCAGATCATCAAGCGCGGCGGCGCGCTCGGTGCCAAGGAAATCGTGTTCGGCATGGCCCATCGCGGCCGCCTCAACGTTCTCACAAATGTGATGTCGAAGCCCTATCGCGCCGTCTTCCACGAATTCAAGGGCGGCTCCTCGACGCCGGAAGACGTCGATGGGTCGGGCGACGTGAAGTATCACCTCGGCGCCTCGTCGGACCGTGAGTTCGACGGCAACAAGGTGCATCTCTCGCTCACGGCCAATCCCTCGCATCTCGAAATCGTCGATCCGGTCGTGCTCGGCAAGTCGCGCGCGAAGCAGGACCAGCATCACGACCGCGAGCGCGACTCCGTCATTCCGCTGCTGATCCATGGCGATGCCGCCTTCGCGGGCCAGGGCATCGTCGCCGAGTGTCTGGGGCTTTCGGACCTCAAGGGCCACCGCACCGGCGGGTCGATCCATTTCATCATCAACAACCAGATCGGGTTCACGACGAGCCCGATCCACAGCCGCTCCTCGCCCTATCCCTCGGACGTCGCGAAGATGGTGCAGGCGCCGATCTTCCACGTGAACGGCGACGACCCGGAAGCGGTCGTCCACGCGGCGAAGATCGCGACCGAGTTCCGGCAGCGCTTCAACCGGCCGGTCGTCATCGACATGTTCTGCTATCGCCGCTTCGGCCACAACGAAGGTGACGATCCGAGCATGACGCAGCCGCTCATGTACGAAAAGATCAAGGACCATCCGACGACGCTGCAGGTCTATTCGAACCGGCTGGTCGATGCGGGCCTGATGTCGAAGGAAGAAGTCGATGAGCGTGTCGCCGCGTTCCGCGCGCAGCTCGAAGAGGATTTCGAGGCCGTCTCCTCCTTCCGGCCCAACAAGGCGGACTGGCTCGACGGACGCTGGTCCGGTCTCAGCAAGGCCGAGGGCGAAGCGCGCCGCGGCGAGACGGCGGTCGAGATCAAGAAGCTCAAGGAAATCGGGCTCAGGATCACGGAAGTGCCGGAGGGCTTCAACGTCCACAAGACGGTGCAGCGTTTCATGGACAATCGCCGCAAGGCGATCGAAACGGGGGAGGGGATCGACTGGTCGACGGCCGAGGCGCTCGCCTTCGGATCGCTTGTCGAAGAAGGCATCAAGGTGCGTCTGTCGGGTCAGGATTCCGAACGCGGTACTTTCGTGCAGCGTCATTCGGTCCTGAACGACCAGAAGAATGAAGACCGCTACGTGCCGCTGAACAGTATTTCGGAAAGCCAGGCCGAATACGAAGTCATCAATTCGATGCTTTCGGAAGCGGCGGTGCTCGGCTTCGAATATGGCTACAGCCTTGCCGAACCCAATGCGCTCGTGCTCTGGGAGGCGCAGTTCGGCGATTTCGCGAACGGGGCGCAGGTCGTGATCGACCAGTTCATCTCGTCGGGCGAGCGCAAATGGCTGCGCATGTGCGGCCTTGTCATGCTGCTGCCGCATGGCTATGAGGGCCAGGGACCGGAGCATTCCTCGGCCCGTCTCGAGCGTTATCTGCAGATGTGCGCGGAAGACAACATGCAGGTCGCGAACTGCACGACGCCGATGAACTATTTCCACATCCTGCGGCGGCAGATGCATCGCAATTTCCGCAAGCCGCTCATCCTGATGACGCCGAAATCGCTGCTGCGCCACAAGCGTGCAGTGTCGAGCCTTCGCGAATTCGGTCCGGGCTCGTCGTTCCATCGCGTTCTCTGGGACGATGCGGAGCTGCTGCCGGACCAGAAGATCAAGCTTGTCGCCGACAAGGAGATCAAGCGCGTCGTGCTCTGCTCCGGCAAGGTCTATTACGATCTCTACGAGGAGCGCGAAAGGCGTGGCATCACCGACGTCTATCTGATGCGCGTCGAGCAGCTTTATCCGTTCCCGGCGAAGTCGCTGATGACGGAACTCGCGCGCTTCCCCGATGCGGAATTCGTGTGGTGCCAGGAAGAGCCCAAGAACATGGGTGCCTGGTACTTCATGGAGCCGAATATCGAATGGGTGCTCGATCATGTCGGCACGCGCTATCGCCGCGCCTCCTATGCCGGGCGGCCGGCATCGGCCGCGACGGCGACGGGCCTCATGAGCAAGCACAATCAGGAACTCAACCAGCTTCTCTCCGAGGCGCTCCGGGTCGACTGACCGGCGGGCGCGGGAAGCTATCGGAAAGGCGAGACCAAATGGCGACGGAAATTCGCGTGCCCACGCTGGGCGAGTCGGTGACGGAAGCCACTGTCGCGCAATGGTACAAGAAGCCGGGCGAAAGCGTCGCGGCGGACGAACCGCTTGTCGAACTCGAAACCGACAAGGTGACGGTCGAGGTGCCTGCGCCTGCGGCCGGGGTTCTCTCCGAAATTCTTGCGAAGGATGGCGAAACCGTCGAGGTCGGCGCGCTGCTCGGCCAGATCGGCGAGGGCAAGGGCGCCGCGCCCGCTCCGAAGAAGGAGGAGCCGAAGAAGGCCGAGGCCAAGCCCGAGCCGAAGAAGGAAGAGCCGAAGAAGCAGGAAGCGAAAGAGCCGGCGAAGCCCGCCGATGCCGAGCCCTCGCCTGCCGTGCGCCGCGTTGCCGCCGAGAACGATCTCGATGTGTCGAAGGTCGAGGGCACGGGCAAGGGCGGCCGCGTGACCAAGGCGGACGCCGAGGAAGCAGCCTCCGGCAAGGCGGAAGCGAAATCTTCCGCGCCCGTTCAGGCCCCCGCCGCCTCGAAGGACGAGAGCGCGCGCGAAGAGCGCGTGAAGATGACGCGTCTGCGCAAGACCATCGCGAGCCGTCTCAAGGAGGCGCAGAACACGGCCGCCATGCTCACCACCTTCAACGAGGTGGACCTGACGAACGTCATGGCGCTCCGCTCGCAATACAAGGAGCTCTTCGAGAAGAAGCACGGCGTGCGCGTCGGCTTCATGGGCTTTTTCGTGAAGGCCTGCATTCATGCGCTGCGCGAAATTCCGGCGGTCAATGCCGAGATCGATGGCGAGGAACTCGTCTACAAGAATTACTACAATATCGGTGTCGCGGTCGGCACCGATCGCGGTCTCGTCGTTCCGGTGCTGCGCGATGCGCAGGAACTGTCGCTCGCCGATATCGAGAAGACGATCAACGATTTCGGCAAGCGCGCGCGCGACGGCAATCTCAAGCTCGACGAGCTTCAGGGCGGCACCTTCACCATCTCGAATGGCGGCGTCTACGGATCGCTCATGTCGACGCCGATCCTGAACGCGCCGCAGTCCGGCATTCTCGGCATGCACAAGATCCAGGAACGGCCGATGGTCGTCGACGGCAAGATCGAAATCCGGCCGATGATGTATCTCGCGCTCTCCTACGATCACCGGATCGTGGACGGCAAGGAAGCGGTCACGTTCCTCGTGCGCGTCAAGGAATCGCTGGAAGACCCGCAGCGCCTGCTGCTCGATCTTTAGAGACTCAAGACGGGTGGGAAGTTTCACTCACCCGTCATGGCCCGGCTTGTCCGGGTCATGACGACTTGAATATTCTGGCGACCAACGAGAGGCTGCATCATATGGCTGACTCATTCGACCTCGTGGTGATCGGTGCGGGCCCCGGCGGCTATGAATGCGCGATCAAGGCGGCGCAACTCGGACTTTCCGTCGCGGTCGTCGAGAAGCGCGACCGGCTCGGCGGCACCTGCCTCAATGTCGGCTGTATTCCTTCAAAAGCACTGCTTCATGCGTCCGAGCTTTTTCACGAAGCGGGATCGAGCTTTGAGGGCATGGGCATCGAGGTCGGCAAGCCGAAGCTCAATATCAAGCAGTTTCTCGCCTTCAAGGACGAGGCCGTCGACGGCAACACCAAGGGCGTCGAGTTCCTCTTCAAGAAGAACAAGATCGAGTGGGTGAAGGGCGAGGGCAGCATCGCCGCGCCCGGCAAGGTCAAGGTTGGCGAGCGGACACTGGACGCGAAGAACATCGTGATCGCGACCGGTTCCGACGTCGCGCAGCTTCCGGGCGTCGAGATCGACGAGAAGACCGTCGTTTCCTCGACCGGCGCCATCGCGCTCGACAAGGTGCCGGGCAAGCTCCTCGTCATCGGCGGCGGCGTGATCGGGCTCGAGCTCGGCTCGGTCTGGGGCCGTCTCGGTGCGGAAGTGACCGTGGTCGAATTCCTCGACAACATCCTGCCCGGCATGGATGGCGAGGTGGTGAAAACCTTCACCCGCACGCTGAAGAAGCAGGGCTTCTCCTTCAAGCTCGGCACGAAGGTGACGAAGGTCGAGAAGCAGAAGTCCGGGCTCAAGGTGACCGTCGAACCCGCGAAGGGGGGCGACGCCGAGACGCTCGACGCCGATGTCGTGCTCGTCTCCATCGGCCGGGTCGCCTACACGGAAGGTCTCGGCCTCGACAAGGCGGGCGTGAAGACGGACAAGCGCGGCCGCGTCGAGGTCGACCCGTCCTTCAGGACGAATGTCGACGGCATCTATGCGATCGGCGACTGCATTGCCGGGCCGATGCTGGCGCACAAGGCGATGGAAGAGGGCGTCGCGCTCGCCGAGCGTCTCGCGGGCCATTACGGCGCGGTCAATTACGATGTCATTCCGGGCGTCGTCTACACCTCGCCGGAAGTGGCTTCCGTTGGCAGGACCGAAGAGCAGTTGAAGGAGGCGGGCATCGAGTACAATGCCGGCAAGTTCCCCTTCACCGCGAACGGCCGCGCCAAGGCGAACAAGACGACGGACGGGTTTGTGAAAATTCTCGCCGACAAGAAGACCGACAGGATTCTCGGCGTTCACATCATTGGCGTCGGCGCGGGCGAGATGATCGCGCAGGCCGTCACGGCGATGGAGTTCTCGTCGAGTTCGGAAGATGTCGCGCGCATGTGCATCGCGCACCCGACCATGTCGGAAGCGATCAAGGAAGCCGCGCTCGCCGTCACCGGCCTTCCCATCCACATGTAAAAAAACTTATCCCCCTCGGCTTTAGCGCCCCCATTTTTGTGGGACCGGTTCTCACCGGAGGGGCGCATCCGGAGCGTCCGGTGCGGGAGAGCCGGGCGGTGCCTGCGCCGCCGGGAAGGTAACGCATCCCGGCGCCCCGGGGCTCCCGATGCGTGAAGGGCGCGGACACTAGGATCCGCTCGGCAAGACGGCCTCTTTCACGTTTCTTTTGCATGAAAGACGCCTGAAGCTGTTGGGTGGCAGAGGGCATCGGGGCAAAAACATCGCGCGCGGAGCAGCTTCGGCCGCTCATACAAACAACCAAGGATCGCGACCGGACCTGCTCCGCGTCCCCTCCATTTCCTCATCTCTGCGAGCCGCGGCTCGGCGGCGCCGTCAGCGCCTGCGTTGCGCCTTGTCGTAGACATCGAGAAGCCGCGCCGAGTCCACTTCCGTATACATCTGGGTGGTCGAGAGGCTTGCATGGCCGAGCAGTTCCTGGATCGCGCGCAGGTCGCCGCCGCCCGCCAGCAGATGCGTCGCGAAGCTGTGGCGGAGCGCGTGCGGTGTCGCCGTTTCCGGCAGGCCGAGCCGCCGGCGCAGGTTGGTCATCGCGCCGCGTACCTGCCGCTGACCGAGCCGCTTGCCGCGGCCGCCGACGAAAAGAGGGTCGTCCTTCGCAAGTCCGTAGGGGCAGAGCTTCAGATAGAGGTCGACCGCCTCGCGCGCGGCAGGCAGCACCGGCACGATGCGTTCCTTGTTGCCCTTGCCGGTAATGCGCAGGATTTCCTTCAGCGGCGCCTCGCTCCGGTCGAGCGCGAGCGCTTCCGATACACGCAGGCCGCAGCCGTAGAGCAGCGTCAGCACGGCGAGGTCGCGGGCGCCCTTCCAGGGCTCGCCCTGCGCCAGGTTCGCCTCCTCCAGCATCTCGGAGGCACCGCTCACCGTCAGCGGCTTCGGCAGCGCATGCGGCAGCTTCGGCGAACGCAGCGCCGTTGCGGCGGCATTGGAGAGGACATGCGTGCGGTCGAGATAGCGGAAGAGAGAACGTACGCTCGACAGCATGCGGGCGAGAGAGCGGCTCTGCAGTCCATCCTTCCGGCGTTTGCTCACAAAGGCGCGGAAGTCGCGTGTCTGGAGTTTCGCGAGCGCGTCGAGATCGGCAGGACCGCCGAGATGATCCACGAGGAATTCGAAGAAGCGGGTGATGTCGCGGTGATAATTGACGAGCGTCGCCTCGCTCATGCGGCGCTCGCTCATCAGATGCGCATACCAGTTGCGGATTTCTTTTCGCGCGTCGGCACTCGCGGGAACGGTTCTCGCGGCATCGTCCGGCGCGGGTGCGCCGGCGTTCAGGCGGGCGGCAGGTCGAGCCATTGGCGCACGCAGCGCTCGACGATATTGGCGAGGAATTCCAGCAGGTCGACGGCCTGGTCGGGATGGAACTGCTCGGGGTCGAAACCGCCCAGCGCCAGCAGGCCCGGCGGGGAGCCGCGCGAAATCTCGAGTCTGACAAGCGCTTCGGAATGAACGTCCTCGGCAAGATGACCGTAAAGGCCGCGGCTGCCGCGCACATGCGCGGCAAGGCGGCAGCGTTCGCCGGGCCCGATGATGCGGTCGACGCCGCCGGGCTCCAGCACGCGCACGCCGCGAATCCCGATACCGGAAACGCCGTTTGCCGTCTCGATGCAGACGGTGGCGGCGCGAATGCCGAGCACACGGGCGAGACCGTCCGGCGATGTCGTGTATTCGATCAGATGTTCGAAGGAGCGCGCATCGAGCAGCCTCAGCGCGGCGGCATGAACCTGTTCGCGCGCGATGCTGTTCAGCGACGATGCCTCGATCAGATCGGACTGGATGTCGCGCAGCATGCGGACCTGGTTCTGCAACCGGCCGATCATGAAATGCTGCATGTCGAGCACATTGCGGCCCGTCGATTGCGACGGCGGAACGAGCGAGGACAGAAGATCCGCGTCGTTCGCGACCAGTTCGGGATGCTGACGCAGATAGGATTTCACCTCGTCGGCGGAGGGCGCGGTTGCCGCGTTCTCGATCCGCTTCGCCTCGGTGCTGTCGTTTTGCTGGCTCATGGCAGCAGCATCCCCCGAAATACGTTTCTAAAGTATTTTCTGGCCGGTCTTTTTCCAATCCGAAAGGAACATTTCCAGTCCCTTCTCGGTCAGAGGATGGGCCGCAAGCCCCTTCAACACCGCCGGCGGCACGGTCGCGACATCCGCGCCCGCCAGTGCGGCGTCCTTCACATGGTTCGCGTTGCGAATCGATGCGGCGAGAATCTCCGTCTCGAGCGCCGGGTAATTGTCGTAGATTTCCCGGATTTCGTGAATCAGTTCCATGCCGTCGAGATTGATGTCGTCGAGACGGCCGATAAAGGGCGAGATGAATGTCGCGCCGGCCTTTGCGGCCAGCAGTGCCTGGTTCGCGGAGAAGCAGAGCGTCACGTTTACCATCGTGCCTTCGCCGGTCAGCACCTTGCAGGCCTTCAGGCCGTCCCAGGTCAAGGGCACTTTCACCGCGATGTTCTTTGCGATCTTCGCGAGCTTGCGGCCCTCGGCGATCATGGTTTCCGAATCGAGCGCGGTCACTTCCGCGCTGACAGGTCCCTCGACCGTGCCGCAGATTTCCTCCACGACTTCGAGAAAGTTGCGGCCGGATTTCGCGATCAGCGACGGGTTTGTGGTCACGCCGTCGAGCAGGCCGGTATCGGCCAGTTCCCGGATTTCGGCGATATCTGCGGTATCTACGAAGAATTTCATGAAGGCAGGTCTTTTCAATCTTTACGTTGGCGCCATATGTCCCCGCCCGGCAGTCTAGTCGAGTGCGGCGCCGAACGCTTCCTTCTTTTGCCGCGTGCGGGAGAACCGCGCAAGGTGGCGTCGTGGCGCTTGCTTTACGGGGCGTTACAGTGTCGCTTCGGATTTGAACATCTCCGGCCCCGCGCCCGAACGAAACAATATGGCTTCCGAAATATCCACAATCCCGGCGGCGTCAGACGGCGCGATCGTTTCGGATACGGTCAGCGTCCTCATTCCGCTCGCCCTGCCAAAGCCTTACGACTACAAGGTGCCCGTCGGCATGGCGGTGCGCGCGGGCGATTATGTCGTCGTGCCGCTCGGGTCCCAGGAGCTGATCGGAGTCGTCTGGGGCGCGGGCTCGGGCGAAGTCGGCCACAACCGCCTCAAGGCGATCGTCGAAGTCATCGACGCGCCGCCCATGCCGGAAGTGTTGCGCCGCCTTGTGGACTGGGTGGCCGGGTACACGGTCTCGCCCGCGGGGTCGGTGCTGCGGCTCGCAATCCGGGCACCCGGTGCGCTGGAGCCGCCCCGTCTGCGCACCGCCTACCGCCTCGGCGACGTCCGCCCGCAGCGCATGACGCCCGCCCGTACCCGCGCGATCGAAGTGGCGGGCGACGGTTTCGCCCGCACCGTCCGCGAACTCGCCGAAGAGGCAGGCGCATCGGACAGCGTCGTGCGCGGCCTTGTCGATGCCGGGACGTTTCTGCCCGTCGACATTCCGACCGAGGCGCCGTTCCCGGATCCCAATCCGGATGCGCAGGGCGTCGTCCTTTCGGCCGAACAGGCGGAAGCGGCCGCGCGTCTTCGTGCGCATGTCGATGCGCAACATTTCGCGGCCGTGCTGCTCGACGGCGTCACCGGCTCGGGCAAGACGGAAGTCTATTTCGAGGCCGTCGCTGCCGCGCTCACACAGGGAAAGCAGGTTCTCATCCTGTTGCCCGAAATTGCGCTCACGAGCCAGTTCCTCGAACGCTTCGAGAAACGCTTCGGCTGCCGACCGGCGGAGTGGCATTCCGATCTCGCGACGCGCGAACGCCGCCGCGTCTGGCGCGGTGTGGCGGAAGGACGCGTGCTGGTTGTGGTAGGTGCGCGTTCCGCGCTCTTTCTGCCGTTCCCCGATCTCGGTCTCATTGTCGTCGACGAAGAACACGATGCCGCCTTCAAGCAGGAAGACGGTGTTGCCTATCATGCGCGCGATATGGCGGTTGTGCGCGCCTCGCTCGGCAAGTGTCCGATCGTGCTGAGTTCCGCGACGCCGTCGCTCGAAACGGTCGTGAATGCCGAACAGGGAAGATATGAGGCCGTGCGTCTCGATGCGCGCCACGGCGTCGCCGTATTGCCTGAGGTCACTGCCATCGACATGCGCAGCAATCCGCCGGAGCGCGGGCGCTGGCTGTCGCCCGTACTGGTGACGGAAATCGCCAGGGCGCTCGCGGCGGGCGAGCAGTCGATGCTCTTCCTCAACCGGCGCGGCTATGCGCCGCTCACGCTCTGCCGCACCTGCGGGCATCGGATCGAATGTCCGCAATGTTCGGCCTGGCTCGTCGAGCATCGGTTTCGCCGCGAACTTGCCTGCCATCATTGCGGCTATTCGGCGCCGGTGCCGAAGGCCTGCCCGTCCTGCGGCGCGGAGGATGCGCTTGTCGCCTGCGGGCCCGGCGTCGAGCGGATCGCCGAGGAAGTCGCCGAGCTGTTCCCGGAAGCGCGTGTCGCCGTCGTCTCGAGCGACAACCTGCGCGGACCGTCCGCGCATGAAGCCGTCTTCGCCGGTATCGAAGCGCGCGAGGTCGACATCATCATCGGCACGCAGATCGTCGCCAAGGGGCACCATTTCCCGTGGCTGACACTGGTCGGCGTGGTCGATGCCGATCTCGGCCTCGAAAACGGCGATCTCCGCGCGGGCGAGCGGACCTTCCAGCTCCTGCAGCAGGTGGCGGGTCGTGCCGGCCGGGCGGAGCGGCCGGGGCGCGTCTTCCTCCAGTCATGGATGCCGGAGCATGGCGTCATGCGGGCGCTCGTTTCGGGCAAGCGCGACGAGTTCCTCGCCCGCGAGGCCGCGGCCGTCTCTGATACACATCTGACGCCGCCGACGCTCTTACGCGTGTCGCGGTCCTCAGTCGCCATCTCATCACTGACACGACCCGCGCA
>CAJXOU010000049.1 GCA_913057645.1 uncultured Rhodobiaceae bacterium | reverse complement strand
CGCCGAGACGATGCCGGACGTCACCGTCTGGCCGACGCCGAAGGGATTGCCGATCGCGAGCACGATGTCGCCGACCTCGACAGCATCGGAATCCTTGAAGGAAAGATGCGGCAGCTTCTCCTTGCCGTTGCCGATACGCAGCACCGCGAGATCGGTGCGTTCGTCGGCGAGCACGAGTTCCGCCTCGAACTCGCGCCTGTCGGACATGGCGATCGTGAACTGGTCGCCATCCTTGATGACGTGATAGTTCGTGACGACGAGGCCTGACGGATCGACGATGACGCCGGAGCCGAGCGACTGCTGCACGCGCTCGCGCGGCACACCGAAGCTGAAACGGTTGCCGAAGAACTGCTGGAAGAAGGGGTCGTTGAAGAAGGGCGAGCGCGCCTGCTCCTTTACGACCCGTTTCGTATAGACGTTGACCACGGCGGGCGCGACGCGCTTCACCACCGGCGCATAGGAAAGCTGAACTTCCTCGCGGCTGGACGGCACCCTCTTCCCGTCCTGCGCGCGGGCGCTCCAGGGAACGAGCACGAGCGCCGCGACAAGAAGAACGGTCGCGAGCGCCATCGCCAGCGCACCCGCCCAGGAAGACTCCGTCAACATTTCCACCACCATCTTGCGCGTCCCGGAAGAAGGACGGGCATTGGCCTCGAAAGCCCCACAAAACTCCAGCCGCGCCTGAATTTTGCTGGGGCGTTCCCGGCATGACAAGGCTGAATTGGCGGCAACGGCGTTACCATGCTGTCATGATGAGCAAGAAAAAGGGCGGCATCCGAAGATGCCGCCCTGAATTCTTTCGAAGAGACCCGATAGATCAGACGTCTTCCATCTCACCCTCGACCAGCACCGGGCCCGAGTCCTGACCCTTGGCGCTCTCGTCGCGGTCGACGAATTCGATGACCGCCATCGGGGCGCTGTCGCCGTGACGGAAGCCCGCCTTCAGCACGCGGATGTACCCGCCCTGACGCTCCTGGTAACGGGGCCCGAGCACATCGAAGAGCTTCGCGGCCCAGACCTTGTCCGGCAGCGCCGCATAGGCCTTACGGCGCGCATGCAGGTCGCCCCGCTTGCCGAGCGTGATGAGCTTTTCGACGTAAGGACGCAGTTCCTTGGCCTTGGGCAGCGTCGTGACGATCTGCTCATGCTTGATGAGCGCGATCGCCATGTTCGCGAACATGGCCTTGCGGTGGCTTGCGGTCCGATTGAGCTTGCGGCCGGAATTTCCGTGGCGCATGGGCCCTACTCCTCAGTTCAGTGCGGCGTCGTCAGGACGCGGCAATAGGTGACTTAATACTGGTCTTCGTACCGCTTCGCCAGCTCTTCGATATTCTCCGGCGGCCAGTTCGGCACTTCCATACCGAGATGGAGACCCATCTGGGCAAGGACTTCCTTGATCTCGTTGAGCGACTTGCGTCCGAAGTTCGGCGTGCGAAGCATTTCGCTTTCCGTCTTCTGGATGAGGTCGCCGATATAGACGATGTTGTCGTTCTTCAGGCAGTTGGCCGAACGCACCGACAGTTCCAGTTCGTCGACCTTCTTGAGCAGCGCCGCGTTGAACTCGAGTTCGGGGCGGCTCTCCTCGACATGCTTCTGCTCAGGCTCTTCGAAGTTCACGAAGGTCTGGAGCTGGTCCTGCAGGATGCGCGCGGCATAGGCGACGGCATCTTCCGGCGTGACGGCGCCATTGGTCTCGATCTGCAGCGTGAGCTTGTCGTAGTCGAGAACCTGGCCCTCGCGGGTGTTCTCGACCTTGTAGGAAACGCGCTTCACCGGGCTGTAGAGGCTGTCGACCGGCATCAGGCCGATCGGCGCATCTTCCGGACGGTTGCGGTCGGAGGCGACATAGCCCTTGCCGAGCGCAACGGTGAATTCCATGCGGATCTCGGCGCCCTCGTCGAGCGTGCAGATCACGAGTTCGGGGTTCAGAACCTCGATGTCGGAACCGGCGGTGATGTCGCCGGCGGTGACGACGCCCGGGCCCTTCTTGGAAAGCGACATGCGCTTCGGGCCTTCGGCATGAAGGCGGAGCGCCAGGTTCTTGATGTTGAGGATGATGTCGGTCACGTCCTCGCGAACACCCGCGATGGACGAGAACTCGTGCAGCACACCGTCGATCTGCACGGCGGTCACGGCGGCGCCCTGGAGCGACGACATCAGCACGCGCCGCAGCGCATTGCCGAGCGTCAGGCCGAAACCGCGCTCGAGCGGCTCGGCGACGACCGTCGCGAAGCGCTGCGCATCATGGCCCGAGTTGATTTCGAGCTTGTTCGGTTTGATAAGCTCTTCCCAGTTCTTCTGGATCAATTTAGGTACCTCGTCGTCGTTTGCGGAACGCCTTGGGAGCGCCCGGGCGGGAGACATCCGCCACCTGATCTCTTTAACGTCCGCTCCACCATTCAATCGTGCGAGCCCGGACGTGGCCGACGCCTGAGCGCCAGCCGGATACCGGTCGTTAGACGCGGCGCCGCTTCGGCGGGCGGCAACCATTGTGCGGGATCGGCGTCACGTCACGGATGGTCGTGACGGTGAAGCCCACCGACTGCAGCGCGCGAAGCGCCGACTCGCGGCCCGAACCCGGACCGCAAACCTCGACCTCGAGGGTGCGCATGCCGTGTTCCATCGCCTTCTTGCCCGCATCTTCCGCCGCCATCTGCGCGGCGAAGGGCGTCGACTTGCGGCTGCCCTTGAACCCCATCATGCCGGCCGACGACCACGAGATCGCATTGCCCTGCGCATCCGTAATCGTGATCATCGTGTTGTTGAACGTGGAATTCACGTGGGCGACGCCCGACGAGATATTCTTCCGTTCCTTGCGCTTAACGCGAACCTTGTCTTTCGCCATCCGTCTTCAACCTTCGTGTCGCGCGAGGAAAGCGCCAAACCCGCGCATCCCGCTGAAAAATATCTGTGCCCGTTACTTCTTCTTGCCGGCGATCGCCTTGGCCGGACCCTTGCGGGTACGGGCATTGGTGTGGGTGCGCTGGCCACGAACCGGCAGCCCCTTGCGGTGGCGGAGACCGCGATAGCAACCAAGATCCATCAGCCGCTTGATGTTCATCGCCACGTCGCGTCGCAGGTCGCCTTCGACCATGTAGTCGCGATCGATCGTCTCGCGGATCTGGATGACCTCGGCATCGGTCAGTTCGTTCACGCGGCGCTCGGCCGGAATGCCAACCGCGGCGCAGATTTCCTTGGCCTTGGCATCGCCGATGCCATGAATATAGGTCAGGCCGATGACCACCCGCTTGTTGGTCGGGATATTGACGCCAGCGATACGAGCCACGTGTCTCTCCTAAACTTCGGGAATCGCCTAACACGGCACCTGAGTAAAATCCCGGCTAGGACCGCCCGAAAACCGCGGAATTCCGCCATTTTTCGGTCCTCAACCGGATTTTTCTCTGAAAGTACCGCCGCGAAGGCCGGGATTATAGAATTTACTACTTCCCAGTCAACCGGCTAAGCAAACTCCCTTTCTTTTTCAAAAGCCCGAGGGCCGCCTCGATCTGGCGGGTTACCTCATCCATTTCCGTCATGCCGTCCACGGTCTTGAGCTTGCCCCTGGCCTTGTAATAGGCGATCAGGGGCGCCGTCTGCTCGTGATAGACCTTGAGCCGCTTTGCGAGTGCCTCCGCATTGTCGTCCGCCCGGGGGCCGCCGGCGGTTTCCGCCGCCCTGCCCTCGATCCGCTGCAGCAGAATGCCGTCATCGACGCCGAGTTCGACCACGGCGTCGAGTTCCATGCCCTTGCCGGCCAGCATCTGGTCGAGCGCCTCGGCCTGGGCGACGTTCCGGGGGAAACCGTCCAGGATATAGCCCTTGGCGACATCCGGCTGCTCGATCCGGTCGGAGATGATGCCGACCACGACCTCGTTCGGGACCAGTTCGCCCCGCGCCATGATGGTCTCGGCGACCTTGCCGACCTCGGTGCCGGCCGCAACGGCCGCGCGCAGCATGTCGCCCGTCGAAAGCTGGACGAAGCCGTACTTGTCCTCGAGGCGCTTCGCCTGCGTGCCCTTGCCGGCGCCCGGCGGTCCAAGAAGGATCAGTTTCATCGCCGCGCCCCCCTGAGCTTCGACTTCTTGATGAGGCCCTCATACTGGTGCGCGAGCAGGTGGCTCTGGATCTGCGACACCGTATCCATCGTCACGCTGACCACGATGAGAAGCGAGGTACCGCCGAAATAGAAGGGCACGCTGTACTGCGAAATCAGGATCTCGGGCAGCAGGCAGACGATGGTGAGGTAGACCGCACCGACCGCCGTGAGTCGGGTCAGCACGTAGTCGATATATTCCGCCGTCCGCTGGCCCGGACGGATGCCCGGAATGAAGCCGCCATACTTCTTCAGATTGTCCGCGGTATCGGCCGGATTGAAGACGATCGCGGTGTAGAAGAAGGCGAAGAAGATGATGCCCGCGGCATAGAAGGCCATGTAGAGCGGCTGGCCGTGGCCGAGCAGCGCCGTCACCGTGTTGAGCCAGTCGGGGCCCTGCCCGCCGCTGAAATTCGCCAGCGTGACCGGCAGCAGAAGGAGCGACGAGGCAAAGATCGGCGGGATGACGCCGGCCGTGTTGAGCTTGAGCGGCAGGTGCGACGAGTCACCGCCATAGAGCTTGTTGCCGACCTGGCGCTTGGGATACTGCACGAGGAGCCGGCGCTGCGCGCGCTCCACGAAGACGATGCCCATGATGACCACGACGACCATCACCGCGAGGAAGAGGATGATCGCGGTCGAGATGGCGCCCTGACGGCCGAGTTCCAGCGTGCCGGCGAGCGCACGGGGCAGCTCCGCGACGATGCCGGAAAAGATGATGAGCGAGATGCCGTTGCCGACGCCGCGCGAGGTGATCTGCTCGCCGAGCCACATCAGGAAGATGGTGCCGCCGACCAGCGTAATGACGGTGGTGGCGCGGAAGAACAGGCCCGGGTCGATAACGACATTGCCGACACCGCTCTGCGCGCCCTCGAGACCGACGGCGATGCCGTAGCCCTGAAGCGCGGCGAGAATGACGGTGCCGTAGCGCGTGTACTGGTTGATCTGCTTGCGGCCCTGCTCGCCTTCCTTCTTGAGCTGGGCCAGATGCGGCGACACCGTCGTCATCAGCTGGATGATGATGGATGCCGAGATGTAGGGCATGATCGCGAGCGCGAAAATGGCCATGCGGCCGACCGCACCGCCCGAGAACATGTCGAAGACGCCGAGAAGGCCCGACTGCTGCTGCTGAAACACCGACGCCAGCGCCGCCGGATCGATGCCCGGCAGCGGGATGTAGGTGCCCAGCCGATAGACGATAAGCGCACCCAGTGTGAACCAGATGCGCTTCTTCAACTCGGTCGCCTTGGAGAAGGCGGAGAAGTTGAGGTTCGCCGCGAGCTGTTCAGCCGCTGATGCCATTCATCTCACCCTGTGCGCACCGGAACCCGGCCCGCATGTCCTGGACTACACGCTTACTCGGCTGCGGCCTTCTTCGCCTTGGGCTCGACCACCGTCACGGAACCGCCCGCCTTTTCGACAGCAGCCTTCGCACCGGCGGACACGCCCGCAACCTCGAAATCGAGCTTCGCCTTGAGTTCGCCGTTGCCGAGAAGGCGCACACCGTCCTTCGCGCGGCGGATGACGCCTGCAGCGATCAGAGCAGCGGCATCGATCCTGGCGCCCTTGTCGAGCTTGCCCGCATCGATGGCGGCCTGCACGCGGCCAATGTTGACCGTGTTGAAGTCCAGCCGGAACGGATTCTTGAAGCCGCGCTTCGGCAGGCGCATGTGGATCGGCATCTGGCCGCCCTCATACCCCTTGATGGCGACGCCGGTACGGGACTTCTGGCCCTTCACGCCGCGTCCGCCGGTCTTGCCCTTGCCGGAGCCGATACCGCGCCCGACGCGGATGCGCGACTTGCGGGCGCCTTCGTTATCGCGGATTTCGTTCAGTTTCATCGTACTGCCTCGCGAGCCTCGGGCTCTCTAGATGGAATGGTTCAGGCCTCGTCCACGACGCGGACGAGATGGGCCACCTTGCCGATCATGCCGCGCACGGCCGGCGTATCCTCAAGCGTGCGCGTACGGCGCATCTTGTTCAGGCCGAGCCCGATAAGGGTCTGGCGCTGGGAAGGCTCGCGCCGGAGCGGGCTGGCAATCTGCTGCACCGTCACCGTCTTGCTGCCGGTCTTTTTCGCTGACATCGATCGTTCCTCTCGCCTTACTCGAGGCCGGCCTCGGCAGCGGCGTCCGTACGGCGGCCGACGATGTCGCTGACCTTCTTGCCGCGGCGCGCCGCGACCATACGCGGGCTCTGCTCGTTCTTCAGCGCGTCGAACGTGGCGCGCACCATGTTGTAGGGGTTGGACGAGCCGAGCGACTTCGCCACCACGTCCTGGACGCCGAGCGTCTCGAACACGGCGCGCATCGGGCCGCCCGCGATGATGCCGGTGCCGGGAGGCGCCGCGCGGAGAACCACGCGGCCCGCACCGTGGCGGCCATCGACGTCGTGATGGAGCGTGCGGCCTTCGCGCAGCGGCACGCGGATCATCGCGCGCTTCGCGGACTCGGTCGCCTTGCGGATCGCTTCCGGCACTTCGCGCGCCTTGCCGTGACCGAAGCCGACCCGGCCCTTCTGATCGCCGACGACGACGAGCGCGGCAAAGCCGAACCGCCGGCCGCCCTTCACGACCTTGGCGACGCGATTGATGTGGACCAGCTTGTCCACGAATTCGCTGTCGCGCTCTTCCCGATCCCGGTCTCTGTTGTCCTTACGTGCCACAGCCAGTTTCCTTTAGAAGTTGAGACCGCCTTCGCGGGCGCCTTCGGCGAGCGCTTTCACGCGCCCATGATAGATGTAGCCGCCACGATCGAAGACGACATCGGTGATGCCAGCCTGTTTCGCGCGCTCGGCGAGAAGCTTGCCGACCGCCGAAGCGGCATCGAGATTGGCGCCGGACTTCGACTTGAGCGTCTCGTCGAGCGACGAGGCCGCTGCGACCGTCACACCCTGCGCATCGTCGATCACCTGCGCATAGATATGCTTCGAAGACCGGAAGACCGAAAGACGCGGCCGGACAGTCGCTGCCCGCGAGAGCTTCGCGCGATTGCGCATGGCCCGGCGGTGATAGAGGTTTTTCATGTTGCTCATGACGCGCATCCGCTCACTTCTTCTTGCCTTCCTTGCGGAAGATATATTCACCGGCGTACTTCACGCCCTTGCCCTTGTAGGGCTCCGGTCCGCGATAGCCGCGGATCTCGGCGGCAACCTGACCGACTTTCTGCTTGTCGATACCGGTGATGACGATTTCGGTCGGCTTCGTGCACTTGATGTCGATGCCTTCCGGGATCGGATAGAGCACATCGTGGCTGAAGCCCAGATTGAGCTGCAGGTTCTTGCCCTGGATCGCGGCACGGTAGCCCACGCCGTTGATCTCGAGCGTCTTCGTGAAGCCGTCCGTCACGCCGTCGACGAGGTTCTTCACGAGCGTCCGCGACAGGCCCCACATCGCGCGGGCGCGCTGCGACTCGTCGCGCGGCGCGACCTTGAGGCCGGCGTCGCCCTGCTCCACCGTCACATCGTCCACCAGCGTGAGCTTCAACTCACCCTTCGGGCCCTTCACGGCCACTTCCTGGCCGTTCAGTGTCACCGTCACCCCTTTGGGGACTTCGATGGGGTACTTACCAATTCGCGACATGGTCCCTGTTTCCTGTCGTCTCGTGCCGGATATCTCTGTGCGCCTTAGAAGACGCGGCAGAGCACCTCGCCACCCACATTCTGTTCCTTTGCCGCCACGTCGGACATGATGCCCTTCGGCGTCGAGAGGATCGAAATACCCAGACCGTTATGCACCGTCGGCATGGTCTTCACCGATGAATACACACGCCGGCCCGGCGTCGACACACGCTCGATCATCTGAATGACGGGCGCGCCTTCGTTGTACTTCAGTTCGATCTCGAAATCGCTCTTTCCGCCCGCATATTCGACGCGCGAATAGCCGCGGATGAACCCTTCGTCGGCGAGCACATCCAGCACCCAGCCGCGAAGCTTGGAAGCAGGCGTCACCACCTTGCTCTTGCCGCGAAGCTGGGCATTGCGGATCCGCGTAATCATATCGCCCAGTGGATCGGTCATCGTCATTCGCGTGTCTCCTACCAGCTCGACTTCACCATGCCGGGAATCTGCCCCCGGGACGCGAGGTCCCGAAGAGCGATACGCGACATGCGCAGCTTGCGGTAATAGGCCTTGCTGCGGCCGGTAATCTCGCAGCGATTGTGAATCCGGGTCTTCGACGAGTTGCGCGGCAGCTCGGCGAGCTTGAGCTGCGCCTGGAAGCGTTCTTCCATCGAGAGCGACTCGTCCTTCGTGGCGGCCTTCAGCTTTGCGCGCTTGGCGGCATATTGAGCCACCAGCTTCCGCCGCTTCTGGTCCCGATTAATGGCGCTCTTCTTAGCCATTCAAACCTCCGTGCGTCCGCCCGAGCGGACCGCTGAAAAAATCACTTCGTGAAGGGGAAGTTGAAGCGGCGAAGCAGCTCGCGCGCCTCGTCGTCCGTCTTCGCCGTCGTGCAGACGATGATGTCCATGCCCCAGACCTGGTCGACCTTGTCGTAGTCGATTTCCGGGAACACGATGTGCTCCTTGAGGCCCATGGCGTAGTTGCCGCGGCCGTCGAAGCTCTTCGCATTCAGGCCGCGGAAGTCGCGGACGCGCGGCAGCGCAACCGTGACCAGGCGGTCCAGGAATTCGTACATCCGGTCGCGGCGCAGCGTGACCTTCACACCGACCGGCATGCCTTCGCGCAGCTTGAACGTCGCGATGGACGTCTTGGCCTTGGTGATGACCGGCTTCTGGCCGGAAATCGCCTGCAGGTCGTCGAACGCGCTGCGGATCTTCTTGGAGTCCGCCACCGCTTCCCCAACGCCCATGTTGAGCACGATCTTGTCCAGCCGCGGCACTTCGAGAACGTTCTTGTAGGAGAACTTCTCGGTCAGCTCCGGACGCACCTTCTCCAGGTACTGGGCCTTCAACCGCGGCGTGTACTGAGTTTCAGCCATCGATCATCTCTCCCGACGCCTTGGCGACACGGACCTTGCGGCCGTCGTCCAGCGTCTTGAAACCAACGCGCGTCGGCTTGCCCGTCTTCGGATCCTCGATCGCGATATTCGACAGGTGTACCTTCGCTTCGCGCGTCACGATGCCGCCGGTCGTCGTCTGCGACGGCTTCTCGTGGCGCTTCACCATGTTGACGCCCTGTACGAGCGCCTTGCTTTCCTTCGGGAAGACGGCGACGACATCGCCCTTCTTGCCCTTGTCCTTGCCGGTCAGGACGACGACCTTGTCGCCCTTCTTGATCTTCGCGGCCATCACAGCACCTCCGGCGCGAGCGAAACGATCTTCATGTGGTTCTTCGCGCGCAGTTCGCGGGTCACCGGGCCGAAGATGCGGGTACCGACCGGCTCGCCCTGCGCGTTGATGAGAACCGCCGCGTTACGGTCGAAACGGATGACGCTGCCATCGGCGCGGCGGATATCCTTCGCCGTGCGCACGACGACCGCCTTCATGACGTCGCCCTTCTTTACCTTGCCGCGCGGGATCGCTTCCTTGACGCTGACGACGATGATGTCGCCGACGGAAGCGTACTTCCGCTTGGAACCGCCGAGCACCTTGATGCACATCACGCGACGTGCACCCGAGTTATCGGCAACCTCCAGGTTGGTTTCTTGCTGGATCATGACTTCATCCGCCTTGCTCGAACCGGTTCCTGAACCCTCGTGGGATCAGGCCTCGTCCGTATAAACTTCCCATTTCTTCAACTTCGAGAACGGCCGGCACTCGCGGATCTTCACGATGTCGCCAATCTTCGCCACATTGCTCTCGTCATGGGCGTGGAACTTCTTCGACCGGCGCACGATCTTCTTGAGGAGCGGGTCCTTGAAGCGGCGCTCGACATTCACCACGACCGTCTTGTCGTTCTTGTCGCTGACCACGACACCCTGAAGGATTCTCTTCGGCATTTCGGTATCCTCAGCCCTTGTTCGCTTCGGCGGCGCGCTGGCGCTGGATCGTCTTGACCCGCGCGATGTCACGGCGCAGCTGGCGCATCTGGTGAACTTTCTCGAGCTGGCCGCTCGCGCCCTGGAAACGCAGGTTGAACTGCGTCTTCTTGAGCTTCAGCAACTCGTCCTCGAGCTGGTCCGGCGTCATGTCTCGTACTTCGCTGGCCTTCATGGCCTTACCCTTTCATTCGACCGTCCGTGGGACGGCTTCGGATGCCTCAAGCGTGCTCGCCGGGACGCGCGACGAAGCGCGTCTTGATCGGCAGTTTCGCCGCGCCGAGACGCAGCGCCTCTTCCGCGATCGCAAGCGGAACGCCGTCGATCTCGAACATGATGCGGCCCGGCTTGACGCGCGCCGCCCAGTATTCCGGCGCACCCTTGCCCTTGCCCATGCGGACTTCAGTCGGCTTCGAGGAGACCGGCACATCCGGGAACACCCGGATCCACACGCGACCCGCACGCTTCATGTGACGGGTGATCGCGCGACGTGCCGCCTCGATCTGCCGCGCCGTGATACGGGCCGGCTCCTGGGCCTTGAGGCCGAAAGCCCCAAAGTCGAGATTCATTCCGCCCTTGGCCTTGCCATGGATGCGGCCCTTGTGAGCCTTGCGGAACTTAGTGCGCTTCGGTTGCAACATGATCGAAACTCTTTTCGCTCAATTCTCTTCAGGCTCAGGCGCGCTCTTCGCGACGCTGGCGGCCACCGCCCTCGCCACCGCCTTCGAGCGCACGGCGCTCGGAGGCCATCGGATCGTGCTCGAGGATCTCGCCCTTGTAGATCCAGACTTTCACACCGCAGGTGCCGTAGGCGGTCTTCGCCGTCGCCACGCCGTAGTCGATGTCGGCGCGAAGCGTGTGCAGCGGCACACGGCCTTCGCGATACCACTCCGTGCGCGCGATTTCGGCGCCGCCGAGACGGCCCGCGCAGTTGATGCGGATGCCGCCCGCGCCGAGACGCATGGCCGACTGCACTGCCCGTTTCATCGCCCGGCGGAACGCCACACGGCGCTCGAGCTGCTGCGCGATGTTTTCCGCGACCAGCGTCGCATCGATTTCCGGCTTGCGGACTTCGACAATGTTCAGATGCACTTCCGAAGTCGTGATCTTGCCGATGTCCTTGCGGAGCTTCTCGATGTCCGCGCCCTTCTTGCCGATGACCACACCCGGCCGTGCCGTGTGGATCGTCACGCGGCACTTCTTGTGGGGACGCTCGATCACGATCTTGGACACACCCGCCTGCTTCAGCTGCTCGGAGAGCAGCTCGCGGATCTTGATGTCCTCGTGCAGCAGCTTGCCGTATTCGTGACGGCCCGCGAACCAGCGAGAATCCCAGGTGCGGTTGATCCCGAGCCGCAGACCGATCGGATTGACCTTATGACCCATCAGGCTTGCTCCTCGACTTGCCGCACAACGATGGTGATCTGGCTGAACGGCTTCTGGATACGGCCGACGCGACCGCGAGCCCGCGCATGCCAGCGCTTCATGACCAGGTTCTTGCCCACATAGGCCTCGGAGACGATGAGATCGTCGACGTCGAGGTCGTGGTTGTTCTCCGCATTCGCAATCGCGCTCTGCAGAACCTTCTTCACGTCGTCAGAGATGCGCTTGCGCGAGAACGTGAGGTCGGCGAGCGCCGTCTCCACCTTCTTGCCGCGAATGAGCTGCGCGACGAGATTGAGCTTCTGCGGACTGATCCGGATCATCCGACCGACAGCCTGCGCTTCATTGTCGGGCAGGCGACGCTTGGTTGCAGCTTTGCCCATGACTTAGCCCTTCTTCGCTTTCTTGTCGGCGGTGTGGCCGTAGTAGGTCCGCGTCGGCGAGAACTCGCCGAACTTGTGGCCCACCATGTCTTCGGTCACGAGCACCGGAACATGCTTCTTGCCGTTGTGAACGCCGAAGGTAAGACCGACGAACTGCGGCAGGATGGTGGAGCGACGGCTCCACATCTTGATGACTTCCTTGCGGGCCGACGAACGCGACGCTTCAGCCTTCTTGAGAAGGTAGCCGTCCACGAAGGGACCCTTTTTGAGAGAACGTGACATGATCGAGCTCCCTTAACCCTTCTTCTTCTTCAGGTGGCGGCTGCGGACAATGAACTTGTCGGTGGCCTTGTTCGCGCGCGTCTTCTTGCCCTTGGTCGGCTTGCCCCACGGGGTAACCGGATGACGGCCGCCCGAGGTACGGCCTTCACCGCCGCCATGCGGATGGTCGACCGGGTTCATGACGACGCCACGGACGTGAGGACGCTTGCCGAGCCAGCGATTGCGGCCCGCCTTCGCGATGGTGATGTTCGAATGGTCAGGGTTCGACACGGCGCCGATTGTCGCCATGCAGGAACCCGGAACCATGCGCTGCTCGCCGGAGGAAAGGCGGAGAAGCGCGTAACCCTGGTCACGGCCGACGAGCTGCACATAGGCACCCGCTGAGCGCGCGATCTGACCGCCCTTGCCCGGCTTCATTTCCACATTGTGGACGATGGTGCCGACCGGGATGTTCGAAAGCGGCATCGCATTACCGGGCTTCACGTCGACGCGGTTGCCCGAAACGACCTTGTCACCCACCGCAAGACGCTGCGGCGCCAGGATGTAGGCGAGCTCGCCATCCTCATACTTGATGAGCGCGATGAACGCCGTGCGGTTCGGATCGTATTCGATCCGCTCGACCGTCGCCATCACATCGGCCTTCGTGCGCTTGAAGTCGATCACGCGATAGCTGCGCTTGTGACCGCCGCCCCGGAACCGGACCGTCACGCGGCCATGGTTGTTGCGGCCGCCGGACTTCGTCAGTCCTTCGGTCAGGCTCTTGACCGGCTTGCCCTTGTAAAGGCCGGAGCGGTCGACGAGCACAAGGCCGCGCTGCGCGGGACTTGTCGGTTTGTACTTTTTCAGTGCCATCGTTCTAGGCTTCTCGCTTTAGAGGCCGGAGCCCGATCCTCAAAGTCCAGTCGTCACGTCGATCGAATGGCCCTCTTCGAGGGTCACGATCGCTTTCTTGAAATCGCTCTGCCGTCCCGCGACGCCGCGGAACCGCTTGGTCTTGCCCTTCCGGTTCAGCGTATTGACCGCCTTCACCTTCACGTCGAAGAGCTTCTCGACCGCTTCCTTGACCTGCGGCTTCGTCGCCTTCGGGGCAACCCGGAAAATGACCTGGTTGAATTCCGAGGCCATGGTCGCCTTTTCGGTAATTACCGGCGAGACGATGATGTCGTAATAACGCTCGTTCATTTGAAGCGAGCCTCCAGGCTTTCAACCGCGGCCTTGGTCAGCACAAGCTTCTCGCGCCGCAGAATGTCGTAGACGTTGATGCCCTGCACCGGCAGCACATCCACATTGGGAAGGTTGCGGGCAGCGAGCGCAAAATTCTGGTCGAGCTCCGCGCCGTCGACGACCAGCACCGAGGTGAGGTCGAGCTTCGCGAACGCTTCCTTCGCCGCCTTCGTCTTCGGTTCGGCGAACTTCGCCTCATCGAGGATGACGAGATTGTCGCTCTTCGCCTTCGACGAGAGAGCGAGCTTCAGCGCCAGGGCGCGAACCTTCTTCTGCATGCCGAAAGCATGGCTCCGCACGACCGGCCCGAAAGCCTTGCCGCCACCGCGGAACTGGGGCGCCTTGCGATCGCCGTGGCGGGCGCCGCCCGACCCCTTCTGCTTCACGAACTTCTTGCCCGTGAGCGAAATCTCGGACCGGCCCTTGGTCTTGTGCGTGCCGGCCTGCCGCTTGGCGAGCTGCCAGGCGACCATGCGATGCAGAATGTCGCCGCGCGGCTCAAGCGCGAAAACCTCATCCGCCAGATCGACGGTACCGGCTTTCTTTGCCGCAAGTGTGGTTACGTCGACCTTCATCACGCACCTTCCTTCGGAGCTTCAGTCTCTTCCGCGGGCGCCTCGGCCGGAGCCTCTTCGGCGGCAGGAGCGGCTGCAGCTTCTTCACCATTGCGGCGGAACGCGCCCGGCACCGGCACACCGTCCGGCAGCTTGCTCTTCACCGCATCGCGGAGCAGTACCCAGCCGCCCTTCGAACCCGGCACCGCACCCTTCACCATGATGAGACCCTTTTCGACGTCCGTGCGGACGACTTCGAGGTTCTGCGTGGTGACGCGCGACGCGCCCATGTGGCCGGCCATCTTCTTGCCCTTGAAGACCTTGCCCGGATCCTGGTTCTGACCGGTGGAGCCGTGGCTGCGGTGGCTGACCGACACGCCGTGCGTTGCGCGAAGGCCACCGAAATTGTGACGCTTCATGACGCCGGCAAAGCCCTTGCCGACAGACGTGCCGCTTGCATCGACGTACTGGCCCGCAATGAAATGATCGGCGGTAATCTCAACACCAACTTCGAGCAGGTTGTCCGGGCTGACGCGGAACTCGGCGAGCTCGAGCTTCGGCTCGACCGAGGCGCGAGCGAACTGGCCGCGCTGCGCGTTCGCAACGTTCTTCGCCTTGGCCCGGCCGACGCCGAGCTGGACAGCCGTATAGCCGTTCTTTTCATCCGTGCGCTGGCTGACAACCTGGCAGTTGTCCAGCTTCAACACCGTGACCGGTACATGACGTCCGTCATCCGTGAAGAGACGGGTCATTCCGACCTTTTTGGCAATCACTCCGGAACGCATGGGTCCCATTCCTCGTTCTGTTCGCGATCGAGCTTCTTAGAGCTTGATCTCGACATCCACACCGGCAGCGAGATCGAGCTTCATAAGCGCGTCCACGGTCTGCGGCGTGGGGTCTACGATGTCGAGCACACGCTTGTGTGTCCGAATTTCAAACTGCTCACGGCTCTTCTTGTCGATATGCGGGCCGCGCAGCACGGTGAACTTCTCAAGCCGGGTCGGAAGCGGAATCGGACCGAGCACCTGGGCACCCGTGCGCTTTGCGGTGTTCACGATCTCGCGCGTCGAAACGTCGAGCACGCGGTGATCGAACCCTTTCAAGCGGATGCGAATCTTCTGCCTTTGCATTTTCGTACCTGTGCCTCTCGGCCCTGCGCTTTCGCGACTTCAAAAGCCGGGGCGCGGATGACCCGCGCCCCGATCAAATCGATTACTTCAACACTTTGGAGACGACGCCGGCACCGACGGTGCGGCCGCCTTCGCGGATGGCGAAGCGGAGCTTCTCTTCCATCGCGATCGGGGCGATCAGCGTGACGTTCATCTTCACATTGTCGCCCGGCATGACCATTTCCGTGCCTTCCGGAAGCGTCACCACGCCGGTCACGTCCGTCGTGCGGAAGTAGAACTGCGGACGGTAGTTCGTGAAGAACGGCGTATGACGCCCACCCTCTTCCTTCGTCAGGATGTAGGCTTCCGCCTCGAACTCCGTATGCGGCGTGATCGAGCCCGGCGCGCACAGAACCTGTCCGCGCTCGACTTCCTCGCGCTTCGTGCCGCGCAGCAGAACGCCCACATTGTCGCCCGCCTGACCCTGGTCGAGCAGCTTGCGGAACATCTCCACGCCCGTGCAGGTCGTCTTCGTCGTGTCCTTGATGCCCACGATCTCGATTTCGTCGCCGACCTTCACGATCCCGCGCTCGACGCGGCCCGTAACAACCGTGCCGCGCCCCGAGATCGAGAACACGTCTTCGATCGGCATCAGGAACGGCAGATTGATCGGACGCTCCGGCTGCGGGATGTAGTCGTCGACCGCCTCCATCAGCTTCAGGATCGCGTCGTGGCCGATCTCCTTGTTCGTGTCCTCAAGAGCCGCAAGCGCCGAGCCCTTGATGATCGGGATATCGTCGCCCGGGAAGTCGTAGCTCGAAAGAAGCTCACGGATCTCCATCTCGACGAGCTCCAGAAGCTCCTCGTCGTCGACCTGGTCCACCTTGTTCATGAACACCACAAGCGCCGGAACGCCAACCTGGCGCGCAAGCAGGATGTGCTCGCGCGTCTGCGGCATCGGGCCGTCCGCCGCCGACACGACGAGGATCGCTCCGTCCATCTGCGCCGCGCCAGTGATCATGTTCTTCACATAGTCCGCATGGCCGGGGCAGTCGACATGCGCGTAGTGGCGCTTCTCCGTCTGGTACTCAACATGCGCCGTCGAGATCGTGATCCCGCGCGCCTTCTCTTCAGGCGCCTTGTCGATCATGTCGTACGCCGAGAACGTCGCTCCGCCCGTCTCCGCAAGCACCTTCGTGATCGCCGCCGTCAGCGACGTCTTCCCATGGTCGACATGTCCAATCGTACCGATGTTGCAGTGCGGCTTGTTCCGCTCAAACTTCTCTTTGGCCATTGGCGTTAGCTACCTTCAGTTGGATCGGCATGCACCCTCTTGGGCGGGCGCGGCTTTAAACTCGTTTGTTCCGTCCGGCATCGGGCCGGTTCGTCGCTCTCTATGTTTCGTGCCGGCTTTCCGTCCCGGCCGGACGCCGCGCGAGGCGGATAACGGTTGGAGCGGGTGAAGGGAATCGAACCCTCGTCATCAGCTTGGAAGGCTGTTGCTCTACCATTGAGCTACACCCGCCTCGGGATCCGTTCCGGTCCTGCTCTCGTCGCGTCTGCCTGCGCTGGATGGTGGAGGGGGTTGGATTCGAACCAACGTAGGCATAGCCAACGGATTTACAGTCCGTCCCCTTTAGCCACTCGGGCACCCCTCCGTGTCCGATGTCAAATGTTGTGAAATCCCAATAAGTTCGCGGATGCAGTTGGTCGTGCTGGCCTCTACCGGACACGCGCGGCTTTATTCAGGTTTGCCGCGCTTGTGTCAACTAAATTCCCGGTCCGGAAAGCGTGAACACCCCCGCAGCGTGCCTCCAGCCGCATCGTCCGGCAAGGCATACTGTTCGGGGGCGTTTGCAAGAGCCCGGTTGCCACAATATAAGCGCCGCCATGAGCCGGCGCAAGCAACCGCATCAGAACAGGAACGACGGCCCCCAGGGCGCCGCCCCGAGGGGCGGCCAGACCCGTTCGGGCGGCGGCGGACGAAGCGGCGGCAAGTCCGGGCGCGGCGGACATTCAGCGGCGAACGACACCTATCTATATGGTTTTCATGCAGTTTTGGCTGCGCTGGACAACCCGCACCGGCTCGCGGAACGGCTCTGCCTGACCCGGAACGCCCAGGCAGAACTTCAACGGCAAGGCCGCTCCCCGCCCTCCGACTTGCCGGTCCGCCCCGAGATTCTGGAGAATGACGAGATCGCGGCCCTTCTCCCGCCCGGCGCCGTCCATCAGGGAATCGCCCTCCGCACCTCCCCTTTGCCCGATCTGGATGTTTTCGACGCCTGCGAAACGGCAAACCGCGTCGTCATCCTCGACCAGGTAACGGATCCCCATAATTTTGGAGCGATTCTCCGCTCCGCCGCCGTTTTCGGAGCCGAGGCCCTCGTCACCACCGAGCGGAACAGCCCGCCGCTTGGCGGTGCGCTGGCCAAGGCGGCCTCGGGCGGCCTCGAAAAGGTCAGAATTGCCCGAATTTCCAACCTGGTCCGCGCCATCGAGGAACTGAAGGAACTCGGCTTCGAGGTGATAGGCCTCGACGGCGAGGGCGAGATGTCACTGCCTGAAATGAAGCTCTCGCCCAGGGTCGCCCTCGTGCTGGGCGCCGAAGGCGCCGGGCTCCGCCGCCTGACCCGCGAACATTGCGACCTGCTCGCGCGCCTGCCCGCCGCCGGAGACATGAAGAGCCTCAACGTCTCCAATGCCGCCGCCGTCGCACTCTACGAACTCTTCAGACGCCCGGCTCCTTAGACGCCGAGGAAGTCGAGGTCGGCATTGCAGACCGTGGCAACCTCCGTCGTCGACATGAAGCGGCTCAGTTCGTCGAAAAGCGCAGCCACGCTTCGAGGCATCCCGGATCGCGTATAGAAGAGCCAGCGGTTCGCGGCAGCCGCGGCCGGCAGGATGGATGCCGCCGAGGTCGCGGAAGCCTTGTCCCGTGTCTGCACCAGCTTCGCCGCCCCCGCCGGTCCGAACACGTGCGCCGCGTAGAGCTCTCCATGCGCGGGCAGACGTCCAAGCAGCCGCTCCAGCGTCGCCGAATTTTCCATGGTCAGCTCGCCCGCCATCAGCGCGGCAATGTAAGGATCGGTCCGCAGCGCCAGCACTTCCGTCCGCGCTCCGGAGGAGACGGGGGCGTATCCGCGCCCCTGCTTCTTCAGCAATGCCGCCTCCGCTTCGAGGCCATGCTTCGGACCGTACTTTCCGAGCATCTGGTACCAGGTGGCCTGAATGAACTGGAACGGACCGGTTGCCGACGAAGTGGGTGCCTGCGCGCCAAGAACCAGCCCGCTCTCGCGCAGCGCGATATGCAGCAGGTAGCCGGAGTTCGCACCCGTCTTTTCCGAGGCTTCAACAATCGAACCGAGAAGATCGGGCCCGAGCGAGGCAACCGACTTCTCGACCGCCTCCTGTTCCGGCGCAGGCACGGGCTCAAGCGGCGCAACCTTTGCCTGCGGCGGCAGTGGTTCCTCCGCTTGCTTCTCTTCCTTGCGGTAGAGTTCCGTCACCGCCTCCGCGATCTTCTCGACATCTTCTGGCCTCAGCCGGATTTCAGCGCGCCGCCTGGCACGTTCGACGCGCCGCTCGTCCCGCTTCTGTTCAGCCGCGCCGCGCGCCGCCATGGCGGCCGCCGCATCGCCAGACACGACCGCAGTCAGCGACTTCACGTCATCAAGCAGATCGTTCTCGGCATACCCCACCAGGTCTCGAACCGGACCGAAGCTCATCAGCATCTGCCCGCCTCTTTCGAGTGCCGAACGTCCATCTTCCGATGTCGCCATGTCCCATATCAAAAGGGCGGCGAGCACCAGTGAAATTCTCATCCACATCTTTCTGTCCTCTCTGGCCGCGGCGTCCGCATGCCGGAAAGGAAGGACCGGCCGCACTCGCCAACGCCCCCACAAGTGACATCCTGTCTTATGGGACTTGAACCCTCACTGAGTCGGTCATTCATTTGCAGTTCACGATGGAACCCTTTGTTTACTGAGGACTTCTCCGGATGACCGCCTGAGCCGACAAAAGGGCTCGACGGCCCGCCTCGGGGGCTTCAACCGCCGAAATCCCGTGGCATAGTCTCACCTCGCTCGCCGCCGAAACGCGAACTGGCCGAGAAACCAAGGATCGACATGCTCTGGAACGACGACGTCCTCTTCATTCATGTCCCCAAGACGGGCGGCATGGCGACAACGAAGTACCTGCTCGACATCCTTGAACCACCGTTCATCATCTCGGTACCTGAAGGACATGCTGAGGAGCGCCCAGGCTTGACGATCATCGATGGCAAGCGCCACGAGCGTCTCGACGAAGCCGCCATGCTCCTCGCACGGCACGGGCGCACGCTCGCAAGTTTCAAGATTATCCTCGCCGGCATCCGCAATCCCTACGATCTCGAAATTTCACGTTTCGGTTACCTGCAGAAAGGTCATCCCTGGGACAGGGGAAAAGCCCAGGACCTGGCGATGGCTGGCGATTTCGAAACCTTCGTGCGCGAGGCGGCATTCCACGGCAAGGCCTACCCGGCGCTTGAGGAATATTACGAGATCGCGGGACGGATACCGGAGAACCTCCGCCTAATTCGGCAGGAGTACATCGACGGAGACATGAAGTCGGCACTCGCCGAAGTGGGCATCCGTCTCACCAAGAAGCTTCCGGTGACGAATGTCTCTCAGCATGGCACCCGCGAGGAGTATCTGACGCCCGTTGCCGAACGCGCAATCTACGAGCGCTTTCACTGGTTCTTCGACCGCGGCTACTACGAGCGTATCGTACCGGCGCGCGCCCGGGACGGGTTCCTTAAACGTCTCTTCCGTTCATATCGCCGGAACGGGTAGCCTGTTCTCGACGAGATAATCCGAAAAGCGCCGAAGGATCGGTGCAATCGCCGGTCGCTCGGCAACGCGTTTCCGCCACGCAATGACATGATGGCAGCCAGCGTCCGGCTCATCGCCCAGAAACGACGTGAAGAAACTCGCGCAGAACCAGGCGATATCCGCATAGGTGAAGTCGTCGCCCGCCATGTAGGCATGACGTGAGAGAACCTCGTTCCGCTCGCGATACTGCGCTTCTATCTCCCGCAGGGATTCCACTGCTTCCGGTTTCGTCCGGTCGCCAGCTGCATTGAGAAGCGCAACGAAATTCATGAAGAAGATTTCGTCCGAACGCAGATCCTCGAGCCGCGCTCTTGCGCGCGCCGCGGGACCTGATGGCCAGAGGGCCGGCACGGGAAACTTGTGCTCCAGATATTCGAAGATCTGCGTCGAATCGAAAATCTCGACCTCATCATCCATCAACACGGGGACCTGCCCCTTTGGGTTCAGGCGCGCGACATCCGGGTGAAGGGGCTTGTATCTGTCACGTAAGCTGAACGGTACGAGTTCGACCTCGCAGTCGACCCCTTTCTCCACCACCGCGATCTCGGCCTTCATGCCGAACATGCTGAGCGGTCCCGATAGAAGTTTCATCTCCTGCCTCACTTTCCGAGTGACAGACGAACGATCTGGACCCAGCCGCGCAGGCTTCTCCGCGCCGTGCGGAGGACGATGGTCGAATCCTGGAAGAAGGCGATACGCTCCACAGCCTCGCCATTCCTGAAGAGGAAGCGGTCGACATTGTCCCAGGAGAGTTTCCGTCCGCCGACCGTCGCCGTGAACGTCATCTCGATGAAGAGAACATCGCCCGACGCCGCCCAGCGTTTGGTCTTGCCGGTAAGATCCGGAAAGGCTGAGAATGCCGCCCGAAAGGCTTTCCGCCCCGCCGACCGGCCGCGCGACATGGGCGGGCGCGTCGGCGCCTTCAGAACGACATCCTCGCTCAGCAGCCCGAGAATGCGCTCGAGATTGTCCCGTGGCGCCGTCCAGCTCTCGTCGAAGATCCTGACCCAGTCGTCGAAGCCGCCACGCTCTCCCGTCCGCGTATCGAGGACGATCTCTACACTCATCCGAACCTCCCGGCACTCGTCATCAAGGCCGCAGATTTGGAGAGCGGACGCCCCTTTTCACCATCCAATCGCCGAAATCACGCGGAACCTGTTTACCTCCGGAACGCTGCAGGAATGACTTGCTGGCCGCTGGCCGCGCAACTATCTTGCGCCCACGGTCGCCCTTGTAGCTCAGTTGGTAGAGCACCTGATTTGTAATCAGGGGGTCGGGAGTTCGAGTCTCTCCGGGGGCACCGTCTACGGAATGGGGGGAGTGCAGATCATGTCGGACGCCGGCGCGCATCACGGCAAGACCGTGTTCGAACGCATGAGCCATTTTCTCATCGTCTTCGCCTATCTCTGGCTGCTCCTCACCGTCTACACGCTCCACAACTCGGTCGTGCTGCCGGAATGGAGCTTCATCGCCCATCTCGGATCGGCCACGCTGAAGGCACTGGTATTCGCCAAATTTGTCCTGATAGGCGAACATCTGAAACTGGGATCGAGGTCGGAGCGCCTGCCTCTCGTCTGGGTCGTCCTCATCAAGGCCGCTCTCTTCGCGCTCGTCCTGATCGGCTTCAATCTTCTTGAAGAACGACTGGTCGAAGTTGTCTGGCCCCGCGACGGCGCAGCAGGTGATGCTGGCATTCCGATGTCCGGCGTGACCACGACCTTGTCGCTCGCGACCATGGCGTTCGTTTCGCTCATTCCCTTCTTCGGCATCAGCGAAATGACGCGGGTACTTGGCGAGGAGCGGATGCGCGATCTCTTCTTCCGTGGCCTGAAGGATCCCAAGGCCGGCTGACGGCGTCGCGGCCCGCTGGTTATTCGATCCGGGGATCTCCGGCCGCGTCCTCCTTCAGGTCTTCCGGATCGCACGGGTACTTCGCTTCGAGCGCCCTTGCCGCGAGTTCGAAGGCGGGCCGCTCCGCAGCACCCGGATTTGCCTCCGCATACGACACGACCTGCGTCGCGAAATCGCGGAACGAAAGCTTGTCCGGCATTTCGAAACAGGCCGTCTCATCCTCGTTCGGCCCGATCCGGCGCGCCTTGAAGGGCTCGCCGACCGTCAGCGAATCTTCCTGCGACATGATCATGCCGGTCACGAAGTCCTTGCACGGCTCACCCTCGGACCCAGGTGCCGAACCACCCTCAAGCAATCTCTGACAGGTCGTGACGAGCTGGTCGCCACCCTCGACCTCGGGTGCTGCCGCCGCGCCGCCTGCGAACATGGCCGCTCCCAGCGCTGCACCGAGCGCAATTTTCAATGTGTTTTTCATGACGTTTCTCCTCGGTCGTTTCCGCGCCCTCGCGAAAACACTTAGTGCCGTCCGCTTTTCCGTCAAGCCGCGCCTTCATGACAGATCGGACATGATCGAAGAGAAAGTTCCGGCGGCAATCGGCCCGCTGTCGTTCCCCGTCTGACGAAATCAGTCGGCGCTCTTCGCGTTCCTCACCGAACTGCCGATCGAGTTTTTCCCCTGATTTCCCGGGTCGGTGATCTGCCGCCCCAGCGCGATCACATTCGGGATTTCCTCGTCGTTTAGTTCCTTCATGAACTGCTTTCGGGCCATCGCCTTCTCGACATAGGGTGCCAGTTCTTCCGCCTTCTTCTTCTGACGCTCGGCTTCC
This sequence comes from uncultured Rhodobiaceae bacterium, assembly GCA_913057645.1. GTDB lineage: Bacteria > Pseudomonadota > Alphaproteobacteria > Parvibaculales > Parvibaculaceae > Parvibaculum. The sequence continues at coordinate 3,014 of CAJXOU010000049.1, read as the reverse complement.
CGTTCCTTGAACTCGGGCATGACATCGGAGGCAAAGAGCTCCAGTGCCTCGCAAATGTGCTCATGACGGTTGTTGCCACCCTGCTGGATGAAGGCAACCTGATCGACGCCCGTCTCCGCAAACGCGCGCAGATGCTTGCGCAACTGGTCCGGCGTACCGATGCCACCCGTACCGCTCAGGGGCAATGTGTCCTTCGCCTTCTCGAAATCGGCCCAGATGTCCGTGCGCCCCGGCTTGTGCTCGCCGAAAATATAGTGATGGCCGAGCGCGTAGCCGAAGAAACGGAACCCGTCGAGGCCGCGCCTGCGCGCTTCTTCCTCGTTCTGATGAACGGAGAAACTCGACACCATGCAGATATTCGGATTGCAGGCATGTCCGATCGGCACCGCTTCTTCCTTGAAGATGCGGTAGTAGTCGTCGACCCATTGCTTCGCTTCCGCCGGATCGACGAAGGCAAAGGTGAGCGCGCCGATGCCAAGTCGCGCGGCAAGCTTGATCGTTTCGCGGTTGGAACACGCGACCCAGAGCGGCGGATGCGGCCGTTGCACCGGTTTCGGCACGACGTTGCGGCAGGGCATGGAAAAGAACTCGCCCTCGTAGCCCGGATAAGGGTCCATCGCCATCATGTTGGCGCACTGCTCAACGGCCTCGCGCCACTGCGAGCGCTTCTCGCCGACGGGGACGCCATAGCCGCCGAGCTCGAGCAGCGCGGAGCTTTCGCCCGTACCCCATTCCACGCGCCCCTTCGATACGAGGTCGAGCGTCGCAATGCGCTCCGCAACGCGCGCGGGATGGTTGTAGTTCGGCGGCATCAGCGTGATGCCGTGGCCGAGCCGGATGTTCATCGTGCGCTGCGAGCAGGCGGCGAGGAAGACTTCCGGCGCCGAGGAATGCGAATATTCCTCGAGGAAGTGATGCTCCACCTCCCACGCATGGTCGATGCCGATCCGGTCCGCAAGCTCCACCTGGTCGAGCGCGTCCTGGAAGAGCTTCAGTTCGTCGCCCTCGTTCCAGGGCCGCGGCAATTGATGTTCGTAGAAGATTCCGAAACGCATCGGCGCCTCCCGGTTTGCGTTATTCAGTCCAGCATGCTGATGGCCGACGGCGTCTTGTAGTCGAGCCCCTGCAGCGCCGGGCTTTCGCTGGCGCGCTCGAAGGCCGCCTTGATGTTCTTGGCGCGCTCTTCGAAAAGCGGCGCCATGTCTGGATGCGTGAAGATGTAGAGCTCGTTCGCGAGAATGGACTCCACCACGCGTGCGCCCACCCGGTCGGGATCGATCCCACCCAGCACAAGCTGCTTGGCAAAATCCGCCTGTTCCGGATCGCGCTCGTCGGCGGCCTTGCCGAACTTGTCCTGCCGCGCGCGGCTGCTTTCATAGATGCGCGTTTTCACGAAGCCGGGGCAGAGGACCGACACGCCGATATTCTCCGGCGCAAGCTGGCCCGCCCAGCCTTCCGACATGCCGACGACCGCATATTTCGACGCCGTGTAGGGCTCCATGCCGGGCACGGAAATCATGCCCGCCATCGACGCCGTGTTGACATAGTGCCCGCCCTCGCCATGCGCGCGGATATGCGGCAGGAAGGCTTCCATGCCGTAAACGACACCCATCAGGTTGACGGCAATGGTCCAGTCCCAGTCGCCGGGCTTGACGGCGTCGATGGGGCCGCCCGCGCCCACACCCGCATTGTTGCAGACGACATGCACCTTGCCGAACCTGTCGACCGTTTCCTTCGCCGCGCGTTCGACGGATTGGCGCTCCGCCACGTCGCAACGAACGCCCGCCGCCTTCACCTGCCGTTCGTTGAGCTCCGTCACGGCGGCAGCGAGGTCTTCTTCGTTGATGTCTGCCAGCATCACGTTCATGCCGGCCGCGCCGAACGCCCTCGCCATCGAAAGTCCGATGCCGCTCGCGCCGCCCGTTATGAACGCAGTCTTGCCCGAAAGATCCTTCATCACGCCGCCTTTGCCATATCGTCAAGCTTGTCGAACTGGGCGAAGAGCTTCGCTCCGTCCTGCACCTTCGCAAGTCCCGCCTGGATCGCCTCGCGTGTCTGCTCGCGCGAGAAATCCGCCTGCGTCACCGAATGCCAGTGCACCATGCCCTCCCAGATCGGATCGATCAGGTCCTTGCCCTTCACCGTACCGCCATCGACGGTCTTGAAGGTGAAGCTGCGCATTTCCGAAACCGTCGTCTGCAGGTAGCCGACATGGATCGCCTCGTCGGTGCGGATGCGCTCCACCATGTCCGCCGCTTCCGCCGCCTCGGCGCGGCGTTCCGGGAAGGCGTCTCCGTCCCGCATGATGTCGCAGCAGAAGGCGAAGAAACTCTCGGCCCGCACCTCGATCATCAGCACGTTCATCAGCAGAAGGATCAATTGTTCGAAGCCCGCCGGAAGCTGCGGCATCAGACGTCCCGTATCCGGCCGCCCGATGCTCTCCGGTATGTCCGGCAACGGGTAGCGCCCGGCGCCGAAGCAGAGATCGCGCGCCGCATACCACATGTCGTCATGCGCGCCATATTCCGGTGCCTCGGGATCGCCGCCCTCGTCCGCGCCATGCGCATAGAGAAGCCCCTTGTGCAGGTGCCCCGTGCAGGTTTCGGAAATGTCTTCCACGATGATCTGCTGGAAATCCGGTGCCTGCAGATCGCAGAGCTGGCGTCCGCGCGCCTCGATCACGCCGGTAATGGTCAGCGAATTCCAGAGCGGCTGCCCGATGCCGTGCGAGAGCAGGAATTTCTCCTGCGGAATATTCGGATAGTTGCCGCGCTTGAGAAGCTGCACCGTCGCATCGATCAGCGGCCAACCCTTGTTCGTCAGCGCCGCCTGCCATGCCTTGACCGCCGGCCAGCGATGCAGCACGCGCGGCGATACATACGTCCCGTCCGCCACGTAACCCCCCTTCCCCCTGCGACCCGCCCGCCCACTCGCCCCCTCTTTCGCGGTCCTCTCCCTCCGTCGTGCCCCCGCTTCCGCACCGCTGCCCCCTTACGCCCACTCCCCCCCGCCCC
>CAJXOU010000048.1 GCA_913057645.1 uncultured Rhodobiaceae bacterium | reverse complement strand
AGTTCGGCGTCGCGGCCCGCCTGCAGCGCCTCGCCCGCGCGGCCAAGCGAGGCGGCGCATTCGGCAAGGCCCTCGCGGTGGCGGGCCCGGGTGATGAGCGGATGTTCGTGGGCTTCGTAGGCGGCGCCGACCTTCTCGCGGAGCGCTGCTTCGAGCCGGTCGAGCCCCTCCCCCGTCAGCGCCGAAACGCCGATAACGCCCTCGCCTGCCGCGCCGCCGATATCCGTCTTGTTCATGACCCGGAGGTCGCCGTCGCGGGCGAGCGCGAAATCCGTGCCCTCCCCCGGCGCGGCGACGACGATGCGGAGATCGGCCTTCCCGGCGCGGGCGAGCGCACGGCGCACGCCCTCCTGTTCGATGGTGCCGACGGCTTCGCGCAGACCCGCCGTGTCGGCCAGCGTCACCGGCACGCCGCCGAGATCGAGCCGGACTTCGAGAACGTCCCGCGTCGTCCCGGCTTCCTCGGAAACGATGGCGGCCTCGCGGCCCGCGAGCCGGTTGAGCAGGCTCGACTTGCCGGCATTGGGCGGGCCGACGATCGCAACCTCGATGCCGTCGCGCAGCCTCTCGCCCTTGCGCCCGTCATCGAGATGGGCGCCGATCTCATGGTTGAGGTTTTCGATTTCAGGGCCGAGCCTCGCGATCAGGTCGCCGGGCACTTCCTCGTCCGGGAAATCGATTTCGGCCTCGGCGTAGGCCAGCGCTTTCATGAGCCGCGCGCGCCAGCCCTCGTAGAGCTGCCCGAGCGCGCCCTCCATCTGACGGAGCGCCTGGACGCGCTGCGCTTCGGTTTCGGCATCGATCAGATCGGCGAGACCCTCGACGGCGGTGAGGTCCATCTTGCCGTTCTCGAAGGCGCGGCGCGTGAACTCGCCGGGCGCCGCCGCGCGCAAGAAATGCATGTGCCCCAGGCAACGGAGCATCGCCGCGACGACGGCGCGGCCACCATGAATGTGGAACTCGGCGACGTCCTCTCCGGTGAAACTGTTCGGGCCTTCGAAGAACAGAACGAGTCCGCGGTCGAGCGCCGCCCCGGTTTCGGGATCGCGGAAGCGGCGGAGCGCGGCCTCGCGAGGGCGCGGCGCGGCGGCGCCGGTGAGACGCAAAATCGCCTCGCGCGCACCCTCGCCCGATAGCCGTATCACGGCGACCCCCGCCCTGCCGGGCGCGGTCGAAAGCGCGTAGATCGTTTCCAAACCGATTCTTTTCCGAGGGGGCGTCAGTCGCCCTTCTTGGTGCCGCCGCCGGACTTCGTGCCGCCACTGCCCATCGCACTGCGGGCCATGCCCCACATCAGGTCCTGGAACTTCTCGAGACCCTGTGCGCCGGCAGGCAGCACCGCCCGGATCATCGCTTCCGGGTCCATGTAGGACATGTTGCTCGAGACCTGTTTTTCGAGCTGTTCGAGAAGCCGCTGCTGCATCGGTTCGAGGTCCGGCAGGCCCATCAGCGTGCGCGCTTCTTCGGCGGACATATCGAGGTCGATTTTTACCTTCATGAATCTGGCTCTTTTCATCGACGGGGGCACTCGCCTGCCCCACATTGTCTGGACAGAGTGAAACCCCCGGAAGGCCACATGTCACGTAATTTCCTGCGCGCGGAAACGAGCCCCTATCTTCTCCAGCATGCCGACAATCCCGTCCACTGGCGGCCCTGGGGCGAGGAGGCGCTGGCGGCCGCGAAGAAGGAGAAGAAGCCGATCCTGCTGTCGGTCGGCTACGCCGCCTGCCACTGGTGCCATGTGATGGCGCATGAGAGCTTCGAGGACGAGGGCGTCGCCGCCGTGATGAACGAGCATTTCGTGAACATCAAGGTCGACCGCGAGGAGCGCCCGGACATCGACGCGATCTACATGTCGGCGCTGCATCTCCTCGGCCAGCAGGGCGGCTGGCCGCTGACCATGTTTCTGACGCCCGAAGGCGAGCCCTTCTGGGGCGGCACCTATTTTCCGAAGGACGCCGCTTACGGACGGCCGGGCTTCACCGATGTGCTGACAGAGGTCGCGCGGATCTTTCGCGAGGAACCGGCCAAGGTCTACAAGAACCGCACCGCGCTGACCAAGGCGCTGGAAGAGCAATCGGCAACAGCGCGGCCGGGCGAACCGACGCCGCAGGTGCCGGTGGTCGTTGCCGAGAAACTCGCCGAGCTGATGGACCCCGAAAACGGCGGCATCCGCGGCGCGCCGAAATTCCCGCAGGTGCCCCTGCTCACGCTTCTGTGGCGCGCGCATTTGCGCACCGGGCGCGACGAGTTCGCCGCGCCCGTGACGCGCGCGCTCGACCACATGTCGGAAGGCGGCATCTACGATCATCTCGGCGGCGGCTTCGCGCGCTATTCGGTCGACGAGTTCTGGCTCGCGCCGCATTTCGAAAAGATGCTCTACGACAATGCGCTGCTGATCGACCTCCTGACGCTGGTCTGGGCGGAAACGAAGAAGCCGCTCTACGAACGGCGCGTGCGCGAAACCATCGAATGGATCGCGCGCGAGATGACCGTCGACGGCGGCGCTTTCGCGGCCTCGCTCGATGCCGACAGCGAGGGCGTCGAGGGCAAGTTCTATGTCTGGTCGGAAGCCGAAATCGACAATCTCTTCACGCCCGGCGAGGCGACGCTCTTCAAGCGCTTCTATGGCGTGACCGGGGAAGGGAACTGGGAGCACACGAATATCCTGAACCGCCTCGCCCGCGCCGACGCGCCCGTGACGGCGGAAGAGGAAGCGGCGCTCGACCCGCTGAAGGCGAGGGCTTTCGCCGAGCGCGACCTGCGCGTGAAGCCCGGTTTCGACGACAAGGTGCTGGCCGACTGGAACGGGCTCGCAATCGCGGCGCTGGCCCGCGCGGGTGCGGCTTTCGGCGAGGACGAGTGGGTGGAGATGGCGGCGAGCGCCTTCCGCTTCGTGATGGAGACGATGCGTCCGGAAACGAACGGACACGGGCGGCTCCATCATGCCTGGCGGGAGGCCAGGCTGCAGCACATCGCCATGGCCGACGACCTCGCCAACATGGCCGATGCGGGCGTCGCGCTCGCCGAGGCGACGGGCGACGAGGGCTATGTCGCCGAAGCGGAAAGCCTCATCGCCGAACTCGACGCGCATTACCGGGATACGGCGAATGGCGGCTATTTCTTCACCGCCGACGACGCCCCCGCGCTGATCGTCCGTAGACGGACGGTTGCCGACGACGCGACGCCGGCCGCCAACGGCACGCTGCCGGGCACGCTGACGAAGCTCGCACTGCTCACCGGAAAGGCGGACTATTTCGACCGCGCCGACGAGGTGATCCGCTCCTTCGCGGGCGAGCTGCAGCAGAACATCTTTCCGCTGGGGAGCTACATCGCGAGCCTCGACACGCGGCTCAGGCCGGCCCAGGTCGTGCTGATCGGAAGCGTGGCAGAGACGGCGGACCTCGCGGCCGCGGTTTTCGCGACCTCCTGCCCTGCCCGCGTGCTGATGCGGGTCGCCGACGGCACGGTGCTCCCGCAAGGACACCCGGCGCATGGCAAGACGGCACTCGACGGCAAGCCGACGGCTTACGTCTGCGCCGGCGAGACCTGCTCGCTGCCGGTGACGGAAGTGGATGCGCTGGTCGAGGAGCTGAAGCGGGCGCGGGCGGGATAGCTCATCCGGCCCGTCTTATGATAAAAGGAGGGCTATGGCAGAGAGCCCGGACAATCTCGTTCTGACCTATCTCCGCCGGATCGACGAAAAGGTCGACCGGCTGGCGGAGGATATGCGCGAGGTAAAGTCCCGTCTCGGCATCCTTGAGAGCCAGTACGCGAACCTCTCAAACCGGCTGGACAGGCTGGATGAACGCGTCGGTCGCCTCGAAAACAGGCTCGGTCTGACCGAAGCCACCTGATTTTCACCTCACTGCCCGCCCCCGCCCGCCTCGCGCTTCGCGGCGTCAAGAATCTCCGGCGTGAAGGGAAGCGGCTCGCCGGGCTCCTGGCTTGACGCACCGAGGTCGAGGCCCCACCAGCCGACATCGCGCCAGGCGCCGAACTTGTAGCCGACTTCCGGGTAGACCCCGATGGGCTTGAAGCCTTGCGCTTCATGCAGGCCGACGCTCGCTTCATTGGGCAGCGTGATGCCGCCATAGACGCGGTGATAGCCCTGGAGCCGCAGCGCCTCGAAAAGCACCCTGTAAAGCGCCGTGCCGATGCCCTGACGGTGTGCGCCGCTGTCGAGATAGATGCCCGCATCGACCGACCAGCGATAGGCGGCGCGCTCGCGGTGCGGCCCGGCATAGGCATAGCCGGTGACGCAGCCATCGGCCTCGTGCACGAGCCAGGGCAGACGGGGAAGGATTTTCTGGATCCGCTCGGCCATCTGCGTTTCGTCCGGCGGCACCATCTCGAAGGAGATCACGGTGTCGCGGACATAGGGCGCATAGATGGCGGCGAGCGCGGCCGCGTCGGCGGGCGTCGCGATCCGAATGGTATCGACGGCTGTTGCTTTCCCGGTCATGAGACTCTCCATCGCCGGCTCACGATACAACCATTCTCAGCGTACCGCCTTGCCCCTGCCTCGCGGCGTCAGCATTTCGGGCGGGTTCGGGTCCTCGGGCGGACCGAGGCCCGCTTCCTCGCGGATCCAGTTGCGGAAGGCGTCGACCTTCGGCTTGCGCGGCCCTTCCGGATAGACGAGCCAGTAGCCTTCCTCGTCCGGCATCTCGATGTCGAAGAGGCGGACGAGACGGCCTTCGGCAAGGTCGGCCATGGCGAGCGTGTCGTTGGCGAGCGCAACGCCCTGCCCGCTCGCCGCCGCCTGCAGCGCCAGGCTCGCCTCGATGAAGAGCGGGCCTTTCGCCGCCCAGCGCGGATGCTTCACGCCGGCCTGTTCGAGCCAGTTCAGCCAGTGCTGCATCGTCTCCTCGTGGAGCAGCGGATAGGCCTTGAGGTCTTCCGGTTTGCGGATCGGCTTCTTCGGATCGATCAGCGAGGGCGCGCAGACCGGATAGACCGTCGCCTCGAAGAGCTTTTCCGAAACCACATCCGGCCAGCCGCCAAGCCCGTAGCGCACGCCGATATCGACGTCCTCGCGCGAGAAGTCGACGACCTCGGCCGACGGCAGCAGGCGGAGCTCGATCTCGGGGTGGGCGCGGTTGAACTTGCCGAGCCGCAGCACGAGCCAGCGCGCCGCGAAGGAGGGCTCGACCGAGACGGTGAGCGCGGCGCTGTCCTTCGCGCCCGCCTGCGCCCAGGCCTCGCTCATCTGATCGAAAGCGGCGGTGAGCGCGGGAAACAGTTTCTGGCCGCGCTCGTTCAGCTCGACATGGCGGCCGGTCCGGTGAAAAAGCTGCGCCCCGAGGTCTTCCTCCAGCGCCCTGATCTGGTGGCTGATCGCGGCATGGGTAACGCTGAGCTCGCCCGCCGCGGCCGAGAAACTGCCATGCCGGGCCGCGGCCTCGAAGGCGCGGAGCGCTTTCAGCGATGGCAGGCGGCGGGGAGCCATATGTTAGTTTTTCTCACAACTGCGGTGCAAAAAGATCGTTTGATATATAGACGCCGCGACGGCATATCACCAGCGTAAACCCAAGCTACAGAAGGATACGCGGCCGGGTTCGATGGGAATGGTTCCCCGCTGGCCGTGTCTGAAGGTGAATAAAATGAACATCCTTGCCACTTATGCCAACAGCTACGTCGGCGCTTTCGACGTTGCCCTGTCCGCGCGTAGCGAACACACGTCCGCGCGCAGCGAACAAATGGCCGGCAAGACGCGCGAGACCGCCGGCAATCGCGGCTTCCGCAAGCTCTTCACTTTCGGCAATCGCACCGAGGTTGCCAGGGCCGCCTGAACCGGTCCCCGAAGACCCTCCGAAAAGCCGAGGCCCCTCCGGCGCATCCCCTCGCTTCGTCGTGCGAGGATGGTTAGAGTCCCCCCGACCCTAACCTTCCCCCCAGACGATACGAGGAGATGCGCAAGTGAGCGGCGAGACGGTAACGATCAAAGGCGCGGACGGCTCTTTCACCGGCTATCTTTCGAAGCCCGCCGGCGGCACCGGCCCCGGCATCGTGGTCATCCAGGAAATTTTCGGCGTCAACAAGGTCATGCGCGACCTGACGGACGCCTATGCGGCGGCGGGTTATGTCGCGCTCTGCCCGGACCTGTTCTGGCGCATCGAGCCCGGCATCGACATCACCGACCAGACGGACGCCGAGTGGAAGCAGGCCTTCGACCTGTTCGGCAAGTTCGACGTCGACAAGGGTGTGAGCGACATCGCGGCGACCATCAAGACGCTGCGCCCGATGACGAGCGGCAAGGTCGGCGCCGTCGGCTACTGCCTCGGCGGCCAGCTCGCCTATCTCACCGCCTGCCACACCGACGCGGATGCCTCCGTCGGCTATTACGGCGTCAACATCCAGAACCGCCTCGACGACGCCAAGGGCATCAAGGCGCCGCTGATGCTGCACATCGCCGGCAAGGACGAATTCGTGCCGCCGGAAGCGCAGGAGCAGGTCGTGAACGGCCTGCACGGCAACACGCATGTCACCATTCACCGCTACCCGGAGATGGACCACGCCTTCGCGCGGCCGGGCGGCGCGCATTACGACAAGAAGACCGCCGACGAGGCGAACGACCGCACGATGAAATTCTTCGCGCGGCATCTGGCTTAGAAGCTTCCCTTCCTTCCCACCCTCCCCTTGAGGGAGGGTCGAAATTCATGGCGCGCGAGCGGCGTGAATTTCGGGGAGGGGGCGCGGAGGAAAATCCGGATACAGTCGACAGCGATATAGGTGTGGACAGCGGACCACCCCTCCCCAAACGGTCTTCGACCGTTTGACCCTCCCTCAAGGGGAGGGTGGAAGAGGTCCGACAGGGGGCAATGTGTCTCTTGAACTCTATCTCGGCTTCATCGCCGCGACGCTGATCCTCTGCGTGATGCCGGGGCCGGTGGTGACCTATCTCGTCGCCTGCGGCATCCGGCAGGGGCCGCGCGCCGCGATGGCGGGACTGGCGGGCACGACAAGCGCGCTGCTGATCCACATGGTGCTGGTGCTGGCGGGCCTTGCGCCGCTGCTCGCCGCACTCGGGCCCTGGGCCGAAGCGCTGAAGCTGATCGGCGCGGCCTATCTCGTCTGGCTTGGGCTACAGGCCTTCCGCGCGCCTTACGAAGACCCGCATCTGCCCGACCACGCGAAGGGCCATGCGAGCGCCGGGGCGCTTTACCGGCGCGGCTTTCTCATCAGCGTGACCAATCCGAAATCGCTCGCCTTCTACGCCGCCTTCTTTCCGCAATTCGTCGATCCGGCGGCGCCCGCAGGCCCCCAGCTCCTGCTGCTCGCCGTCACCTTCGTGACGGTCAGCACGCTGTCGGACGGCGCCTTCGGGCTGGCGGCGGGCAAGCTCGCGCCCTATCTGAAAGGCGAACACGCGCAGATGCTGCGCAACAAGATCACCGGCACGGTGCTCGTCGCGGCGGGCATCGGGCTCGCGCTATCGAGACGCTGACAAGAGGGAAGAAACGGCATGACGGCGATCAAGGCGATCCGCATCGAAAAGAACGGCGGCCCGGAAACCATGGCGCTGAAGGAAGTCGATCTTCCCGCGCCCGGCCCCGGCGAGATCACGGTGCGCGCGAAAGCGATCGGCATCAACTTCATCGACACCTATCACCGCTCGGGCCTCTATCCGGTGAAACTGCCTTCCGGCATCGGCATGGAAGCGGCGGGCGTCGTCGAGGCGCTCGGCGAGGGGGTCACGCAATTCGCGAAGGGCGACCGCGTCGCCTATGCCTCGGGGCCGGTCGGCGCCTACGCGGAAGCGCACAATGTCAGCGCGGCGAGCGCGGCGAAAGTGCCGGACGGCGTTTCGGACGAGGAAGCGGCCGCGATGATGCTGAAAGGCATGACCGCGCAATTCCTGCTCCGCCAGACCTTCAAGGTCGAGAAGGGCCAGACGATCCTCTGGCACGCGGCGGCGGGCGGCGTCGGCCTCATCGCCTGCCAGTGGGCGAAACATCTCGGCGCCACGGTGATCGGCACGACGAGCTCGGACGAGAAGGCGAAGCTCGCGCGCGCGCATGGCTGCGACCACGTCATCGACTACACGAAGGAAGACGTCGCCGAACGCGTGAAGGAAATCACGAACGGCAGGAAACTTCCCGTCGTTTATGACGGCGTCGGCAAGGCGACCTTCCTCTCCTCGCTCGACAGTCTCGCGCCCTTGGGGCTCCTCGTCTCCTTCGGCAATGCGTCGGGCCCGGTCACGGATGTGAACCTCGGCATCCTCGCGCAGAAGGGATCGCTCTATGTGACGCGGCCGACCATGTATCACTACGCCGCGAAGACGCCGACGGCGTTCCAGGAAATGGCCGACGATCTTTTCGCGGTGGTGAAGTCCGGCGCGGTGAAGATCGAGGTCAACCAGCGCTACTCGCTCGCCGAAGCCGCGCGCGCCCATCTCGATCTCGAAGGCCGCAAGACCACCGGCGCGAGCGTGCTCGTTCCGTAAAGGAGGAGAGATGGTCGAGGGTTCCTGCCTCTGCGGCGCGGTGCGCTTCAAGGCAAAGGCCATGAGCGGCATCGTCGAATGCCATTGCTCGATGTGCCGCAAGGCGGCGGGCGGCCATGCCGGCTTCTTCTTCGTCGCGCGCCGCAAGGACGTGACCTGGCATGGCGCGGAACATCTCACAACCTACCGGAGTTCCCCGGAGCTCGAACGCGCCTTCTGCGCGCGCTGCGGCACGGCGATGACGGGCGCGAACCTCGTGGAACCCGACGACACGATCATCCTCGCCGCGAACGCGCTGGACGGGAACCCGCCGGGCCGCGTCATCGCGCAGGAACACGCCGCCTCGAAAGCGACATGGTTCGAAGGCCATGATGAGGCACCGTCTTTCGACGGGCCTTATCCTGGATGGGAAAAACTCCGGCCATGAAATCCTTCGCGCCTGTTGCCTTCGCCGTCGCGTTCATCGTTTCCCTCACCGCCGCACTTCCCCTCTCCGCAGAGCCTTCATGGACCACGGAGGAGGTTACGCTCGGCAACGAGCTCTACGGCACGCTGACCCTGCCGGACGGGGACGCACCCGCCGATGCGGCGCTCATTATCGCGGGCTCGGGCCCGACCGACCGCGACGGCAATTTTCCCGGCGGACCGAACGACAGCCTGAAGATGCTCGCGGCGGAACTTGGCGAGCGGGGCATTGCCTCGCTCCGCTTCGACAAGCGCGGTACCGGCGAAAGCATCGCCGCCGCGCCCTCGGAAGAAAAACTGCGCGCGGAAACGTTCGTCGAGGACGTCGAAGGCTGGATCACGTTCCTGAAGGAGCGGCCGAGCATCCGCCGTGTGGTCGTGATCGGTCACAGCGAAGGCGGTCTCGTCGGAACCCTGGCCGCGCAGAAGCAACCCGTCGCCGGGATCGTGCTTCTTGCTTCCGCCGGCCGCCCCGCCCCCGCGCTCATCCGCGAACAGCTTGCCGGTCAGGACCTGCCGCCCGAGATCGCGAAACGCGCCGAAGAAATTCTGGCGAGCCTCGAACGGGGCGAGACCGTCGACGAGGTGCCGCATCAGCTCGATGCGCTCTACCGGCCGAGCGTGCAGCCTTACCTGATCTCCTGGTTCAAATACGATCCGGCGGAAGAACTCGCGAAGCTCGATGTTCCCGTCCTCGTCATTCAGGGAACGCGCGACCTGCAGGCGAGGCCCGCCGACAGCGAGAAGCTCGCCGCCGCGCATGACGGTGCGACGCTCGTCACCATCGAAGACATGAACCACGTGTTGAAGACCGCGCCGGAAAGCCGCGCCGGCAACATGGCGCTTTATGCCGATCCGGAAGCCCCGCTCGCCGGCGGGCTCAGCGATGCGATCGCCGATTTCATCGGAAAGATGGCGGCCGCGCCGGCCGCCGCGCGTTAGGCGCCAAGGTCCGTCGCCGCAGCCGGAATGCCGTTGCCGATATCGAAGAAGACGGCGCGGCGAAGCGTGAGCGGCGGCGAAAGTTTGAAGTCGACCTCCCCATCGGGCATGCGCTCGCGCGCCATCACCGTTCCGATGATGCGGTCCTTGCCATCGCTGCCGCCGGAGACCGGCAGCGTCATCAGTTCGCAGAGATAGGGCTTCCCGGCGGGCGTGCGAAGTTCGCGGATGAGAAGAAGGCCGCAAGGGTGCGAATGAAGCAGCCGGATGCGGGCCTTGTCCTCCGCCTTGCCGGGATAGTCGATGTCGTCGCCAAACGTGTCGGTGCCGGTGAGGTCGAGACCGGTCGCCTCGGCAAGCGCGCTGCCATAGATCCGGAAGACCAGGCGATCATTCTCTTCCCAGCTCAGATAGCGCATGTAGGGAAGGAGTTCGACAAGCGCACGCGGACTGACATCGTCGGGCGACGGCATGATGCGCGTCCCCCGCGCTTCGAGCCACCAGGCGTAGAACTGATGGCTGAGATGCGTGAGGTCGATATCGCCGATCATCCGCGGCACGGCATCCGCCGAACCGGCGAGCCGCGCTTTCGCGTTCTCCACCGCCGCCCAGTCCATATGCGGCCGAACCCACGCCGCGCGGCGTTGTTCCTGGTTCTCCAAGGTCATGAACTTCCGGTCTGTCCCTCTCGGGGGAAGTGACGAGACGGCCAATCTAGAAAGAAGAAGTGAAGAAAGACTGACGCCACCGCGCCGCAATGACGCTTCAGACGCCGAAACCGAGCGCCGGATCGGGAACGCCCTGGCCGGTATCGAAATAGACCGCGCGGCGCAACGTGAGAATGCGCTCGAAAATGAGATCGGCCGTCCATTCCTCAACGCGAACCGCGGGCACGATTGTGCCGATGATCCGCCTCTTGCCGTCCGGACCGGGCGCGATGGGCAGGGTCATGAATTCGCAGGGGAAATAATCGCCCTCCCGGGAGACGACATCGCGGATCAGCACGATGCCGCAAGGCTGCTCGTGAAGGAGCTTCAAACGCGCCCGGTCGATCTCCACCTCGTCATGGGAGAAGGCGAACATGTCGGATCCGGTGATATCGACGCCGGTCGCTTCCGCCAGCGCGCTTCCGAAGATACGGAAGACAAGCCGGTTTTCGTCTTCCCATGAAAGATATCGGATATAGGGAAGGAGCTCGACGAGAGCCTTTGGATCCACGTCGCCGGCGGCAGGCATGGGCCTGTCTCCGCGCGCCTCAAGCCACCATGCGAGAAGCTGGCGACCGGCATTGGAAAGCAGCAAGCCGCCGATCTCGGCCGGAACCCCGTCGAGAGATCCCTTCAGACGCGCCCTGACTTTCTGGATTGCCGACCATTCCATGAGCGGCTGCACCCAGGTCGGCCGTGTGTCGCCGGTTCCGTACCTGCTGCCAGTCATCGAAACCTCACTCAACCCGTTACACGCATGGATAGTGACAGGCAGAATAGCAGGTTTGCGTGATTACGTGTTCATGCTGTCGAAGAACTCGCCGTTGTTCTTGGTCTGCTTGAGCTTGTCGAGCAGGAACTCGATGGCGTCGACCGTGCCCATCGGGTTGAGGATGCGGCGCAGCACATACATCTTGGAGAGCTGGCCCTTGTCGACAAGCAGCTCTTCCTTGCGGGTGCCGGACTTGAGGATGTCGATCGACGGGAAGACGCGCTTGTCGGCGATCTTGCGGTCGAGGATGATTTCCGAGTTACCGGTGCCCTTGAACTCTTCGAAGATGACTTCGTCCATGCGGCTGCCCGTGTCGATCAGGGCCGTGGCGATGATGGTGAGCGAGCCGCCCTCCTCGATGTTGCGCGCCGCGCCGAAGAAGCGCTTGGGGCGCTGCAGCGCGTTGGCGTCGACACCGCCGGTCAGCACCTTGCCGGAGGACGGCACCACGGTGTTGTAGGCGCGGCCGAGGCGGGTGATCGAGTCGAGCAGGATCACGACGTCGCGGCCATGTTCGACGAGGCGCTTCGCCTTCTCGATCACCATTTCGGCGACCTGGACGTGACGCTGCGCCGGCTCGTCGAAGGTCGAGGAGATGACCTCGCCCTTCACCGAGCGCTGCATGTCGGTCACTTCTTCCGGGCGCTCGTCGATCAGCAGCACGATCAGATAGCATTCGGGGTGATTGGTCGTGATCGAATGGGCGATGTTCTGGAGCAGCACCGTCTTGCCGGTGCGGGGCGGCGCGACGATCAGGCCGCGCTGGCCCTTGCCGAGGGGGGCGACGATGTCGATGACGCGGGAGGAACGGTCCTTCAGCGTCGGATCGTCGACTTCCATCTCGAGCTTCGAATCCGGGTAGAGCGGCGTCAGATTGTCGAAATGGACCTTGTGGCGCGCCTTGTCCGGGCTCTCGAAATTGACCGTCGATACCTTCAGCAGCGCGAAATAGCGTTCGCCGTCCTTGGGGCTGCGGATTTCGCCCTCGACCGTGTCGCCGGTCCGCAGCGAGAAGCGGCGGATCTGCGAGGGCGAGACGTAGATATCGTCGGGACCCGGCAGGTAGTTCGCTTCCGGCGAGCGCAGGAAGCCGAAGCCGTCCGGCAGCACTTCCACCACGCCCTCGCCGATGATGTCGACACCCTGCTCGGCATACTGCTTCAGGATCGCGAACATCATGTCCTGCGTCCGGAGCGTCGAGGCGTTCTCGACCTCGAGTTCTTCCGCGAGCGCCAGAAGGTCGGTCGGGGATTTGGCCTTGAGGTCCTGCAGCTTGATCTGCGTCATCGGCTTGATCGGTCTTTCTCTGGGGGTTTCCGCCCTGCCGCCCTTTTTTCAGGGTCGGGCCTCATCGGAGAGGGAGGGGAAATCTTTCTGGAAGGGGAAGGATAGAACGGGTCTGCGAAAGAGTGATGATGTGTCGGGGAAACGGGCCTTGAGGTCTCTTTCCGTCGCCGCCTCGGTCTCGGGCTTTTCGCCTCGATTGCCCTTGGCGGGGTCTTCTGGCTGCCGGAATGCGCCTCGAAATCGAAGGACGCTTGCCGGAGCCGGGAAAGAACGTAGGAAGGCCGCCGGAAGAAATCCGGCTTTGAAACCCATATAAAGCCAGCCGGTTCCGATTTCAACGGAAATTGGATGGCAAAAGCGAAATGGCTAGAAGGGCTTCGCGACGGCGAGCAGGACGATGAAGATCACGAGGACGGGCGGCGCCTCATTGACGATCCGGTAAAAGCGGGCGTCCTTCGTGTTTTCGTCGCGCTCGAAATCCTTCCGCCAGCGCGAAAACATGCCGTGAAGCCCGGCCATGACGACGATCAGCACGAGCTTTGCCTGCATCCAATGATCCGAGAGGAGCGCCGGGTTGAGGACGAGCATCAGGAGGCCGAAGAAGAAGGTCGCGATCATCGCCGGATTGACGATGCCCCGGAGCAGCCGCCGCTCCATCACCTTGAAGGTCTCGGACTTGTCCGACCCGGGCGCGGCGTCGGCGTGGTAGACGAAGAGGCGCGGCAGATAGGCCATGCCGGCCATCCAGAAGATCACCGAAATGATGTGAAGAGCCTTGATCCAGAGATAGTAATCGAGAAGAAAACCCATCTTCTTCTTTTCCCTTATTGGCGGATCGTCTTCAGGCCTGCGTCCTTCGTGCAGACATAGCCCGCGGCGTCTTCCGGGCAGAGAATGGTCTCCCGGGCCTGTGCTTCGCGGACCAGCCGGGCGAGCCCCTCGATGAAGGCCGGCTCCGTGCCGAGCGCGGGCACCCGGATATAGGACGGCACGCCCGCTTCCTTCGCGAGATGCCCGTATTCCTTGTCGAGCTCGACCAGCGTTTCCGAATGTTCGGAGACAAAGGCGACAGGCAGCACGATGAGGGACTTGCCCTCGGCGCCCGCGCGGCGGATCTCGTCGTCGGTCGCGGGCCCGATCCATTCCAGCGGCCCGACGCGGCTCTGGTAGCAGGTCACCCAGTCCAGACCCTCGATCCCGAGTTTTGCCACTATGGCAGCACAGCTCTGCTCGACCTGGGCCTGATAGGGATCGCCCTGTTCGATCACCTTCTTCGGCAGTCCATGAGCCGAGAAGAGGACGCGGAATCCTTCATGTCCCCCCGTATCGCCGATGGCCTTTGCCAGTAGCGCGGCATATCCGGCGACAAAGCCCTCTTCCGCGGGATAGCAGCAAACAGCTTTTGCCGGAACGGCAAGCCCGGCTTTGGCGGCAGCCCGTTCCCAGTCCTTGAGCGAGGATTCCGTCGTCGTGGTCGAATATTGCGGATAGAGCGGCAGCAGCACCACCTCGGTGGCGCCCCATTCCTTTGCCGCCCGTGCCGCCTCATCCGCAAAGGGGCGCCAGTAGCGCATGGCGAGGAAAGCCCGGACCTCGGACGCGCCGCCGGCCAGGGCCGCTTCGAGCGCGCGCGCCTGCGCTTCCGTCAGCGGCACCAGCGGCGAGCTTCCGCCGAGTTCGGCATAGATCTCCCTTGCCACAGGGGCACGGCGCTTCGAAACAAGCTTCGCGATCAGCCAGCGCAGCGGATTCGGCACCCGGATGATTGCCGGATCGTTGAACAGATTGAACAGGAATGGCTCGACGGCCTCGGGGCCGTCCGGCCCGCCGAGGTTGAACAGGATGATCGCCGTCTTTTTTGGCGGAACGCCGCTCACGGCCGCCACTCCTGCACCAGCGTAACCAGCTCCGCGACATGTTCGGGCGGCGTCTGCGGCACGATGCCGTGGCCGAGATTGAAGATGAACGGGCCTTGCCCCAGGGTTTCGAGGATATTCAACGCCTGACGGCGCATCTCCGGTCCGCCCGCGACGAGCAGCAGCGGATCGAGATTGCCCTGAAGGCAACCCTGTCCCTGCAGGTTGTCCCGTGCCCAGGCCGGACTGACGCCAGTGTCGAGGCTGAGGCCCGTCACGCCGGTTTCGCGGAAATAGCGCTCCGCCATCCCGCCCGCGCCGCGCGGAAAGGCGATCACCGGCACATCGGGGAAGCGCGCTTTCAGTTTTTCGCGGATCGCCTTCATCGGCTGCAGCGCGAACCGCTCGAAGGAAAGCTCGGGCAGGCTTCCCGCCCAGGTGTCGAAGACCTGCAGCACCTCGGCGCCCGCCTCGACCTGTGCCGAGAGATGCTCGACCGTCGCCTCGACGAGAAGATCGATCAATGTCTGGAATTCATCCGGCGCGCGATAGGCCCAGGCCTTCGCCGCCGCCTGGTCCGGCGATCCGCGCCCGCCGACCATATAGGTCGCCACCGTCCAGGGTGCGCCGGCAAACCCGATCAGCGTCGTTTCGGAAGGAAGGCTTCTGGAAAGCCGCGCGACCGTCTCGTAGACCGGCGCGAGCCTGCCCTTCACGACATCGGGCGAGGACAGTTTCGCCAGACCGGCAAGATCGGTGATCGGTTCGAGCACCGGCCCTTCGCCTTCCTTGAAGGCAACCTGCTGGCCGAGCGCATCCGGCACCACGAGAATGTCGGAAAAGAGGATCGCCGCATCGAAGCCGAACCGCCGGATCGGCTGCAGCGTGACTTCCTCCGCGAAGTCCGGCGTATAGCAGAGATCGAGGAAACTGCCTGCTTCCGCCCGCACCTTCCGGTACTCCGGCAGATAGCGTCCGGCCTGGCGCATCAGCCAGACGGGGATGCCGTCCGTCTTCTCGCCTGCGAGTGCCTTGAGAAGCTTCTTTCCGGGGGCCTTTCGATCACTCAACCGTTCTTTTCCTAACCCTATAAAAGAATCTTGTTTGTAGTGGATAGTGGTGGATGCCTGTGAAGGACGGGGATCATTTTTCGCTCCCGTTTCTTCCACAGACACGCAACCGTCACGGGAAACCCCGCCCGGCACCCGCCTTCTATGCCACAGCCTGTTGACGATTGCAGCCCGTCGCGCCGACATGCCTTGTTACGCAGACCCTTGCCCTGTGGATTGCTGCCGCGTGCCAGACCGTTAACAGCGGGGACAAGTCCCGCGACGGCCTCTGACCTCGCGGTCATACCCGTTTTCCGCAAGCAGACCGCGGCGCTTCCTCACCGCCTCATGGAACGGGGGAGCGAATCCGAAGCACGGGTATGACCGGGTAGGGCTTCAATCCTTAAGCCCGCTTACACCCGTTAATCACAGCTTTCCACAGGTCTGGCGCGAACATGTGCGCCTGGCGTTATGCCTTGCAGAAAAAGAATTGGCCCCGGCGGGATGCGCCCGATACCTTTGCCGCCGGCGGCCGACCCGCCGGATCCTGCGGACCGGAGTTCATGAGCAGCAAGCGCGTCTTTCATCTTCATCTCGTTTCCGATGCGACCGGCGAAACGCTGAACATGGTCGCGCGCGCGGCCTGTGCGCAATATGAGGACGCGCGCCCGATCGAGCATGTCTATGCGCTGGTGCGCGGCCCGAAGCAGCTCGAACGCGCGCTCGGCGAAATCGAGAACGCGCCCGGCCTCGTCATGTTCACGATGGTGAACGATCAGCTTCGCGAGCGCCTGGAAAAACGCTGCGCCGAAATCCAGACGCCCTGCATCTCCGTGCTCGACCCGGCGATGCAGGCGCTCGGCAAGTATCTCGGCAAGGAATCGTCCCACAAGCCGGGCTCGCAGCACATCATGGATGCGGAATATTTCGACCGCATTGCGGCGCTCAACTACACGATGAGCCATGACGACGGCCAGTCTGCGGGCGATCTCAACGAGGCGGACATCATTCTTCTCGGGGTCAGCCGCACCTCGAAGACGCCGACCTGCATCTATCTGGCGAACCGCGGCATCAAGGCGGCGAACATTCCCATCGTGCCGAATGCGCCGCTGCCGCCGGATCTCGAAACGGTCGAGCATCCGCTCGTCGTCGGCCTCACCACCAGCCCGGATCGCCTGGTGCAAATCCGCAAGAACCGCCTGCTTTCGCTGCATGAGAATACCGACACGGATTATGTCGCGCCGGATGTCGTTGCCGACGAGATTTCCTTCGCGCGCCGGCTTTTTGCCAGGAACGGCTGGCCGGTGATCGACGTCACGCGCCGCTCCATCGAGGAGACGGCGGCGGCGGTGCTGAACCTCTACAATGAACGCCAGCGCAGCGCCTGATTTGCCATGCCTGCTTCTTCTCTCATTCTCGCCTCCGCCAGCGCCGTCCGCGCGAAACTGCTCGCCGATGCCGGGCTCCGTTTCGAGGCCGTGGATTCGCGCGTCGATGAAGACGCGATCAAGGCCGGATTCGCGCAGAGCGATAAAGGACACGGCGACCCCGAAAACGAAACCGACGCGCTGGCGCTGAAACTTGCCGAAGCGAAGGCCCTTGCCGTGTCGGCAACGAACAGGCAAGCGCTGGTCATCGGCGCCGACCAGATCCTTTCCTGCGAGGGCAAACGATACGACAAGCCGAAAAGCATGAAGGAAGCCCGCGCGAACCTCCTCGCCTTTCGCGGCCGGCCGCATATTCTCCATTCGGGTGTCGTGCTGGTGGCAGCGGGCGCTGCGGTCTGGAACCTGACGGCGCGCGCGACGCTGACCATGAGAGAGTTCAGCGAGGACTTCCTCGACGCCTATCTCGAGGAAGCGGGAGAGCGCGTGATGAAGAGCGTCGGCTGCTACCAGCTCGAAGGACCGGGCGTGCAGCTCTTCGAGAAGATCGAGGGAGATTATTTCTCCATATTGGGGCTGCCGCTGCTGCCGCTGCTCGACGAGCTGCGCCGGCACGGGCAGGCGATGCCATGATCCGCAAGGTCTGCGTCATCGGCTGGCCGGTCGCGCATTCGCGCTCGCCCCTGATCCATAATCACTGGATCGCCGAGCACCGCATTCCCGACGCGCGTTACGAACTTCTCGCCGTGAAGCCGGAAGACGCCGCCGAGACGATCCGCCATCTCCACAGGCTCGATTTCGTCGGCGCGAACGTGACGGTGCCGAACAAGGAAACGGCCTTCGCGACGCTCACCCGCCACGACGCCGTCGCGAAACGGCTGAAGGCGGTGAACACCATCGTGACGCTCGAGGACGGCACGCTCGAAGGCCGCAACACCGATGGCTACGGCTTCATCGCCAACCTGAAGGACGGCGCCCCGGACTGGCGGCCAAGCGAAGGCCCCGCCGTGATGCTGGGTGCCGGCGGCGCGGCGCGCGCGATCGCGGCGGCGCTCGAGACGGAGGGCGTTCCCGAAATCCGTATCGTGAACCGCACCCCGGCGCGCGCCGAAGCGCTGATCCGCGATCTCGGCCTCAAATCGGCGACGGTCTGGCCGACGGCGGAAACGAGGGCAGCGCTCGACGGCGCGGGCCTTCTCGTCAATACGACGACGCTCGGCATGAAGGGCGAGAGCGATGTCGATATCGACATATCGGCATTGCCGCGCGACGCCATCGTCACCGACATCGTCTACACGCCGCTCGAAACCGGTTTGCTGAAGCGCGCGCGCCTCGCCGGCCATGAGACGGTGGACGGGCTCGGCATGCTTCTGCATCAGGCGGTGCCGGGCTTCGAGGCCTGGTTCGGCGTCCGCCCGCATGTGACGGACGAGCTGAGGGAAATCGTGCTCGCCGATCTCGGCATGACATAACGGGGAAAGAGATGCTGCTTATCGGCCTCACCGGCTCGATCGGAATGGGAAAATCGGAAACGGCGAAAATGTTCCGCGCGCTCGGCGTGCCGGTCTATGACGCGGACGCCGCCGTCCACAAGCTCTACGACAAGGGCGGCAAGGCGGTGGAACCGATCCGCGCGGCGTTTCCCTCCGCCGTCATGGACGATGCGGTCGACCGCAAGGCGCTGTCGCGCGCGGTGCTCGGCCTGCCGGACGAGATGAAGAAGCTCGAAGCGATCGTTCATCCGCTTGTCGGCGAAGCGCAGATCGAATTCCTGAAGGAGAACATGGCCGCCGGCCACGAGATGGCGGTGCTCGACATCCCGCTCCTCTACGAGACGGGCGGCGAGACCCGTGTCGATGTTGTGGTCGTCGTCTCCGCCCCTTACGATATCCAGAAGACGCGTGTGCTGGCGCGGCCCGACATGGACGAGGCGAAATTCGCCGCCATCCACGCGAAGCAGACGCCGGATGCCGAAAAGCGCGAGCGGGCCGATTTCATCGTCGAAAGCGACAAGGGCCTCGATCATGCGCGCGAGCAGGTGTCGGCCATTGTCGATGCGCTGAAGGGCCGCGAAGGCAAGGTGCTGAAGGCGCGTCTCGCCGGCGACTGAACAACAAGGGGAGCCTTATGGAACAGCGCGTGAGCTTCATCACGCTGGGCGTCGCCGACCTTCCCAGAGCACGGGAATTCTACGAGACGCTCGGCTGGCGGGCGCTGCCGCAAAGCAACGAGACCGTCGCCTTCTTCCAGTGTGGCGGCATCGTCTTCGCGCTGTTCGGCCGCCAGTCGCTCGCGGAAGACGCGAATGTCGCGCCCTATGGCGAAGGATTTTCCGGCATCGCGCTCGCGCATAATGTCCGCGAGAAGGAAGAGGTGGATGCGGTCCTCGCCGAAGCGGAAGCCGCCGGCGGACGCATTCTGAAGCGCGGCGAGGACGCCTTCTGGGGCGGCTATACCGGTTATTTCTCCGACCTCGACAATCACGTCTGGGAAGTCGCCTGGAATCCGGGCGGCGTCATCGGCGAAGATGGGTCGTTCCATTTCTCGAGCGAATAAGCGAGAATCGGAAAAACGCTTTCGGGGAAAGCGGCGGACCTAACCGGCGGACGGAACTCACATGCGCGAAATCGTGCTCGACACGGAAACCACGGGCATCAGTCCGAATGACGGGCATCGCCTGGTCGAAATCGGCTGTCTCGAACTCTTCAACCACGTCGCGACCGGCAAGACCTTCCATACCTATGTCGATCCCGAGCGCGACATGCCGGAAGGCGCGTTCAAGGTGCACGGACTCTCCGAGGAATTCCTGCGCGGCAAGCCGAAATTCGCCGACATCGTGGACGAGTTCCTCGCCTTTATCGGCGACGACCCGCTCGTCATCCACAATGCGTCCTTCGACATGGGTTTCCTCAATGCCGAACTGAAGAAGATCGGCCGAACCGCCTTGCCCATGGCGCGCGCTGTCGACACGCTCGATATCGCGCGGCGGAAATATCCCGGCGCGCAGAACAATCTCGACGCGCTCTGCCGCCGCTTCGGCGTCGACAATTCGGGCCGCACCAAGCATGGCGCGCTGCTCGACAGCGAGCTGCTCGCGGAAGTCTATCTGGAAATGATGGGCGGCCGTCAGCCGGGCCTGGTGCTGCAGGCTGATTTCGGCGGACCGGCGGCGCAGAAGACGGCGCGGACGCCGCGCCCGGCGCCGCTCCCCTCGCGTCTCACCGATGCGGAGCGCGAGGCGCATGACGCCTTCATCGCGAGCCTCGGCGGCGAACCGCTCTGGCTCGCACAGAAAGAGAACTGACGTTCAGTTCGGCTGGGCCGCGTTCGCGACTTCCTTCGACATCTGTTCGCGGCGCTGCTGATAGAGGCTCACGAAGTCGATCGGGTCGATCATCAGCGGCGGGTAGCCGCCGTCGCGCGTCGTGTCGGCAAGGATGCGCCGCGCGAAGGGGAAGATCTGGCGCGGGCATTCTACGACGAGCACCGCCTCGAGATCCGTTTCCGGCACATTGGTCAGGCGGAACAGGCCGGCATACTCGACCTCGATCAGGAACATCGGCTTTTCCTTCACCGTCGCGTCGGCGCCGATCTTCAGCGAGACCTCGAAGTCGTTGTCGTTCATGCGCTTCACGCCGACATCGACCTTGAGGTTGATCTGGGGCTGTTCGTCGACGGGTCCGAGGCTTCCCGGCGCGTTCGGATTCTCGAAGGAAAGGTCCTTCACATATTGTGTGAGAACCCTGAGCTGCGCGCCCATGTTGCCGCCATTCGCCTGATCCGACATGCCCTGCCTCGCTATTTTCACGAAGGCTGCTGGATAGCAGGGAAAGCGGCGGGGAACAAGAATGAGCCCCGGCCTATTGCCGCCAGGGGGAATCCCTTTCGGAACCGCTGCCGCGCGGTTCCTCGCCGATCTCTTCGGCCTCGCCCTCGATCACTGGACCCGGGCCCTTCGGCGGCCGGGCAGGACCGCCGGGCCCCATGCCGCCCATGCCGCCCATGCCGGAGGTATGGACATGGAAGCGGCTGCTTTCCGCGAGCCGCCGGGCGGCATAGCGCCCGATGGCGCGCCGCACCGGCGGAATGAGAAAGAGGATGCCGATGGCATCGGTGAAGAGACCGGGCGTCACCATCAAGAGCGCGGCGATGAAGAGGAAGACGCCGTCGAGCATCTCCGCGACCGGCGGTTCGCCGCGCCGCATCGCCTCTTCCGCCCGCCGCCAGGTCTGGAGCCCCTGCAGCCTGAGTAGGGAGGCCCCGAGAAACGCGGTTCCAAGCACGATGGCGATGGTCGGCCAGACGCCGATCAGCCCGCCGACCTGAATGAAAATCGCGATCTCGATCACGGGCACCGCGATGAAGATGAGAAACAGAATGAGGGGCACGCGGCGTTTTCCGATCCGTGATCCGTGAAAATGGGGCGCTGCGGCGCTTGGCCACGCCGTTATCCATAAGGAAAATAGGGCGTGAAAGCCGCTCGCCCAACCCGGCTCCGGTAGCAAAATGCCTTCCGATGCCCTAGGTTAGAGAGAAGAACGAAACCAACACTAACGGCAGGTCGCCCGCCCGTCACCCCGCGCGCCCGAAAGGCGCCCCGGCAAGGCCGGAGAGGAGACGGCGGCACTATAGAGGCTCCTCGAGCGAATGGACGACGGCTTGAACCTTCTCAACATCATCCTGCTCGCCATCGCGGTCGGCGTGTTTCTGAAGCTCAGAAGCGTGCTCGGCCGGAGAACCGGTCATGAGCGTCCGCCCTACGATCCCTATTCCGACACGGGCACCGGCAACGACAAGGTCGTGACCCTGCCGAAACGCCCGCGCGACGGCGCGGCGCGTGACCGCGTCGTCGATGCGGCGGGCGATCCGTTCGCCATGGGCGGGACGGCGCCGAACCGCTGGCGCGGCATTGCCGAGCCGGACAGCGATCTGGCGGCGAAGCTCGACAGCGTGGCGGCGGCTGACCGCGACTTCGACGGCGAAGCCTTTCTCCACGGCGCGCGCCAGGCTTACGAGATGATCGTGACCGCGTTTGCCGAAGGCGACCGCGGGACGCTGCGCCCGCTTCTGAGCGAGGACGTCTACAAGAGCTTCGAGGGCGCGATCTCGCAGCGCGAGAAGGACGGGCTCACCGTCGACCAGAGTTTCATCGGCATCGACAAGGCGACGATCGCGGACGCAGATGCCACGGGTTCGCGCGTGCGCGTCACCGTCGCCTTCTCGAGCAAGATCACCTCCTGCACCAAGAACGCCGACAGCGTGGCGATCGAGGGCGATCCCGTGACGGTGCGCCAGGTGAACGATGTCTGGACCTTCGAACGCGACGCGAAGAGCCGCGATCCGAACTGGCAGCTCGTCGCCACCGGCGCGGCGGCGTAACCAGGGTGGGAGCGCGATTTTGTGCGGCGGTGATCGCAGCTGCCGCCGTCCTCTTTCTCGCCGCGGGCGGCGCTGACATGAAAGCGGAAGCGGCCGGTCCTTCCCGCATCTCCTATTCTGACATCGAAGGCTGGGGCACCGACGATCAGTCGGCCGCGCTCGACGCCTTTCGCCGTTCCTGCGCGCGCATCCTGAAACTCTCTCCATCGGCCGCGCTCGACACCAAGGGCGGCGATCCTCTTTACGGACGCGCGCGCGACTGGCAACCGGCCTGCGAGGCGGCGGCGCACGTCGCGCCCGGCGCGGGCAATGCGCGCGGCTACTTCCAGCACTGGTTCGTGCCCGTGCGCTATCCCGCGACGCAGGGACTTTTCACCGGCTACTACGAGCCGGAGATGAAAGGCTCGCTGACGCGCGGCGGTCCGTATCAGACGCCGGTGCTGGCCCCGCCCGCGGGCTTTCGCATGGTCGATGGCGGCGGCTCCTTCCCGGCGCGCGCCGAAATCGAGGACGGCGCACTCGATGCGGACGAGCTCGCGCTTCTCTGGCTCGAAAGCCCCATCGACGCCTTCTTCCTGCACGTTCAGGGCTCGGGCCGCGTGAAACTCGAAACCGGCGAGATCGTGCGTCTCAGCTTCGCGGCGAAGACGGGCCATCCCTATACGTCCATCGGCAAGCTTCTCGTCGAGCGCGGCGAGATGAAGCTCGAGGATGTTTCGATGCAGACGATCCGCGCCTGGCTCGCCGCGCATCCTGCGGAAGGACGTGCGCTGATGCGCGAGAACGAGTCCTACATCTTCTTCCGTATACTGAGGGACATCGATCCCGAGCTCGGACCCCCCGGCGCGGAAGGCACGAACCTGACGCCCGGCCGCAGCCTCGCCGTCGACCGCTCGCATCATCCGCTCGGCACGCTGCTCTGGCTCACCACCGAGCATCCGACGGTCGACGGGCAAAGCCTCGTGCCCGTCGCGCGGCTGATGGTGGCGCAGGACACTGGCTCCGCGATCAAGGGGCTTCAGCGCGGCGACATCTTCTTCGGTTCGGGGGCAGAAGCGGGTGAGATCGCGGGCCGCATGAAGGCGGAAGGCGAGTTGATCGCGCTGGTGCCGAAGGACATTGCGCCTTAAAGAAGAGACGGGTCGCAGCGGGCGGAGCGGAGGCATGGCAGACGGCAAAGAAAAGAAACCGCGCCGCAGCCGCCGCCTCACCGAGGATGAGCGCAAGCTCTGGCGCGCGGTGACGAAGGACGCGACGCCGCTTTCCCGCGCCCGCCTGCCGGAGCCCGATCCCGCCCTGGCGTCCGGCACCGCCCTCCCCGTCGAACCCCGCACGCTTTCGCCGATGCAGAGCCAGGCCGCGCGGCCCGCGCCGCCGGCCCCATCGCGCGCAGCCGGTCCGCCGCCGCTCACCGGCCTCGACCGGCGTCTGAGCCAGCGCCTCGCCCGCGGCCAGATGGAGGTCGAGGCGACGCTCGATCTTCACGGCCACACGCAGGAACGCGCCCATGGCGCCCTGCTCGATTTTCTGTCGCGGGGCCGCGCCCGCGGATTGCGCTGCGTGCTCGTCATCACCGGCAAGGGCGCTTCGCCTTATGCCCGGCACACGCTGCACGGTGCCGATTTCTACGAGGTGCCGGAGCGGCAAGGCGTTCTCCGGAGCGCGTTGCCGCGCTGGCTCAACGAGGCGGATTTCCGCACGCATGTCTCCGGTTTCCAGCCCGCGCATCCGAAACATGGCGGCGGCGGCGCCTTCTATATCTGGCTGAGACGGAAGAGATGACGCCTTTCGGCCGCAGGGTGCGGGAGTTGCGGCGGGAACGCGGCGTCACCATGAAGGAGATGGCGGCCGCGTTGCGCGTCACGCCCGCCTATCTCTCGGCGCTTGAGCATGGCCGCCGTGGCAAACCGAGCTGGCGGCTGGTGCAGGCGATCATCGGTTATTTCAACGTGATCTGGGACGAGGCGGAGGAGCTGGAGCGCCTCGCGCGGATTTCGCACCCCCGCGTCGTCATCGACACGGCGGGCCTTGCCCCGCAGGCAACGGAAGCCGCGAACCGTCTGGCGGAAGAGATTTCGGACATGTCTTCGGCGGAAATCGCCAAACTGCTGGCGCTTCTCGACGGAAGGAAGCGCCGGCGCGGCAAATGACTCGCTCACGGTGAACACGGCCTCGACCAACGGACTCGCTCCCGGCGAAGAGGAAATTTTCAGGATTCGCCCGTTGCGAGACGGACACCCGCCGCGGCTTCGCTGGGAGCGGCGCGATGGACGAACGGACGCCAAGCGGCTTCAATGAAGCGGCACTCCTTGCCGCCACGGCATGACGGATCATGGACGACAAGAAGAAGATCGACGCGAGCTTCGCCCGCAAGGTGGACTGGAACCTGTTCCAGCTCTTCCACGAGATCGTGCGCGCGGGCGGCATCGGCGCGGCGGCGCGCCGGTTGAACCGTCAACAGCCGACGGTAAGCGCGGCGCTGAAGCGGCTCGAGGATCATCTCGGCGTGACATTGTTGAAGCGAACGGCATCGGGCATCGAGCTCCTGCCGGCGGGCCGCGCCCTCTTCGACCTCTGCGAGACCATGATGGGCGCGGTGCGCGCCGCGCCTCACGACGTGGCGGTCGCGGCCGGACTCGTCGAGGGCGTCATCAACATCCGCATGATCTCCTCCGTCGTCTCGGCGGAATTCGACGCGGCGCTGGCCGGCCTTCACAGGCATCATCCGGGCGTCGGCATCCATATCGATGTCGTGCCCTGGCGCCAGGTGATCGAAGGTCTGAAATCGGGCGAGGCGGAAGTCGGCATCGCCTGCGACAACGCGCCGGACGCCGCGCTCTGCTACCAGCCGCTGATGAAAGAGGTGCAGCAACTCTATTGCCACAAGGCGCATGCGCTTTACGGCATGACGGTGCCGCAGCCCTCGGACCTTGCCGCCGAGTCCTTTATCGCGACCGGGCTCGACGAACCGCAGGAACTGGCGAATTTCCGCACCCGCTATGGGCTGGGCGCCCGCATCGGCGGCTATGCGGAAAATCTCCACGAGACGAAGCGGCTGATCGAGCTCGGCGTCGGCATCGGCTTCCTGCCGACCTGCGTCGCCGAAACGCTCGACCATGACGGCGCGCTCTGGCCGCTGCTGCCGGAGGCCGTGCTTCCCGCCTATCAGGTCTATCTGGTGACGCGGGACGAGCCCGCCCGCAACACGCCAACCGAGCTTTTCCTGGCGGAAATCATGGGGAAACTGCGGCAGCCTGGCCGGGACACATAAATCTGATCTATGCCCTTCATTGAGAAATGCCATCTAGGCACATGACCCCCGCTCCCGCAGCA
>CAJXOU010000047.1 GCA_913057645.1 uncultured Rhodobiaceae bacterium | reverse complement strand
GTGCGTCGGTGATGCCGAGAGCGGAGGGAAGGGCCGGGAGTTGCTTACCGAGGAGGTGCTGGCGTGCGTGGAAGAGGAAGAGGTCTAGCACTTGGAGTGCAGCGGAACAGACCGGGTCGTCTTCAAGTTCATGCGTCTCGCCACGCCGCCCGAAGTGGAAGCGATGCTGACCTTCAGCGAGCGCCTGACCCGGCTGCTCGTGAACTGACGCGCGCCCGCCCGCGTCCGCCCGGCACCGATGCTGTGCTGTGCTCACTCCACCGCGTGCTGCGGCCAGACCTGGCCCGCGTGGTTCACTTCGATGAGCCACGTCTCGTGCAGGTCGTACTGGAGGAACTCCTCCAGGGTCTCGGGGCGGTGGTTCCACACGTCGTCGTCCTCCTCGAACTGCACGTCGAACTGCTGCGCGTACACGAGCCGCTCGTTCGCCGCTGGGTCGGCCAAGAGGCGGTCGCTGTAGTAGGGCGCGTGGTCGTAGGTGTTAGGGCGACGGGAGCGGGACTGGCGGGTGTGGAGGCGGGGGGACGGGGGGGGAGGGAGTGGGGCACGTGGCGGCGGGAGAGGCGATGGCGGAACCGGGCCGGCACCACTGCCACCGGCGAGGGTCACCAGCCACGACCGGCCTTGCGCGCGAAGAGTTCCTCCGTGTGCGGCGCGAAACCGGGCACGAGCCCCTGATCCTCGACCTCGTGGAAGCCGCTAGCGCCGCCGAAGCCGGCTGAGCCAGAAGGCGAGCACCGGCATCAGGATGAGTTCGGCCGCGAGCGAATTGACGATTTCCGCCTCGAACACGACCGACACGTCCGGCGCCGAAAACCGCGCGAGACCGCCCGCGAAAATCGCCGCGAAAACCAGCAGCAGGCCCTGCCGGTAGCCCACGGGGTCGCTTGCCGCGAGGATCAGGAACAGCCCGCTCGCCGCGAACAGCCCGCCGAAGAAGCGGATGTGGTTGTCGATCAGCCGGTACTGCGCTTCGTCCGTTACCGCGAAGAAATCCCGCTCGCCGAGCCATTTCATGGTCGGCATGCCGCCCAGCGCGACATTGAGCCCGAGAAAGACGACGAAGGCCCCGGCAATGACCAGAACCACGCGAAAGGCCGTCAGCGACATGTTTTCCTCCCCCGATGCCACAAGCCGCTGAACCGCGGCTTTTCCATAAATGGGAAAGCCGGGCCGCATTACACCCTCGTTTCGCCGAAAATTCACGCTTTCTTGCGCCCCGCGCACCTGCCCGCTAAACCATTGTTTCGCAACGCCGCCGCTCCATCTTATGGGGGAAGAACGGCGGCGAAGACCGTCAAACGACAAGGCTTGGAACGGCATGGAACCGATCATCGGACAAGACAGCGCGGCGCCCGCAGGCGCGGACGGCCTCATCATGGATACGACGACGCAGAGCTTCACGCGCGACGTGCTGGAAGCCTCGCGCGACGTGCCCGTGATCGTCGATTTCTGGGCGCCCTGGTGCGGCCCCTGCAAGCAGCTGACGCCGGCGCTCGAAAGCGCGGTCAAGGCGGCGCGCGGCGCGGTGAAACTCGTGAAGATGAACATCGACGAGGAACCCGAAGTCGCCCAGCAGCTTCGCATCCAGTCGATCCCGGCCGTCTATGCCTTCAAGAACGGCCAGCCGGTCGACGGCTTCATGGGCGCGCTGCCTGAAAGCCAGATCAAGGCCTTCATCGCGCGCCTCGCGGGCGACACCGGCCCCACGCCGGCCGAGGAAATGATCGAGATGGGCCGCGCCGCGCTCGAAGCGGGCGACATCCAGCGCGCGGCGCAGGCCTTCGCGCAGGCCGCCCAGGAAGAACCGGGCCATCCCGCCGCCGTCGGCCTGCTCGCGCGCTGCTACATCCAGGCGGGCGATCTCGAGCGCGCGAAGCAGACGCTGGCGCTGGTGCGCCCGGACGGCCGCAACGATCCCGATTTCGCCGCCGCCGAAGCCGCGCTCTCGCTCGCCGAAAAGGCGGACGACCTTGGCGACGTGGCGGAGCTTCAGGCGAAGGTCGAGGCGAACCCCAAGGATCATCAGGCGCGCTTCGATCTCGCCCTCGCGCTCAATGCGCGCGGCGACAGGGAAGGCGCGGTCGACCAGCTCCTCATCAGCATCGAATACGACCGCAACTGGAACGACCAGGCGGCGCGCAAGCAGCTTGTCGAATTCTTCGACGCCTATGGCCCGAAGGATGAGGTCACGCTGTCGGGACGCCGCCGCCTTTCCTCCATTCTCTTCAGTTGACGAAGCGGACGGAAACATGACGTTCACGGATCAATATCGCAGCACGGAGGACCTGCCGGGAGCGATCCCCGTCTTTCCGCTCGCCGGTGCGATATTGCTGCCGCGCGGACAATTGCCGCTCAATATTTTCGAACCGCGCTACCTGAAGATGGTGGACGACGCCCTGCGCGGCGAGCGCATCATCGGCATGGTGCAGCCCGATGGCGAGGCCGCCATTCTTGCCTCGCAGATGCCGGACAGGTCGCCGCCGCTCTGCGGCGTCGGTTGCGCGGGCCGCATCACCTCCTTCGCGGAAACCGGCGACGGCCGCGTCGTCATCACGCTGACGGGCATTTCGCGTTTCCGCACCGGAACCGAACTCACCGCCATGACGCCCTACCGGCAATGCGAAGTGAGCTGGGACGAATTTGCCGACGACCTGATTGCGGGTCACGAGCAGGACGCGGTGAGCCGCGAAAAGCTTCTCGAGATCCTGAAGGAATATCTCGACACGCACGGATTGCAGGCCGACTGGCGCGCCATCAAGCTCTCGTCGAACGAGACGCTGGTGAACTCGCTCTGCACCATCAGCCCTTACGGACCGCGCGAGAAGCAGGCGCTGCTCGAGGCGAAGACGCTGGAAGACCGCAACCAGATGCTGATTGCGCTGACCGAGCAGGCGCTGCGCGAATTGTCGCCCGGCGATGCAACGGTTCAATAGGACGGAAAGAGAAATGACCGAGACCGACATGCAGGAGGGCGCCCGGGCGCCCAGGATGGAAGTGGACCCGAAGCTCCTCGAGATTCTCGTCTGCCCGGTGACGAAGACGACATTGCGCTACGACCGCGAGCGGCAGGAACTCGTTTCCGACAGGGCCCGTCTCGCCTTCCCGATCCGCGACGGCATTCCGATCATGCTGACGGACGAGGCGCGCGCGCTCGACGGCGAGTGATGAGCGCCGCCGCCCCCTGGCCCACGGGCCTCAAGCTGAAGAAGGCGGAACGCATTCTCGACATCGTCTTCGACGACGGCGCGCATTTCCGCCTGCCCGCCGAACTCCTGCGCGTCGAAAGTCCATCCGCCGAAGTGCAGGGCCACGGCAGCGGCCAGAAGAAGACCGTGCCCGGCAAGGCGAATGTCGCCATCGAGACGCTCGAACCCGTCGGCAATTACGCGGTCCGCATCGTCTTCGACGACGGCCACGACACCGGCCTCTTCACCTGGGAAACGCTGTACCGTCTCGGAACCGACAGCGAGAAACTCTGGACGGATTACCTCACCGCGCTCGAACGCGAGGGTTTGAGCCGCACGGACTAGCATCGTCCGAGAACTGTCCTATCGGGTATTTCTGGGTAGCCTTGCGGATATCGCGGAACAAACCAAAACCGTCATGGCCCGATTTATTCGGGCCATCCACGTCTTTGCTGCACGGAAGAGAAGAAGAAAGACGTGGACGGCCCGGACGAGCCGGGCCATGACGAGTGCTTTCAAATCGAGCTAGATCAGGTCGTCGAGATCGACGCCAAGCGCATCCGCGAGTGCACGCATGGTAGAAACCGTACCATCCCGGCTGCCATTCTCGATCTGCGAAAGATAGGGCTGGCTGATACCCGCCGCCTTTGCGAGTTCGGCCAGCGTCATTTTGCGGTACGCACGCCAGACCCGGACAGGATTCTTCCCCTCGAGAAGACTGTTTGCAATCTCCGAAGGAACGAGTTCGTCTTCGCCCGCCTTGAGCCGCCGCTTTGCTGCATCGTAGGCGGCAACATCGCTTACCGACCG
Organism: uncultured Rhodobiaceae bacterium; assembly: GCA_913057645.1. Lineage (GTDB taxonomy): Bacteria > Pseudomonadota > Alphaproteobacteria > Parvibaculales > Parvibaculaceae > Parvibaculum. The sequence continues at coordinate 22,071 of CAJXOU010000047.1, read as the reverse complement.
GGCCGCTGCCCGCAACTTCTCATACTCCGCAAGCGGCAGCACGACGAGCTTGCCGCCTTCCGGCGTATCGATGATCTGTGGTTTCGCGGCTCCTGCCATTTTTAGTCCTCGTAAACACTGCCGCGCGGGCCGACCGCAAGAATTGCCATGACGTTTCCTTGCTTGTCGAAAATCACGCGCCAGTCACCGACGCGCAGTCTGTATCCATCCCGGCCTTTGAGCCGAACGACATTGTTTGCCTGCGAGTCGGGATCGCGCGCATAGGCTTCTATCTTCTTGCGAACGCGCTTGGCCTCGTTCGCCGGCATGCGCCTGAGCGTTTTCAGTGCATCCCTGCTATAGGCGATATCCAGCACAGCGAGACATTAGCATATTGCTAACATCTGGCAATAAAATATTGCAAAAAGAAAAGGCCGCTTAAACAGCCTCGCCCCGGAGCAGACGCGGCAGGTCGCCGACGACGCCGCCGGCATGGCGCATGAAGAAGCGCCGCGCGGGGCCGATCCGCGAAACGACGCCGAGGCCGAGATCGCGCGCGAGGCGCACGGGCCCGATATCGTTCGAGAACAGCCGGTTGAGCCCGTCCATCAGCAGCGACAGCGCGACATTGTCGAAGCGCCGCCAGCGCTGGTAGCGCTCCAGCACGTCGAGCGCGCCGATATCGAGACCGAGGCGCGCCGCATCGACCACGACTTCCGCCGCCGCCGCGACATCGCGCAGCCCGAGATTGAGCCCCTGCCCCGCAATCGGGTGAATGCCATGCGCAGCGTCGCCGATCAGCGCGAGGCGCGGGCGCACATAGTCGCGCGCGAGCTGCAGCGTCAGCGGATAGGACCAGCGCGGACCCACCGGCGCGCATGCGCCCAGATAGTCGCCGAAGCGCGCCCGCATCTCTTCCGCGAAAGCCGCATCGTCGAGCGCGAGGATCGCCTTCGCATCCGCCGTCTTTTCCGTCCAGACGAGCGAGGAGCGGTTGCCGACCATCGGCAATATCGCGAAGGGACCGCCGGGCAGGAAATATTCCTGCGCGACGCCTTCATGCGGCAATTCATGCTCGACCGTGCAGACGATGCCGGTCTGGCCGTAGTCCCAGCCGATGGTCTTGATGCCCGCCGCTTCCCGCGCGCGCGAATTGCGCCCGTCCGCCGCGAAGCAGAGCCGCGCCGTTACCGTGCCGCCATCGCCGAGCGTCGCCGTCACCTGCGCGCCATAGTCGAGACGGGCGACGCTTTGCGGCGCGAGAAGGCGGATCAGCGGTTCGGCCGCCACCGCCTTCTGCAGCGCGATCCGGATATGCCGGTTCTCGATCAGGTTGCCGAGCGGCTCGTCGCCGATTTCCCGGTGATCGAAATGAAGGAAGAAGGGCGAGGCACCCTCTCGCACGCGCCCGTCCGTCACCATGATGTCGTTGATCGGCTGCATCTGCCCTTCGAGATGCTGCGTCACGCCGAGTTGCTCCAGCATCCGGCAGGAGGCAAGCGCGATCGCCGAGACGCGTCCGTCGAATTTGGCATCCGTCGCCGTCGCGGGATCGAGCGCATCGACCACCGTCACCGAGAGCCCGCCCTGCGCGCAGGCAAGCGCGAGGGGGAGGCCCGAAAGACCGCCGCCGGCGATCAGGATGTCGCTGTCGGGTGCGTGTGTCATGAAAGGGAAGATCGGCCGCGTGGCCCCGAAAGGCAAGCGGCGGATGGACGCAAGGCGCGAGCGCCCCTAGTCTTCGGCGCAACAAGTCTCCGGCGCAAAAGGAGAGAAGATGGATTTCGCCGCCATGACCGCGCTCGCGCTGGGCCGCGCCTTCGAGAAGGGCGAGGCGGACCCGCGCGACGCGACGGAAGATTTTCTCGCCCGCGCCAGGGCGGCGGACCCGGACAGGCGCATCTATGTGAGCCTCCTTGAAACCCGCGCCCGCGCCGAGGCCGAAGCGGCATCCGCGCGCGCGAAGCTGGGCCTCCGCCGCCACGCGCTCGACGGCGTGCCGCTTTCCTGGAAGGACCTCTTCGACGTCGCGGGCGCGGCAACGGCGGGTGGCACTCTCGCCCTGAAGGACCGGGTGCCTGCCCGCGACGCCGAGGTGCTTGCCCGCGCGACGCGGCTGGGAAGCGTCGCGCTCGGCAAGACCACGATGACCGAGCTCGCCTTTTCCGGCCTCGGCATCAATCCGAAATTCGGCACACCCGCAAACCCGCACGACCCGAAGATCGAGCGCGCACCGGGCGGCTCGTCGGCGGGTGCCGGCGTCTCGCTCGCGCGCGGTCTCGCTGCCGCCGCCATCGGCACGGATACCGGCGGCTCCGTCCGCATCCCCGCCGCCTGGAACGGCCTCGTCGGCCTCAAGACCACCTCGGGCCGTCTGCCGCTCACCGGCACCGTGCCGCTCTCGCCCACCTTCGACACGGTCGGCCCGCTCGCGAGGAACGTGGAAGACGCCGCCGCCCTCCTCGCCCTGCTCGAAGGCCGCGCCGCGAGGCCCGTCGCGCCCTTCGGTCTTTCCCGCGCCGTCTTCTGGCTGCCCGAAGGCGGCATCGTCTGGGAGAACTGCGAACCGCAGATCGTCTCCGCGCTCGACGGCGCCATCCGCGGCCTCGTGAAGGCGGGCGCGAAGATCGTGGAGCATCCCCTTCCCGAACTCGACGAGATCCACGCGCTCGCCTGGGACCCCGCCGCCAGCCGCCTCGTCGCCGACGCCTATGCGCAATGGGGGGACATGCTCTCCGCCAATGAGGACCTGATCTACCGCCCCGTCTTCGAGCGCGTCATGGCGGGGGAAAAGCTGAAGGCGGGGGATCTCGTCCGCGCCGACCTGAAGCGCAAGGAAATCGCCGCGCGCTATCTCGCCGCGACCGCGGGCGTCGACGCCGTCCTCATGCCCACCGTCGCCATCGCCCCGCCGCCCATCGCCGAGCTCGAACCCGGCGGCGAGGCTTACGGCCGCGCCAACCGCATGGCGCTCCGCAACACCACCATCGGCAACCAGCTCGGGGCTTGCGCGATCACGCTTCCCTGCGGGCAGGACGACAACGGCCTCCCCATCGGGCTGATGCTGCAATCGGCGCCGCACACGGAAGAAAAGCTCCTCGCTCTTGCGCTCGGGCTCGAACGCCTCCTCGCCTGAAACGAAAAAGCCCCGGAGATTTCTCCCCGGGGCCTTGGTTTCATCCGTGAACGGATCAGTTGACCGGCTGCTGCCTTGCGCGGTCTTCCAGCGCCCGCTTCTGGATATAGGACTTGATCGCCTCCACATCCTCTTCCGAGAGATGGTCGGCGAAACTCGCCATGCCGTTGTCGGAGAGAATGCCGCCGCGCACGATGTCCTGGAAGTGTTCGCGCGTCGACTCGCCCATCCGCCTGAGATCCGGCGTCACGCCGGGCGAGATCGCCAGCGCGCCGTGGCACAGCATGCAGTACGTCGCATAGCCGATCTCGCCCTGCCGCACTTCCTCTTCCGACGCGGTGAGCGCCGGCCATTCGGGGATCGACTGGTCGAGCATCGCAAGCGCCGGCAGCTCTTCGCCGCCGCCGATCTTGAACGTCAGCAGCCGCCCGTCATTGCCGAACTTCGCGGCCGCCGACGTGCGCGCATCGCCGGAGTCGATGTTGACGCCGCCCCAGCCTGCCAGCACCGAGACATATTGCTCGCCGTCGACCATGTAGGTGACGGGCGCCGCCACGATGCCGGTCTGGATGCGCTGCGACCAGACGCGCTCGCCGGTCGCCGCGTTATAGGCATGAAAGAAGCCGTCGGCCGTTCCCTGGAAGACGAGGTTGCCCGCCGTCGCCAGCACGCCGCCATTCAGCGGCGCGGGATATTCCGCCTGCCATTTCATTTCGCCCGTCGCCGGGTCCCAGGCCTTGAGGTAGCCCTTCTCCATCGGGATTTCCGGCAGCGCGTTGATCGCGTCGATATAGTCCGTCCAGTCGATGCCGGTGTTCCACCAGTTCTTCTTCGGCGTGAACGCGCCCTCGTTCTTCCACTGTTCGGACAGCGAATAGATGCCGGCAATGTCCTGCGTCGGAATGTAGACGAGGCCCGTCTCCGGGCTGAACGCCATCGGGTGCCAGTTATGCGCGCCGTTGGCGGACGGCAGCACGAAGGCCGTGCGGTCGCCATATTCGCCTTCGCCCGTTTCCACCGGCCGTCCCGTCTCGAGGTCGACATGGCTCGCCCAGGTGACGGTCGAGAACGGGTTCGCCGAAATCAGCTCGCCGGTCATGCGGTCGAGCACATAGAAGAAGCCGTTCTTCGGCGCCTGCATGATGACCTTGCGCGTCTCCCCGCCGATCTCGATATCGGCAAGCATCAGCGGCTGCGTCGCGGTGTAGTCCCAGTTGTCGCCGGGCGTGGTCTGGTAATACCACTTCATGCGGCCGCTATCGGCGTCGAGCGCGATGATCGACGAGAGATAGAGATTGTCGCCGCCGCCGGGCGAACGGATTTCGCGCGTCCAGGGCGAGCCGTTGCCGGTGCCGACATAAAGCGTGTTGGTCTCGGGCTCGAACACCATCGAATCCCAGGCCGTGCCGCCGCCGCCGACTTTCCACCACTCGCCGCCCTTCCAGGTCGGCACCGCGGCTTCGAGTTCGGGGTTTTCGAGCGGCAGATCAGGATCGCCCGGCACGGTGTAGAAGCGCCAGGCTTCTTCGCCGGTCTCCGTGTCGTAGGCGGTGATGTAGCCGCGCACGCCGTATTCGCCGCCGCCATTGCCGATCACGACCTTGTCGTTGAAGACGCGCGGCGCGCCGGTGATCGTGTAGGGCGGTCCGGGGATCGTGTTCACTTCCCAGACCACCGAGCCGTCCTTCGCGTCGAGCGCGAACAGCCGCCCGTCGAAGCTCGCGACATAGACGCGGCCCTTCCAGACCGCGACGCCGCGATTGACGACGTCGCAGCAGCCATAGCGGCCCCACTCGCCGGGCACTTCAGGATCGAAGCGCCACAGTTCCTCGCCGCTCTTCGCATCGACCGCGATGGTGACGCCCCAGGTGAGCGACATGTACATCGTCCCGTCGACGACGATCGGCGTCGCCTCGAGGCCGCGCGTCGTGCCCGTATCCATCGACCAGGCGAGCGACAGCTCGCCGATATTTTCCGGTGTGATCTGGTCGAGCGGCGAGAAGCGCTGCTCGTTGTAGCTGCGGCCATGCGCCAGCCAGTTGCCGGGTTCCGCGTCGGCGTTGGAAATCCGTTCGCCGTCGACGCCCGTGGCGCCTTCCACGCGCGCGGCTTCCTGCGGCGCGCTCTCGCCGGGCGCCTCGGCCTCTTCCACCGCCACCGTCTCGGGCGCCGCGCTCTCCTCGCCGCCGCCCCCGATGAACTGCCAGCCGATGAAACCGGCCAGCACCAGCCCCGCCGCGGCATTCACCGCCACGGGCCATTTCTTCGCCATATCCGCCATGACCTCCCCGTCCCTTCCTGTCGCGCCCCCGCCTCCGGCCTCGGCGCTTCTCGTTTTGCGGAGCTTCGCTCCGGTTTTTGTCGAAAAACTCTACTCGAACGCTCGGGCGCCGAAAACCCACCCCATACCACCCGAAACCGGCGATTTCGCGCGGCTTCGAAACCTCACGCGCTTGCCGCTGCGGAAGGCGGGAAGCCGCAATCGGATGCCTTGCAAGACAGGGAGAGGAAGCGCCCGGCCGGCAAAGAGCGGACTCGACTCTCGCTCCCGAATGTTCTCAATTTGTTCGCATGATGCGCGAGTTTCGTATCGGTGTCCCCAACTCTCTCCTAGACGCAGTCAGGGCTGAAACGATGCTCTGGGCACTCTGCCGCCATTGCGGCCACAGCGCCCGGCTCAATCCCCGCTCGCTCGCCTATCGGTTCGGGGCCGTGGACATGGAGTTCATCGTCCGGCGGCTGAAATGCATCCGCTGCGGGCATCGGCATGGGGCCATCTGCCCCGACTACCGGCGCTGGCCGACCATGCGCTGACTCGGGAAAGGCATACTGACTATTTTTTGTGCAACAAATAGAATATGGCGCAAAATCAGGCATTATCTTCCCGTTCTGCCGCCGCCAGCGGCACGAAAGAGCAGGATTTCATCAGCATTTCAGCGGGATAGCCAAATTTTGAGCATCCGGCACGCTTCTTGAGAAGCATTAACCCTGCGACGGCCCCGTGCCCGCCGGGAGACGGGTGGGCCGCGCGAACAGGCCGGTCACATGAGACGCACCGGAGAAAAAATGGAGAGCAGAATGGTCAACGACAAAATCGGGATGCTGGCCCGCCGGAGCGCCGCGGGCGTGGGCGCGGTCGCGTTCTGGACGCTGGCGGCGGCGGGAAGCGCGCTTGCCCAGGAGGAAGTGCCCACGGTCGATTCGGGCGACACGGCGTGGATGATCACCGCCACCGCCCTCGTGCTGATGATGACGATCCCGGGCCTCGCCCTTTTCTATGGCGGCATGGTCCGCAAGAAGAACGTCGTCGCGATGACGGCGCAGAATTTCGCCCTCGCGGCGCTGATGTCGGTCGTCTGGATGGTGATCGGCTATTCGCTCGCCTTCGGCGACGGCGGCGCCATGCAGGCCTATGTCGGCGGTCTCGACAATCTCTTCCTGTCCGGCCTCGGCGTCGACAGCATTTCGGGCACGATTCCCGAAAGCGTCTTCATGACCTTCCAGATGACCTTCGCCATCATCACGGCGGCCCTCATCACCGGCGCCTTCGCCGACCGCATGAAGTTCTCGAGCATGCTCGTCTTCATGACCCTCTGGTCGATCGTCGTCTACGCGCCGGTCTGCCACTGGGTATGGGGCGGCGGCTTTCTCGGTTCGGACGGCGTTCTCGACTTCGCGGGCGGCACGGTGGTGCACATCAATGCCGGCGTCGCGGGCCTTGTCGCCTGTCTCGTGCTCGGTCCGCGCAAGGGCTACGGCACCGAGAACATGGCGCCGCACAACGTCGTGCTCACCATGGTCGGTGCGTCCTTCCTCTGGGTCGGCTGGTTCGGCTTCAACGCGGGCTCCGAACTCGCCGCCGACGGCCGTGCCGGCATGGCGATGGCCGTGACGCAGATCGCCGCCGCAATGGCCGCGCTCACCTGGATGGTCGTCGAATGGGCCGTGCGCGGAAAGCCGACGCTGCTCGGCCTCGCGACAGGCGCGGTCGCGGGCCTCATCGCGATCACGCCGGCCGCGGGTTTCGTCAACCCGATGGGCGCTTTCTGGATCGGCATCGCCGCGGGCGTCTTCTGCTACTTCGCCTCGACGAGCCTCAAGAAGGCGCTCGGTTATGACGACGCGCTCGACGTCTTCGGCGTGCACGCCGTCGGCGGCATTGTCGGCGCGATCCTCACCGGCGTCTTCGCCACCGCCGCCATCACCGGCGCCGACGCACCGCTCGGCGCGATCGACGGCAACTGGGCGCAGATCGGCATTCAGGTGAAGGGCATCGTCGCCACCATCCTCTATTGCGGACTCGCGACCTTTATCCTGCTGATGGTGACGAAGATCTTCTTCGGCCTGCGCATCACGCCGCAGGAAGAAGTGGAAGGACTCGACATCAGCCTGCACGGCGAAGTGATCCAGTAAACTTACACACAACGCACATGTTGCTGAGGGCGCCCCCCCGGGCGCCCTCTTTTTTGCGAGCTGTGTGATCCGGCGTTGGCGTCGCCGTCATATTCTCCGTGCGCTGACCGTCGATGAGGCTGCTGCACAGAATTTGTGCATGTGAGCGCACTTCATCGTGCAGCATCTCCGCCTTGCTTTTCGCCACGCCACAACATCTGCGGAAAACCGGCAGGATTCGCGGCGTTTCCACGCGGCTTCAACATGCAAAGCGCGCGGCACGGTTCTTGATTGTAGGCTGGAGCTTGCGTCCGGACGGTCGCCTCTTGTCAGGAGGCGATTCAGGGACCGGGCGACCAAACGCCGGCGGCGCGAGGCCCATCCGGCGGCAGATAAAGAGGAAACTCAAATGAAGCTCGTCATGGCAATCATCAAGCCATTCAAGCTGGACGAAGTCCGTGAAGCGTTGACCGCGATCGGCGTCCAGGGCCTGACCGTGACCGAAGTAAAGGGTTACGGGCGTCAGAAAGGTCAGACCGAAATCTATCGCGGCGCGGAGTACGCGGTGAACTTCCTGCCGAAACTGAAGATCGAAGTGGTCGTCTCGACCGATCAGACCGATGCCGTGGTGTCCGCGATCAGCGGCGCTGCGAAAACCGGCCAGATCGGCGACGGCAAGATATTTGTGAATTCCGTCGAGCAGGTGCTGCGTATCCGCACCGGCGAAACGGACGCGGAAGCACTTTAGTTCCTGTGCGGATCGAGTGCTTTCGTAATTGGGGAAGGCAACCCTCTAACGAGAGAGGAACGATGACCAAGACTGGACGATACACACGCTTGGCGGGGATGGCGGGGCTCGCCGTGCTGGCCATGACGGCTCCTGCGTTCGCGCAGGAAGTCGAAGAAGAGGTATTCACTCTGAGTGGGCCTGAAACGGCTTACATCTTCAACACGCTGCTGTTCCTGATTGGCGGGTTCCTCGTCATGTGGATGGCGGCCGGCTTCGCCATGCTTGAAGCGGGCCTTGTCCGCTCCAAGAACGTCGCCATGCAATGCACGAAGAACATCGCGCTCTTCTCCATTGCCGGCATCATGTACTACCTCATCGGCTACAACCTCATGTATGACGGCGTCGATGGCGGCTATTTCGGCTCCATCTCGCTCTGGGGTGTCGACGATTCCGGCGGCGTGGGTACGGACGCTTCGGGCTATGCCTCGGCTTCCGACTGGTTCTTCCAGATGGTGTTCGTGGCCACCGCGGCCTCGATCGTCTCGGGTACGCTCGCCGAGCGCATCAAACTCTGGCCGTTCCTGGTCTTCACCGTCGTTCTGACGGGCGTCATCTATCCGATCCAGGGCGCCTGGCAGTGGGGCGGCGGCTGGCTCAGCGAGATGGGCTTCTCCGACTTCGCCGGTTCGACCATCGTGCACTCGACGGGCGGCTGGGCCGCTCTCATGGGCGCGCTGATCCTCGGACCCCGTCTCGGCAAGTATGTGAAGGGTGGCGGCGTCAATCCGATGCCCGGCTCCTCCATGCCGCTCGCGACGCTCGGTACCTTCATCCTCTGGCTCGGCTGGTTCGGCTTCAACGGCGCCTCCCAGCTCGCGCTTGGCACGGTTGACGATGCCAACGCGGTGTCGACGATCTTCATCAACACGACGATCGCCGCTGCGGCGGGTGTTGTCGCCGCGATGATCCTGACGCAGCTTCTCTACAAGAAGGTCGACATCACGATGGCGCTGAACGGTGCCCTCGCCGGTCTCGTCGCCATCACGGCCGAACCGCTCGCGCCGACCCTCGGCTGGGCGCTCGGCATCGGCGGCATCGGCGGCGTGATCGTCGTGCTGACGGTTCCGCTCCTCGACAAGCTCCACATCGACGACGTGGTGGGCGCCATTCCGGTCCATCTCTTCGCCGGCATCTGGGGCACGATGGCCGTTCCGCTCACCAACGCGGACACGAGCTTCGCCATCCAGGCGACGGGCGTGATCTCCATCGGCATCTTCGTCGCGGTGTCGAGCCTCGTTCTCTGGCTTGCTCTCCGCTTCACGATCGGCATCCGCTGCTCGGAAGAGGAAGAGATGATGGGTCTCGACAAGGCCGAAATCGGTGTCGAAGCCTATCCGGAGTTCACCACGAGCTGACGCGTATCTCTCCGGCGGGGGCCCTTTCCCTCGGGCCCCCGCCTCTCTCCCACGGCCGTCGCACCCCTTGCCACCACTTTCCGGGGATCGACGGTGACACTGGAGCCCGCAGATCCCCTCTACGGGCTCCTTTTTTTGTCCGCGGCCCGGGTGACATCCGGATGCCGCGATTTTTGTTTTGCCCACCATTTAATCCGATTGCCTCATATTTGAGGTCAATCGATAGGCAGTTTGAATGCGCCCCGCTTTGACGGGCGCGCGGTTTTCGGCAGAACGCCCCGATCTGTAGCGCCCTGCATCCGCCTGTGCGGCTGGCATGCATATTGATTGTGCATGTCGCTGAATAATCAGGCCGCATCGCCCGTCCGGGCGCAGGCGGCCGGACGCCCGGTATCCGGAAACAGGAACACCGGCCGGGCTCACGGTGGCAACGAAAGGGAGATCCTTCATGGAAACGATGGAGAGTGCCGGCGCCGGCCTCGGCGCGGGCGGCGACGTGTTTTTTATCCTGATGGGCGCAATTCTCGTCTTCGCGATGCATTCCGGCTTCGCCTTCCTCGAAGTCGGCACCGTCCGCCACAAGAACCAGGTGAATGCGCTGGTGAAGATCCTCGCGGACTTCGCCGTCTCGACCGTCGCCTATTTCCTCGTCGGCTACATGGTCGCCTACGGCACGACCTTCTTCGTCAACGCGGCCGTGCTGAGCGGCGCGGAAACGCTCGACGGCGTCGAATACGGTCCGCAGGGCCTGTCGCTGGTGAAGTTCTTCTTCCTCCTCACCTTTGCCGCCGCGATCCCCGCCATCATCTCCGGCGGCATCGCCGAACGGGCCCGCTTCTGGCCGCAGGCGATGGCGACCGCGATCGTGGTCGGCCTCGTCTATCCCTTCTTCGAGGGCCTCGTCTGGAACGGCAATCACGGCATTCAGGCGTGGTTCGAGACCGCGCTCGGCGCGCCCTTCCACGATTTCGCGGGCTCCATCGTTGTCCATGCGGTGGGCGGCTGGCTCGCCTTCGGCGCCGTCCTCCTGCTCGGCCGCCGCGCCGGCCGTTACACGAAGGACGGCAGGCTCGTCGCCTTCCCGCCCTCCTCGATCCCCTGGCTCGCGCTCGGCTCCTGGCTGCTCTGCATCGGCTGGTTCGGCTTCAACGTCGTCTCCGCGCAGTCGCTCGAAGGCATTTCCGGCCTCGTCGCCATGAACTCGCTGCTCGCGATGGCGGGCGGCATCATCGCCGCGCTGGTCGCGGGCCGCAACGACCCGGGCTTCATCCACAACGGCGCGCTTGCCGGTCTCGTCGCCGTCTGCGCGGGCTCCGACATCATGCACCCCGCCGGCTCCTTCGTGGTCGGCGCGGTCGCGGGCGCGCTCTTCGTCCTCATGTTCGAGGCCTGCCAGCGGCGCTTCAAGATCGACGACGTCCTCGGCGTCTGGCCGCTGCACGGGCTCTGCGGTCTCTGGGGCGGCATCGCGGCGGGGATTTTCGGTCTGACCGAACTCGGCGGTCTTGGCGGCGTCACCTTCGCAAGCCAGCTCGTCGGCTCGCTTGGCGGCGCGCTCTATGCGGGCATCGCCGGCTTCGCCGTCTACGGCCTCCTGAAAGTGTCCATCGGCATCCGGCTCGACCTCGAGGACGAACACCGGGGTGCCGATCTCGCGATCCATGGAATCGGCGCGAACCCGGAGGCGGACGTGCCGCAACGCTGAAGCGCGTCATATGACGTTTTTGTGACAGTTCGGTGACAGTCGATTTAAGACACCGTTAAATATTTGCTTCCAATTGTGTGGATAAGGCGCGGGAATTCCACAGCTTTTTCCACCGGGCGAAGCGGTCCGCGGCACTGGACCGCTTCGCCCCCCACGGTTAAGATCGCGCCGACCCTTATCCCCGGCTTCCGCACATCTTGCGGCGCGGCGCCGGTGCGCCACAGGACCTAGCGCGACAGTGACCACACCCGCCTCCCGTTTCGACGGCCTGCCCGACAGTCCCTTCCCGCGCCTCAACGCGCTCATCGAAGGAATCGAACCCGGCAAGCCGCCTCTGGTGCTCTCGCTGGGCGAGCCGAAGCATGCCTTTCCGTCCTTCGTGATGGACGAAATTTCCCGGAATTCTGCGCTTTTCGGCAAATATCCGCCCATCATCGGCACCCCGGAATTCCGCAATGCCGCCGCCGGCTGGCTCGGCCGGCGCTACGGCATTTCCGACGCGATCGGCAAGGGCCGCGCCCTCGATCCCGAGACACAGATCCTGCCCGTCAACGGCACCCGCGAGGCCCTTTTCAACATCGCCCAGGTCGCGACTCCGCTGCAGAAAGCGGGCGGAAAACCTGCGATTCTGATGCCGAACCCGTTCTATCAATGCTATGCCGCCGCCGCCCTCGCCGCCGGCGCGGAGCCCATCTACATCGCCGCTCCGAAGGATACAGGCTTCCTGCCGGATTTCGAGACCTTGCCGGAAGACCTCCTCGCCCGCACCGCGATGATCTATTTCTGCAGTCCTGCCAATCCGCAAGGCTCCGTCGCGAGCGAAACCTATCTGACACGGCTGATCGCTCTTGCCCGCCAGCACGACATCACGCTCGCTATCGACGAATGCTATGCCGACATCTACGACCGCGAGCCGCCTGCCGGCGCGCTGCAGACAGCACTCGGCATGGCGACAGGGGAGGGCGACCCCTTCGCCAACATCATCGTCTTTCACTCGCTTTCCAAACGATCGAGCCTGCCGGGTCTGCGTTCCGGCTTCTGCGCGGGCGACGCCGGGCTGATGCAGCGCTTCCGCAATTTCCGCAACATCGCGGCGCCGCAGGTGCCCCTGCCGCTGATGGCCGCCGCCGCCGCCTGCTGGAACGACGACGCCCACGCGAAAGAGAACCGCGATCTCTATCGCGCCAAATTCGACGCCGCCGAACGGATCCTGGGGAACCGCTTCGGCTTCTATCGTCCGCCCGGCGGCTTCTTTCTCTGGCTCGACGTGGGCGATGGCGAGGCGGCCGCGCGCGAACTCTGGGCGCGCGGCGGCGTGAAAGTGTTGCCCGGAGCCTATCTCTCGCGCGAAGATTCTCCCTATGGCCCCGGCGGCAACCCCGGCGCGGCCTATATCCGCGTCGCACTCGTCGACGGCGAAGCCGAAACAGGCGAAGCACTTTCGCGCATGGCGGAGGTGTTGTGATCGGTTCGCCGGCGAAGCAAGGCCGCGGCAAGACGCGAAAGAGCGGCAGAGCCGGGGCGGCGGCATCCCGCAAGCAGACGGCGAAGGCCCATCGGAGGAACGAGCGCGTGAGGAAGTGGATCGTCAATCCGCTGACCTACCTGCCCCCGGCAGTGAACGACTTCTTGGCGCGCCGAGTCGTGGAAGGCGCGGGCGTTCTGCTCATGGTACTTGCCGGCTTCGGCATCTTCTCCGTGCTGAGCTGGTCGATCGACGACCCGAGCCTCAACAACGCGACGACGCGCGCACCCGGCAACTGGATGGGGCTTCCCGGCGCCTATGCCGCCGACATTCTGCTGCAGACACTGGGTCTTGCCTGCATCCTTCTGTTGCTGCCGCCTTTCGTCTGGGGACTGCGCGCCTTTTCGCATCGGGTACCCGGCCATATCGTCTTTCGTGTCGCGGCGTGGCTCGTGTGCACGCTCGCCGCTGCGACATTCTTTGGCGCATTGCCGCGCTTCGCCTTCTGGCCGCTGGCGCTGGGTCTGGGGGGTGTACTCGGCGACGCGCTGGCCGCTCTCGGTCTCAGCCTTTTTGCACCGCTGACGGGAGAGGCCGCGGCCTATGTGCTGACGGCCCTGTTCGCGGCACCCGTTACCTTTTTTCTCGCTCTCTACGCCACCGAAACATCACTCGCCGACCTCCGCAATGGAGCGGCATGGTTGCGCAGTCTCGGCCGACAAAAAGCGGAGGAAGAGGAGACCGAACGGCGCTACCCCGGCGGCACCCGGGCGCGCCGCCGCGCATCGGCGGAGGAAGAAGACATTCCACGTCCCCGCCGCCCGGACGTCGAACCGAGCCGGCTGCGCGTCATTGCCTGGACGATCGGCGACAGCATCAGCGATCTTGGCGACCGCCTGCTTCGGCGCGGCGACTACGCACCGCTGAGCGCAGACGAAATCGAAGCGGCGCGGCAGGGACGCCTCGCCACGTTCGGCCGCCGGAACGACGAGGAAAGTGCAACCGAACGTCGCGCCCGCCGCCGCGAACGGCAAAGGGCCGAAGAACGGGTCGAGCCGACATGGTCGGACAAACCGGCACCACGCGTGAACCGTTCGACCGCGAAACCGACGAAACCTTCCAAGCGCGCCGCGCGGGAAGCGCAACCCAAACTGCCGCTCGAGCCGGCGGGCGACTACCAGCTGCCGCCGCTGAGCCTTCTCACAAGGCCCAAGGCATCGAGTGCCGCCGCGCAACTCACCGACGACGCGCTGCAGCAGAACGCGCGGCTGCTCGAATCCGTGCTCGACGATTTCGGTATCCGTGGCGAAATCATTTCTGTGCGCCCGGGCCCCGTCGTGACGCTTTACGAACTCGAACCCGCACCGGGCATCAAATCGTCGCGCGTGATCTCGCTCGCCGACGACATTGCCCGTTCGATGAGTGCCGTATCCGCCCGCGTCGCCGTCGTGTCGGGCCGCAACGCCATCGGCATCGAACTACCGAACGCACGGCGCGAGACGGTTTATCTCCGTGAGCTTCTGGAGACGCAGGAGTACGAGAACTCGAGCTCGAAACTCTCTCTTGCGCTCGGCAAGAATATTGGTGGCGAGCCGGTTCTTTCCGATCTTGCACGCATGCCGCATCTGCTGATTGCAGGCACCACCGGCTCCGGCAAGTCGGTCGGCATCAATACGATGATCCTGTCGCTGCTCTACCGGCTCTCGCCGGACCAGTGCAAGCTCATCATGATCGACCCGAAGATGCTGGAACTCTCCGTCTATGACGGCATTCCCCATCTCCTTTCTCCCGTGGTGACCGAGCCCAAGAAAGCCGTCGTGGCGCTCAAATGGGTCGTCAAGGAGATGGAAGACCGTTACCGCAAGATGTCGAAGGTCGGTGTACGGAATATCGACGGCTACAACACCCGAGTCGTCGAAGCGAACGAGCGCGGCGAGGTTCTGGTCCGTACCGTCCAGACCGGTTTCGACAAGGAAACGGGCGAGGCGATCTACGAAGAAGAAGAGATGGATCTTTCGCCCATGCCCTTCATTGTCGTCATCGTCGACGAAATGGCTGACCTGATGATGGTGGCGGGCAAGGAGATCGAGGCCGCCGTGCAGCGCCTTGCGCAGATGGCGCGCGCCGCCGGCATCCACATCATCACCGCAACGCAACGCCCCTCCGTCGACGTCATCACCGGGACCATCAAGGCGAACTTTCCGACGCGCATTTCCTTCCAGGTCACCTCGAAGATCGACAGCCGAACCATTCTGGGCGAGCAGGGCGCCGAGCAGCTGCTCGGGCAGGGCGACATGCTCTACATGGCGGGCGGCGGGCGCATCCGCCGCGTACACGGACCTTTCGTTTCCGACGAGGAAGTGGAGAAGGTCGTGACCTTTCTCAAGAAGCAGGGCGTGCCGGAATATCTCGAGGCGATCACGGCGGAAGAAGAGCAGGGCGACGATCCCTTTGCCTTCGACGGCGGCGCGGGGTCGGGCGACGATCTCTACGACAAGGCCGTCGCCATCGTCGCACGCGACAAGCGCGCCTCGACGAGCTACATCCAGCGCCGCCTGCAGATCGGTTACAACCGGGCCGCGCGGCTGATCGAGCTTATGGAAGAACAGGGCGTCGTCAGCCCCCCGAACCATCAGGGAAAGCGCGAAGTTCTCGTCGGAGACCATTGAACAGCAAGCGTTTCCACGGTTAACCCGGTGTCCACCAAACGCCGCCAAAACGCCTTCCGGGACGCCATATTTCGCCACAAAGGCCCGCCATGATCCTGCTCATGAGAGACTTCGACCAGAACCACCGTCACCGGCAGCGCATGTTGCTTGCCGCAGCCCTGATCGGGCTCGGATTGCTTTTCGTGACCTTCCTTACGGCAGGCGGACAGGCACGGGCCGAGACGACCGACGGCATGACGGCCACGGACACCGCGCCGTCACAGGCCGGGCTCGACAAGGAAGACGGCGAAGCACTTGCGGAAGCGAGCGCCTACCTCTCCTCCCTCGAGGACATGCAGGGCGACTTCCTGCAGGTAGGCCCGGACGGCTCTGTCGCCGAGGGCAAGTTCTATCTGCGCCGGCCAGGCCGTCTTCGTTTCGAATACGAGCCGCCGGAAAACCTGCTCGTCGTCGCGGACGGCACCTGGGTTGCGGTGAAGGACAGCTCCGCTCCTGCGCAGCGCTATCCCATTGCCTCGACCCCGCTGAGCCTCCTGCTCGCCGAGAACGTCAACCTCAGCGAAAGCGCGCGCGTCCTGAATGTCGAAACGCAACCGGGCGCTCTTCTCGTCACGCTTGCGGACAGCAAGGGCGAGGCGCCGGGCCAGATCACGCTGATTTTCGATCAGCCCCGCATGCAGCTCCGCCAGTGGGTCGTCACAGACGCGCAGGGCCTGCAGACGACGGTGGCCCTGCGCAATGTCGAGACCGGCATCCGGGCAGACAACTCGCTCTTCGTGCTGCGCGACAACCAGCGCCCCCAGATCGGTCCCCGCTAGGCTCGAACTGGCGTCGCGTCCTCGCGTCTATTATCCTCGACACGGAAGCCTTTCCACCCCGCGCCCTGCCTTGACCGGCTGCGGAGAGCGCGGATACTTGTGATCAGCATGACCAGAAAATCGCTCCGGCGGCCCATCGTTGGCATACCCTGTGACGTGAAGATGCTGGGACCCCACCCGTTTCATGCCGTGGGCGAGAAATATCTCGCTGCGGTGGACGGAGGGTCCGATTGCCAGCCCGTCCTGCTTCCTGTTCCAAGGGAGCCTTTTGGCGAGGCGGAAAAGCGCCTTGAGGAGATTTTCGCGCTATGCGATGGCATCTTCCTCACCGGGTCGCACTCAAACGTCCATCCGGAGAACTACGGCGGCACGGCGCCTCGCGAGGGGGTGCTGCTCGACCGTCAGCGCGACGCACTGACGCTGGAACTGATCCGGGCCTCCGTCGAGCGTTCTGTACCGCTTTTCGCCGTCTGCCGAGGATTTCAGGAGCTCAACGTCGCCTATGGCGGCACACTTCACCAGCACCTGGAAGAGATGCCCTCCGAGTCAGGCTATGCGCCCCGCTTCGACCATCGCGAAAAGAAGGACGATCCCCTCGACGTCCAGTACGGCCCCGCGCATGACGTCTTTCTCGAAGAGGGAAGTATTTTCGAAAAGCTGCTTGGCACACGGACGATTGCGGTAAACTCGCTGCATGGCCAGGGGGTGGCGCGCGTCGCCGACGCCCTGAGCCCGGAGGGAAGGGCCGCCGACGGCACCGTGGAAGCGGTTCAGGTTCGCGGCGCCGGCGCCTTTGCGCTTGGCGTGCAATGGCATCCCGAATGGAAATATTGGGAGAACCCGGTATCGCAGAAACTGTTCCGGGCATTTGGAGACGCGGTGCGCGAGGCTGCCGCCGCGAACGCTGACAAGGAAAGAGTGGTGTCCCATGGCGATGGGCAGCGAGAAGGAAGACAAGGTCGCGAACACGGAAGATCTGGTCAAGTGGCTTAAGGATCGCCGGATCACTGAAGTCGAGTGCATGGTGTCGGACATGGCCGGCATCGCGCGCGGAAAGATCATCCCGACACGGAAGTTCATTTCCGGCCTCAACGACCGCTCGCTGAAACTGCCGGAATCGATTTTCGGCCAGACCGTGACGGGCGATTATGTCGACAGCGATTTCCTCGGCGATATCGAGCCCGACATCATCCTCGATCCCGATCCCGGCACGGTGCGCGTCGTGCCGTGGTACGACGAACCAACGGCACAGATCCTCTGCGACGCGAACTACCGGGACGGGAAGCCCGTTCCGATTGCACCGCGCAACGTGCTGAAGCGCGTTGTAGCGCTTTTCGAAGAGAAGGGCTGGGTGCCCGTCGTCGCGCCCGAAATCGAATTCTATCTCGCGGCGAAGAACATCGACCCTGACTACCCGCTCGAGCCCCCGGTCGGTGCAAATGGCCGCCAGGAAACGGCGCGCCAGTCCTATGGCATCGACGCGGTGAACGAGTTCGATCCGATCTTCGAGGACATGTACGATTTCTGTGAAGCGCAGGACCTCGACATCGACACGCTGATCCATGAGTCGGGCGCCGCTCAGGTCGAGATCAATTTCGACCACGGCGACCCGCTCGAGATCGCCGACCAGGCATTTCTATTCAAGCGCACCATGCGGCAGGCGGCGCTGCGCCACGGCATCTACGCAACCTTCATGGCGAAGCCTTACGAGGGCGAACCCGGAAGCGCCATGCATATCCATCAGTCGATCGTGAGTGCGGAGACGGGCGACAATCTCTTCGCCACCAAGCAGGGCAAGGACACGAAGCTCTTCCTCGCCTATATCGCAGGATTGCAGAAATATCTGCCCGACGCGATGGCGCTGATCGCGCCCAACGTCAATTCATATCGCCGCATCGTTCGCGATCATGCCGCACCCATCAATACGCATTGGGGTCACGAAAACCGCACCGTGGGTTTGCGCGTACCGGAAGCCAAGCGGCAGGGCAGGCGCGTCGAGAACCGGGTTCCCGGTGCCGATGCAAACCCCTACCTCGCCATCGCGACGTCGCTTGCCTGCGGCTATATCGGCATGGAGAACGACCTGAAGCCGACAAAGGAAATGACGGGCAATGCCTATGACAGCAAGCGCTACGCGCTGCCGCGCCATCTGCTCGACGCACTCGACAATCTGCGCACCGCAACCGAACTGAAGGAAGTGCTCGGGGCCGACTTTGTGACGCTCTATATGGATGTGAAGCTTACCGAACACGAAGCCTATCAGCAGGTCATCTCCGCCTGGGAGCGCGAGCACCTGTTGCTGAACGTGTAACCGTTCAGCCGGTAGCCTTCCCCGCAAGCTGCTCGCGCTTCATTTCCGCCTGCAGCGCGCGCGTCGTGTCGCCGTTGCCGTCGGGCGCCCAACCCGGCGCCGCGAAGAGATAACCCATCGCCTCGCGGAAGGAGCGCGCCTTTCTGAGATCGCTCACGATTGCGACCCATTCGTGGAAAGTCGCCTTCGCCGGATTGCGCGTTTCGAGCTGGTAGCGGATGCCGAAGACGGGCTCTTCGATTTCCTTCTCGAACGTTCCGAACAGCCGGTCCCAGACGATAAAGGTGCCCGCATAATTCTTGTCGCAATACTGCAGATTGGAGCCGTGATGGACGCGATGATGCGAGGGCGTGTTCATCACCCATTCAACGGGGCCGAGCTTGCCGATATGCCGCGTATGAAGCCAGTACTGATAAAGATGGTTGATCGACAGGAGCGCAATCGCCATCACCGGATCGATGCCGATGAGGACCGCCGGGATGAAGAGGAGCGGTTCGAGCCAGGCTTCGACAAAGGACGCACGGAGCGCTGTGCCGACGTTGAAATACTGGCTCGAATGATGGTTCACATGCGCGGCCCAGCCGAAGCGGACCTCGTGGATCGCACGGTGATACCAGTAGAAAAGAAAATCGATGATGACATAGGCCGCGAGGATGAGCGCGACGCTGCTTGTCCAGTCGATGTCGAGGAACGCGAATTGATGCACCCAGTAGAGCGCCGCCAGCACCGTCGCGGCCGACAGGGCGATGGTCGCGGCATAGAGCAGCGCCATGACGATAGAGCAGGCGGAATCCGCCATCTCGTAATATTTCTTCCGCAGGATCCATGTCAGCCCGACATCGACGCCGATAAGGCCGAGCAGAATCCAGATCTGGTCGACATCGCGAATGTGCAACAGCCCCTCGAGAAACTCGTACATGATCGCCTCCCTTTGGCCAACGTCTGTTATGCAAAGAATTATTACAAAACACATGTTGTGTAAAGAAGAGATCAGGATTAGATTTCCGGTATGCCGAAGATCGTGGACCATGACACCCGACGCCGGGAAATTGTCGAAGCAAGCTGGCAGGTGATTGCCGGTGAAGGCCTCGAGGGCGTCACGATGCGCAAGATCGCGGCCGCTGCCGATTGCACCACAGGCCGCCTGACCCACTATTTCGCCAATCGCGAGGAACTCGTTCTGGCGGCGCTGCGGGCCGTGTACGACGCCGCCGCGTCGCGCATGGCAGTGGCAAGGGCCGCCGATGGGACGCCTCGGCAACGCCTGCTCCGCATGCTCGAAGAGACCCTGCCGCTCGACGATGCCCGCCTGAGGGAATGGAAGATCTGGATCGCGTTCTGGGGAGCGGCGGCGGCCGACAGGACGCTGGCGAAGGAAAACGGCGACCGGCACGACCGGTGGCGGGCCTCGATCCTGCCTTTCATTCGCGAAATTGCGCCCTCCGCCGATGCCGCCTATGAGGCGGAGCGGCTTGTCGGCATCGTGAACGGCCTCGGCCTCGAAGCGGCCATCAACCCGACGAGCCGGAACCGGACACGAGTTCGCGAGACCCTGGCGAGGCACCTCGAGAGTGTTGCCTGACCCCCCTTGCTTGGCCGTGACGGCCGATTGGGATAACCTTCACCCATGAATGGCCCAGTACATTTTCTCGTCTCGCCGAGGAGCAAGCAGGAACTGCTGATCCTCTGCGCCCGCATCGGCTACAATCCCTAAGCCTGCTCCCGCGCGGCGCCCCCCAGGGGCCCCGCGCCTTCCGTCCAGTCGTTTTCATCGGAACCGGAGCAGACGAGATGTCGCAAACCGCCTCTATTTCAAATCAGACCAAACGCTGGCAGGAGATGGACGCCGCCCATCACCTCCATCCCTTCACGACGCACAAGGACCTCGCGCAGAAGGGTGCGCGCGTGATCACCCATGCCGAGGGCGTCTATCTCTACGATAGCGAGGGCAAGCGCATGATCGACGGCATGGCGGGCCTGTGGTGCGTGCAGGTCGGCTATGGCCGAGAGGAACTCGCCGCCGCCGGCTACAAGGCGCTGAAGGAACTCTCTTACTACAACAACTTCTTCCAGACGACGAACCCCTACGCGGCCGAACTTTCCGACAAGCTCGCGGAAGTCTGCCCCAAGGGGATCGATCGTTTTTTCTTTGCCAATTCAGGCTCCGAAGGAAATGACAGCGCGGTGAAGATCATCCGCTACTACTGGAACCTGATGGGCAAGCCCGAGAAGAAGACGATCATCGCCCGCAAGAAATCCTATCACGGCGTCACGCTCGCGGCGGCCTCGCTCTCCGGGCTCACCCATCTGCATCCGCAGGCCGATCTCCCGCTGCCGGGCTTCGTCCATGTCGACTGCCCGGACTGGTTTGCAGAGGGCGGCGATATGACGCCGGAGGAATACGGCCTCAAGACGGCGCGAAGCCTCGAAGAAAAGATTCTCGAACTCGGCGCGGAAAACGTCGCGGCCTTCGTCGCAGAACCGGTTCAGGGGGCGGGCGGCCTCATCATTCCGCCCAAGGGCTATTGGGAAGAGATTCAGCGCATCTGCCGCAAATACGATGTGCTCCTCCATGTCGACGAAGTGATCTGCGGCTTCGGCCGGACGGGCCAATGGTTCGGTTCGGACACGTTCGGCATCGAGCCCGACATGATCAACATGGCGAAAGGTCTCTCGTCCGGCTATCAGCCGCTGGCCGCTGTTGGCCTCGGTAAGCGCGTCGGCGACGTCGTCTTCAACGCCGACGAGGAATGGTCACACGGCTTCACCTACTCAGGTCATCCAGTCGCTTGCGCCGTGGCCCTCGCGAATCTTGAGCTCATCCAGAAGGAAAAGCTCGTCGAGAAGGCAGGTGGGGCAACCGGCAGCTATTTTCAGAAGAAGCTCGCCGAACTGGCCGATCATCCGCTTGTTGGCGAGACGCGGGGCGTCGGGCTTCTGGGCGCTATTGAGTTGGTGAAGGACAAGAAAACCCGAGCCAAATTCGAGAGCGCACGCGATGCCGGCACCCATTGCCGGAACCACTGCTTTTCGAACGGGCTGGTGATGCGCGCCATCGGCGATACGATGGTGCTGAGCCCGCCGCTAACGATCACGACGGACGAGATGGACGAGCTTTTCTCCCTCGCCCGCCGCTGCATCGATTTGACGGCGAAGGACCTTGGTGTGATCTGATTTCCGGGCCGGAAGTCTTGCGGCGGTTTGACGCAGGCAGGCTTCCGGCGCCGGTTTCGACCATAACCGGTTGATATTACCCGGGATTCGGCCCCTTTTGACCTGGTTAATCCACAGTTCACGAATGTAAACAAGCCGTATTGAAGGTCCGCCATACCGGACTTATCTACTTGATCATGAGGGCCGAGCATATGCCGCCCGGGTGACCTGCCCCCCGCTCACCCGCCGCGGTGCTTCGAGCCCCCTCCGGCGCCGGTCTTCCCCTCCCGGCGCCGGA